>NZ_JAGIQL010000053.1 GCF_017813245.1 Streptomyces montanisoli
CGGGCGGGCCCTTCTCCCGGGGTGACGCCGGCGGCCCGGCGGCCCGGCGGCCCCCGCGCCCGCGCCCTGCGGGCGAACCCCGCGCCCTGCGGGCGAACCCCGCGCCGGACGGCGCATTCGCGCCGATGGGGCGTCAGCAGGTGTGCACACCGTCGCCACACGCCCGTCACATCGCCCACGTACCGCAGGGCCGGCCTGACGCACCGTCGCCGCTTGCTCACACTGTGGTGACGCATCGTCGGATGCCTACGGCATCGCTACGCGGACGCGCGGTACAGGCGGTGCGTGAGAGGATCAACGTCCGTACACTGGCGTCCGTTTGACGTAGGGCATTCAGGGAGTCGAAAGCGCTTGCACACGAGGAGAGCCGTGGCTCCGGACGCCTTGCATCGTCGCCGTCCACCGCTTGGCCCCTGGTCAGGGACGACCGGAAGCTCAGCCCCAACCCTCTAGGATCCTCACTAGTGAGCTCGATATCCGTAGCCGCCGTACTACTCGGCGTCGCGACTGCCGTCATGGTCGTCGTCGCGCTGGTGCTCGCACGCTCGCGCCGCAGGCAGGCGCGCAGAGCGCAGGAACTGGCCTCGTCCGCCCAGGCCGCCGACGCCAGGACGCTGGCCGCGGAGGCCAGCAGCCGCACGGCGGAGGCCCGCCTCAAGGCAGCGGAGACCCGTGAGCGCGAGTTCCGCGAAGAACTCGACCACCTGGTCTCACGCAGGCTCCCCGCCCTCGCCCTCCACCTCATCAGCTCGCACCACCCCGTCCCCGGGCCGCTGCACGAGGGCGGGCAGCGGGCGGGAGGCGGATCGGAACCCGGCGAGAGCGCCGACGTGTTCGCGCCCGTGCTGGAGAGCTTCTCCACCACGTCGCTCAAAGAGCGCCGCCGTATCGACGCCGCCGCCCGCGCGGCCCTGCGCGGCGCGTGCCAGGACATGCAGGCGCTCTCGTACCGCCTTCAGACGGAGATCGACGCCCTCCAGCACGAGTTCAGCGCACCACGCAGCCTGACGAAGCGCCTGCTCGCGGCCGACCACCTCAACGAGCAGAACCTCCGCCTGATCCAGAAGGCGGCCATCGTCTGTGGCGCCTGGCCCGGGCACGTCCGCAAGGACACCTACGTGGCCGAGATCGTCACGGGCGCCTCCTCGCGCCTGCGCGGCTTCGACCGCATCAAGATCAGCTCGCGGCTGCACGCCGCGGGCACCGGCATCGTGGGCCGGGCCGCCGAGCCCGTCGCCGTCGCCGTCGCGGAGCTGATGGCCAACGCGCTGGAGCACTCCCGTGACGACCTCGTCGTCGACGTCAGCCTGATCGAGACCGAGAACGGCAGCGTCTGCGTCACCGTGGACGACGCGGGCAAGGGCATGACCGCAGAAGCGGTCGCCCGCGGCACCAAGCTGGTGTCCGGCGCGGAGCAGCAGAACATCATGCTCACCGAGCTCGGCGACCCGCCGTCGCAGGGCTTCGCCGCCATCGGCAGGCTCGTCGCCGACTATGGCTTCCACGTCTCGATCGCCAACCCCTCGCCGTACGGCGGGGTGCGCGCGGTGCTCTCCATACCCCCGAACCTGCTGACGACGATCGACGAGGAGGCTGAACCCCTCTCGGCCATGGCACCCCTGCCCGCAGTACCGCCCCAGGTCCCCAAGCGCCCCGAAGCCCCCGAGCCCGAGCTCCCGGCGGCCCCCGCCCCCGTGCCGACGGCCGCGGCCGCCGCCCCCGAGCTGCCGCAGCGCCGCCGCCGCGAGCCCGCCCGTGCCGTGCAGGCCGACGTCGCGCCCCCCGCCGCCCGCGACCTGGACCCCGAGCGCGTCCGTGACACCTGGAGCCAGTTCGAGGAAGGGCTCGCCAGCGGCCGCGCCCACAACGACCCGGAGGAGACTCTGTGAGCACCCCCCACCAGCAAATAGGGCAGTCTGCCTGGTACCTCAACCCGATCTCCGAGATCAAGGGCGTACGGCACGCGCTGATCATGACCCTGGACGGCATGGTCGTCGCGCGGTCGTCGGAGCTTCCGGTGGACGAGGCGGACGGCATCGCCGCCATGACCTCCGCGCTGCACGCGGCCTCCCGCTCGGCCGCGAACACGGCGCTCGGCGCGCCGGAGCAGACGCCGGTGGAGACCGTCACCGTGCAGAACGCGTACGGCACGTACATGGTGATGCCCGCCGGAATCAGGACGAACACACTGATCGCGGTGTCCGGGGACGCCGAGATGCCGATGGGTGTCGTCGCGCACACCATGGCGCGCCAGGCGAAGAAGCTGGGCGAGCAGCTCATGTCCGTTCCCCTGCGTACCGATGACAGTGCGTCATGAGCCGCGGCCAGGAACGGCGAAGGCTGCTGCCCGCTTATCTGGCGACCGGTACCGGCGGCGCCACCGCCGGCAGCACCATTGACACGCTGACCGCCCTGCGCGCCACCGGGCTGCCTCTCGCGCCCTACCACACGGCGGTCCACCAGCGCGTGGTCGAGCTGCTCGACGGCGGCTCCCTGACCGTCATGGAGATCGCCGGATACCTCGGCCTCCCGGTCAGCGTCGGCATCGTCGTCGCGGAACAACTCGTCTCCGACGGTCAGCTCAAGGGCAGTGTCCCGGTGTCGGACGCAGCCACCGTCGCCGCGCAAGCGGACCGCCCGTCCAAGGAAGTCATGGAAGAGGTTTTGAGTGGACTCCGAGCACTCCTGGTCTAGCGCCCAGGCCGCACCGGCGGGGCAGACCGCCGCGGCGGGACAGCAGGTCGCGGTGGACCCGGCCGCGTGGGCGGGGGCGGCCGCTCCCGCGGGGCGGCGCCCCGTCTACCTGCCCGAGGGCGCCCACCGCCGGGTGAAGATCCTGGTCGCCGGCCACCTCGGGGTCGGCAAGACCACCGCCATCAGGACCCTGTCGGAGATTCCGACGCTGCACACCGAGGAGGTCATGACGGACGCCGCGGCCGACACGGACGACCTCAGCCTCGTCGGCCTGCGGAACAAGACGACGACGACCGTCGCCATCGACTTCGGCAGGCTCACCCTGCCCGGCGACAAGATCGTGCTGTACCTGTACGGCACCCCGGGCCAGCGGCGCTTCCTGCCGCTGTGGAAGGGCATCGCGCTCGGTGCGCTCGGCGCGCTCGTGCTCGTCGACACCCGCCGCCTCGACGCCTCCTTCGAAGTGATGGATCTCATCGAGGAGCGCGGTTTGCCGTACGCCGTCGCGGTGAATGTCTTCCCCGACTCGCCCGATTACAGTCTGGAGATCCTCAGGTCAAAGCTCGACCTCGCCCCGGACACCCCGCTCGTCATCTGCGACGCCCGGCAGACGAACAGCAGCCTCAACGCCCTCATCGAACTCACCGCCCACTCCATATCGCGTGCCGGAAACGAGACGTCGTGACGACCACCACACCTGACATGGCACCCGTGCGCCTGTACGGGGCCGAACACGCGGCGGACCCCGAGCGCAGCTACGAACTGCTGCGTGCCCAGGGCCCCGTGGCACTCGCCGAGGCGGCCCCCGGCTTCGTCGTCCACCTCGTCACGGACTACCGCGCGGCGCTCGACCTGCTGCACGACACGGAGACGTGGTCGAAGGACACCAGGCCCTGGCAGTCGAGGGTGCCGGAGTCCAGCTCCATCAGCCAGCCGACGCAGTGGCGGCCCAACGTCATCTTCGCCGACGGGGAGAACCACGCCCACCTGCGCAGGGTGATCACCGACTGCTTCGGCCTGCTCGACCCGCACGAGGTGCGCACGCTGACGTTCCGTCACGCGGACACGCTGCTCAGCGCCTTCGCCGACGCGGGCACCGTCGACCTGGTCGCCCAGTACGCCACCCAGCTGCCGCTCATGGTGTTCAACAGCCTGTTCGGCATGCCGGACGAGTACGGCCCCCGGCTCGTCGAGATGCTCGCCGCGATGGTCGGCTCCGACCCGGCGAGGGCGGGCGAGGGCGCCCAGGCCTTCGGCGCCTACCTGGCCGGGCTCTACGAGACCAAGGCGGCGCAGCGCGGTGACGACCTGACGTCCTGGTTCATCGACCACCCCAACGGCCTCGACAGGGAGGAGGCGACCCAGCAGATCCTGCTCACGCTCGGCGCAGGCAACGAGCCGACGGCCAACCTCATCGCCAACACGTGCGTGCGCATGCTCAGCGACGACCGCTACTTCGGCACACTCACCACCGGATCCCTGCCCGTGCAGCACGCCATCGACGACGCGCTGTGGAACGACTCGCCGGTGGCCAACTACAGCTTCCACACGGCACGCAGGGACGTCACGTTCCACGGCACCCGCATCCCCGCGGGCGCGCCGGTCATGATCTCCTACGCCGCCGCCAACACCTGCCCCCACCAGGGCGTGCCGGCGGACGGCTTCCGGTCGGGCAACAAGGCCCACCTGGCCTTCGCCGCGGGACCGCACGCCTGCCCGGCGCGCGACCTCGCCCTGCTGATCGCCACCGCCGCGATCGAGCGCCTGGCGACCTACCTCCCCGACATCACACTCGCGGTGCCGGTGGAGGAGCTGACGTACAAGGAGGGGACGATCCACCGGACCCTCACCGCCCTCCCGGCGCGCTTCACACCGCTCGCCCCCGACGCGGACGGCGCCACGCCCTGGAGCCGCAGCTCCGCGGACCGGGGGAGCGCCGGCTCACCGCGGACAGCACCGCAGACAGGCGCCATGGCCTCAGCGCCCTGACCCGCACACGCTCGTCGCGATGACACGGTGCCGGCCGCACAGGGTGCGCACGGCCGGCACCACGACGGCCTGCACCAGGGATCGCCCGTGATCCCTGGCCTGTCCTCTGCACGAGTGGAACCGCCGCACGGTTCTTGACTGAAAGGGGATCGATCCGTTGACGACCAAAACCCTGCCTGGCTCACGCCTGCCGGAAAACGCCTCGCTCAGACGCATGGTGGACGAGGCGCTCACCGGCTTCCTCGACGCGAAGGACCGCGGAGCCCCGGGTGGCGAACTGCCCTACCTCACCACGACCCTGCGCCACATGCTCACCGGCGGCAAACGCCTGAGATCACTGCTGTGCGTCTACGGGTGGCACGCCGTGGACACACCACCAGGTCCCGACTCGACGGTGATACACGCCGCCGCGAGCCTCGAACTCTTCCAGGTCTTCGCCCTCGTGCACGACGACGTGATGGATGACAGCGACACACGCCGCGGCCAACCGTCCGCACACCGCGCTTTGGCGGCAGCCTACACCGCCGGGGGCGGGCCCGGTGCCAGGGCCGAGGCACACGGCATGGGTGCCGCCGTGCTCCTCGGAGACCTGGCGCTCGTCTGGTCCGATGAACTCTTGCACACCGCAGGCCTGGATGCCGGGCGACTCGCCGAAGTCCTGCCACTTGTCAGCGAGATGCGCAGCGAAGTCATGTACGGGCAACTGCTAGACCTGCGGGCGACGGGGCGCGCGCTGTCCGGTGACATCGACTCCGCGCTGCACGTCATCCGCTACAAGACGGCCAAGTACACGATGGAGCGGCCGTTGCAGATCGGCGCCGCGCTGGCCGGTGCCTCGGCCCAAGTGCTCGACGCTTGCTCGGCGTTCGGGATACCGCTGGGCGAGGCGTTCCAGTTGCGTGACGACCTGCTCGGTGTGTTCGGCGACCCGGTGCGCACGGGGAAGTCCACACTCGACGACCTGCGCGAGGGCAAGGCCACGGTGCTGATGGCGCACGCGGTGCGTGCGGCCTCGGCGGGACAGTCGGCGACGTTGCGCGAGCTGGTCGGCCGGCCCGACCTCACCGAGGAACAGGCCGCGGAGGTACGGGAGATCCTCGTGTCGACCGGGGCGCGCCAGGCGGTCGAGGAGATGATCGCCCAGCGCCACGACGCCGCCCTCGCGGCGCTGGACCGGGCGCCGTTCACGCCGCAGGCGGTCGAGGGCCTGCGCGGCCTCGCGCGCGCGGCGACGAGGCGGCAGGTGTGAGCGCGGGAAGTGTGAGCCGGGGTAACTGGAAGTGCGCCGCGGGCGCCGAATGGGAGGGGCAGCAGTCATGACCACCGTACGGACGACAACGGTGTCAACGTCAACGGTAGTACACCCCGCCGACCGCTTGGTTGCCTCAGTCGACGAGGACGGCTGGGGTGCGGTCCGCCCCTCGCTCTACGAGACGGCCCGCGTCGTGTCGTACGCCCCCTGGCTGACCGGCGACGAACGGCGCATCGCCTACCTGCTCGACGAGCAGGCGGCGGACGGAAGCTGGGGTGAGGGCCCGGTGCGCTACCGGCTCGTCCCCACGCTGAGCGCGGTGGAGGCGCTGCTGGCCGTGGCGCGGCGCGGCACGGCGTCCGGTGTGCTGACCGCCCGTGTGTCCGCCGCCGCGGGACGCGGACTCGGCGCCCTGCGCGCGCTGCCCGAGGGCGGCCCCTGGCCCGACACGGCGGCGGCGGAGATCCTCGTGCCCGCTCTCGTCGCCGCGATCAACCACCACCTCGCGGACGGGGACTTCGCCGCTTCCGAGACGCTCGGCCCCTGGCACCGGGGCCCCGGCATCCCGGTCCCGGGCGGCTACCACGCCGCCGCGCCCGAGTACGTGGCGAAGAAGTACGCGGCGGCGGGCACGCTGCCGGTCAAGTTCCACCACACCTTCGAGGGCATCGCGGGCTGCCTGCCGGACGCGCTGATACCCGCGTCCGGCACCGGGCAAGGCCTGCTGGGCAGCTCGCCCGCGGCGACCGTGGCATGGGCGGCGCGCGGCGTGCCGGCGGGCACCGGGGCGGCTGAGGGGCCAGGTCCCTACCTGCCGCCGGGCGCGGCGGACGAGCTGCGGGACGTGGGACGCAGATACGGCCACCTCTTCCCCGAGGCCGCGCCCATCCTCGTCTTCGAACGCCTCTGGGTGGCAACCGCGTTGGCGTCCGCCGGGCTGCTCACACCCGAGAGCGCGGGCACCGCGCGCGGCTGGGTGGACCGCATCTACGACACCGCAGGCGTGCGGGGCGCGCCCGGCCTGATGACGGACGCCGACGACACCGCGATGGCCGTGCTCGTGGCGGCCCTCGTGGACCGGCCGCGCAGCCCCGAACCGCTCGCGCGGTTCCACAACGGGACCCACTACGACTGCTACGTAGGCGAGGACACCGGCTCCGTCACCGCCAACGCCCACGCCCTGCGCGCCCTGGGCGCCTACGCACACCACCACCCCGAGGCCAGGGTCACCCTCGCGGCCGAGACGGCGGGCCAGGTCGAGTGGCTCGTCGGGGCACAGACGCCGGACGGCGACTGGCCTGACAAGTGGCACGCCTCGCCCTACTACGCGACGGAACGATCCGTGGCCGCACTCGCCCTGCACGGCGGCGAACGCGCCGCCGACGCCCTCGCCCGGGCCGGGCGGTGGGCCGCCGGCAACCAACTGGCCGACGGCTCCTGGGGGGTGTGGGGCGGCACCGCAGAGGAGACCGCCTACGCGGTGCGCATCCTGCTGCACGCGGGAGAGCCGCAGAACACCGAAGCCCTCGACCGGGCGGAGGCCTACCTCGACGCGGTGTACGCACCGGAGCGCGGCGCCCACCGCCACCCGGCCCTGTGGCACGACAAGACCCTGTACGCGCCGGAAGCCATGATCGAGGCCGAAGTCCTCGCCGCGCGGGCCCTGCTGGCGGCCCGGCACGCGTGAGCGCACTGCCAGAGCAAGCGTGTGACACGAGAGGGAGAGAACACGACATGACGGAGCGAACCCAGCACCCCACAGGCGGGGCCGCCCCCGGTGCGCCCACCGCACGAAGCGTCCGCGCCGGCGCATCGGGTACCCGTGCCGCCGCGCCGGGCGGTGGCACCGGCACACTGGGTGCCGGCGCCGCCGCACCCGGTGGCACGAGTTTCCCGCCGCTGGCCCCCGGCAGGCTGCCGCTCGTCGGCCACGTCGTCCCGCTGCTGCGCGACCGGCTCGCGTTCATCCGCAAGCTGCGCGAGGGCGGCCCCGCCGTGCGTGTCACGTTCGGCCCCAAGAAGATGCTCGTGGTCAACTCCCCCGAGATGATCCACGAGATGCTCACCGTGAAGTCGGGCCAGTTCAGCAAGGGCCTGCTGTTCGAGAAGCTGAAGCTGTTCGGGAAGGACGCGCTGCCCGTCGCCGAGGGCAGGCCGCACCTCGTCAGGCGCCGCCTGATGCAGCCGAAGTTCCACCGCGAGAAGATCGGCGGCTACGTCACCGCGATGCGCGACACCGTCGAACCGTCCATCGCCGCCTGGCGCGACGGCGGCACACTCGACCTCAAGACGGAGATGCAGCTCATGACGCAGGGCGTCGTCATGTCCGTGCTCTTCTCGTCCAACCCGCCGCGCGACCCCGCGCTGACCATCCTGCACAGCGTCGACTCCGTCTTCATGGCCGCCATCAGGCGCGCCCTGCTGCCGGTGGCCCTGCTGGAGCGGCTGCCCACCCGCCGCAACCGGATGGTCAGGGACTCGAGCGGCGTGATGCGGGGCGCCGTCGCGGAGATCATCGAGGAGCACCGGGCCAGGCCCGAAGCCTACGACGACGTCGTGTCGCTGCTCCTTGCCGCCCGGGACGAGGAGGGGCAGCCGCTGGCGGAGGACGACATCCTCTCCGAGGTCACGGGCATTCTCGCGGCCGGTTCCGAGACCACGGCGGTGGTGATGGCGTGGCTCTTCCACGAGCTGGGCCGCAACCCGGCTCTCGAGCGGCGGCTGCACCAGGAGATCGACACCGTTCTCGGCGGCGACCGCATCACACTGGACCACATCGGCCGTCTCCCGTTCACCCGTATGTGCGTGCACGAGACCCTGCGCATGTACAGCCCCGGCTGGCTCGTCACCCGGCAGGCCACGGCGGACGTGCGCCTCGGCGACGTGGAGCTCGCGGCGGGCACGGACGTCATCTGGAGCCCGTACGCCCTGCACCGCGACCCGGCGATCTACCCCGACCCCGACCGGTTCGACCCGGACCGCTGGTCGCCCGAGCGGCCCCAGCCGCCCAAGGAGGCGTTCATCCCGTTCGGTTCGGGCAAACGGATGTGCATGGGCGACGCGTTCGCGCTGACGGAGGCGACGATCATCGCGGCGCTGATCGCGCAGCGCTGGCGGCTGCGGCCGCGCGAGGGCGAGGACGTCCGCCCGGTGGGCGAGATCACCGTGCACCCGTCGTCGCTGCACATGGTGGCCGAGGCCCGGTGGCCCGCGGTGGCGGGGAGGGCGGCGTGAGGCGCCTGCCCGACCTGACGGACTCGTTCCCCGGCCCGTTCCCCGTGAGCCCGCACGCGCCGCACGTACAGGCTCAGTTGGAGGAGTGGCTGACCCGCTACCCGCTGATCGGGTCGGAGCGCGCGCGGCACGCGCTGTGCGACATCACGGCACACGGCATCGCCCGCACGTTCCCCACCGCCGACGCGGCGGGCCTGGAGATCGCCGCGGACCTGCTGCTGTGGCTGACGGCCTTCGACGACGCGCACGCCGAGCAGGAGGGCGCACGCGACCCGGCGGCCCTGGTGCGCAGGATCGCCGCCTTCCTGCGTCCAGGGGCAGACGGCGAACTGCCGGGCGGCACCGATCCGTTCGGCGCCGCGCTCGCCGACGTCCTGGCGCGCGCACGCCGGCGCGCGGCGCCCGAACAGTATGTGCGCCTGACCAGCGCCCTGCGGGACAGCCTCTACGGCCTGGTGTGGGAGGCACACGAACTGGCGGGCGGCGGACGCGTCGAGGTGGCCGACTACCGGGCGATGCGCCCGCACACCGTCTTCGTGCGGACGGTGGTGGCGACGGCGGAGCCGGTGCTCGGCTACACGCTGACCCCCGACGAGCGCGACGCGCGGCCGGTGCGCGAACTGGAGTCGGCGGTGGGCGATCTGGCGGGCTGGATCAACGACCTCGCGTCGTACGAGAGGGAACGCAAGCGCTCCGGCGGCCGCGACCCGTTCAGCCTGCCGGCACTGCTTGCGGCGGAACACGGCTGCGACGTGGACAAGGCCTTCGAGATGATCGCCGCCATGTGCGAGGAGGAGGCGCGACGGGCGAGGGCCCGCATCACGGAACTCACCGCGCCCGACTCCGCGTCGAGCACGGCCACCGCGACGCACGCGCGGGCGCTGGAGTCCATCGCGGCCTCGTACGTCTGGCACATCGGCCACGGGAGGTATGGCGGGTAGCCGTGGGGCCGGCCGTACGGGCGGCGGCCCGGCGCGAGCCGCTACCCGGCGATCCACCCGCGGATCTCGTCGGCCGCCTCCCGCACGCCGAGCGCCTCCCGCTCGATGCGGGCGGCCAGGCACACCGCCTCCTTCGGCGTGACGGAGACGATCGCGCCGCTGACCGTCAGGTACGAGGCGGCCACCACCGCCGCGAACAGCTGGTTGGCGAATTCGAGGGCCGGCACGCGGATGAGCTGGTGCATGAGCGCGGCGGCCCGGTGGTGCGGCTCGGTGTAGACGGGGGTGCCCATCACCTTGTCGGCGTGGCGCGCGACGGCGGCAGCGAGCGTCCCGAAGTCGGTGACGCTCGGGTCGCGCGGAAGGTGCTTGTGGGCGAGGTCGAGCAGCCAGGCGCGATCGATGTGCACGATCACGCGGCGGCCGCCCCCTCGCCGCGTTCGTGGCGCGGGCTGCCGAACTCGTCGGCGAAGGCGTCGGCCCAAGCGTCCGAGAAGTGCGCCCCGGCGGCCAGGAAGCGGTGCCGCAGGTCGTTGCCCTCGTCCGCGACGATCTGGCGGGCGTAGTCGCTCACGGACATGCCCACGGTCTGCGCACGGGACTCGATCGCCGCGTACGCCTCCTCGTCGACCCTCACGTTGATCTGCTTCATAGCCCCACTGTAGCGCGCCGTAGCGGCTGCTATACCCCCGCGTCCATCCGGGCCATGCAGGCCTGGTCGACGAGGGGATCGACTGGTACGACGCCACTGCGGCCGGGCTCGAACGCACGGCGCTGCCGACCGACGGCGACGCGTTCGCGCTCGGCGCGCGGGTGTACTACGGCGTCGGTTTCCGCGAGCTTCCACGCGACGCGCCGCTGATCAGCGCGGCGGCTGTTAGGTGAGGACGGCACCGGCCGGGGGCCGGTCCCGCCCTCCCGAACGTCTGGCGCCCGCCTACGCGGGGATCGGCTTCAGCATGGCGAACGGGGCGCCCTGCGGGTCGGCGACCACCGCCATCCGCCCCGCGACCATGTCGAACGGCGGCGCGAGGACCGTGCCGTCCCGCCTGACCAGGGCGTCCACGGTGGAGTCGACGTCGTCGACCGCGAAGTAGGTCAGCCAGTGCGGCGGCGTTCCCTGCGGGTCGTTGGAGACCAGCGTGGCCCCGCCGACGCCCCGGCCGCCCACACGCAGCTCCCAGTACGCGTCCGCGCCCTCCATCGGCACGATGTCCATGCCGAACACCTCCCCGTAGAAGGCGGTGGCGCCGGGCAGGTCGCTGGTGTGCAGCTCGCTCCAGATCACCGCGCCCGCCTCGTTGACCACACCGGCGCCGGGGAACGAGCCGGACTGCCAGACGCCGAACACCGAGCCCTGCGGGTCGGCGGCGATCAGCATGCGGCCGATGTCGGCGACGTCCATCGCCGGGACGAGCACGGTGCCACCGGCAGCGCTGACCGCGCGCTGGGTGGCCTCTGCGTCGTCGCTCGCCAGGTAGGTCGTCCAGACCGTCGGCGGCTCCGGCATCCCCTCAGGGGCCGACGCCCGGCCGATGCCGGCCACTGCCTTGCCACGCAGCTCGCACACCGCGTACCCGCCGTGCTCGTCCGAACCCGGCTGTCCCTGCCAGCCCAGCAGGTCGCGGTAGAAGTCCAGCGAGGCCTGCTGTTCCTTCGACATCAGATCGACCCAGCACGGCGTACCTGCCGTGTACGGGATGGTGGCGTCAGGCATCGTTTTGCCCCTTCTTGGGAGTTTTGCTGGATACCCTGCGTCACGGACCGGCCTCCGGCCGCCCGACACGCCGCCCAGGTCGTGCCCGCGCCCCCTGCGGTGGGCGTGTTGCCGTCACCCGTGTCCATCTGTGTTCACCCGGGTGCGCACTCCGCCCACACCGTCTTCCCCGGCCCGCAGCGCTCGCGCACGCCCCACCGGTCGGCGACCGCGTCGACGAGTACGAGGCCGCGCCCGCCGTCGGCTTCCGCGTCGGCGGCGGGCGGCAGGCACACCGGGAGCGTGGGGTGCGTGTCGGTCACCTCGACCCGTACGGTCCGCCGCGCGGTGTCGCACACGAGCAGCAGGGCGAAGTCCCGCCCGGGGACCCGCCCGTGCAGGGCGGCGTTGGCGGCGAGCTCCGCGACGACGAGTGTCACGCGGTCGTGGAGCCGCGTGCCACGGGCGACGCCCCAGTCCGCGAGCTGCTGCGCGGCGAGCAACCGCGCGAGCCGGGCGCCGCGCCGGGTCGACGAGAAGCGCTGCCCGAACGTCCGTACGAGCGAAGCCTCTTGAGGGTGGTGGAGTGCTGGCATGGGCCCCAGCGTGGTGGGGCGACGGGAGTCGGTGACAGGTACGCCGCCGATACAGAATGTGCTGTACCAGCTGACCCTGTGGACCGGGTGGGTCACTATCCGTGAGCATGGCCTGATCGGCTCGGCGGCACGGAAGGCGGGTGGTGGGACATGGGGTTGGTCAACGACGACGGCCTGCCGGACGGAACGGCATCGGACAGTCTGCGGACGTTCGGCGCGGTGCTCAAGGCGTTAAGGGAACAAGCCCGCCTGACGCAGGAGCAGTTCGCGCCGAAGGTGGGCTACTCGGCGGCGTACATCGCGAAGATCGAGCAGGGCAAGCGGTTCCCGCCGAGGGACCTGGTGGAACGGACGGAGTCCGTGTTGGGTGAGGCCGCGTCGCGCGTCGTGGGAGCCGCAGCCCGGAGTCTGACGCGCAAGGTCGGACTCGCGTCCTGGTTCAGGCAATGGGCGGCGGTCGAAGAGGAGGCGCTGGCGTTGTACGCCTACGAGTGTGCTGTCGTTCCGGGCCTTTTGCAACCGGAGCTCTACATCCGCGAGGTCTGCGAACGTCACCTCCCGCCCCTCAGCGAAGAGCAGTTGGAGCGGCAGGTTGCGGCGCGGCTCTTGCGACAACAGCTCATTGGTGAGCGGCCTCACGTCATGTTCTGCTTCATCCTTGAAGAGGCGCTGCTGAGGCGTCACTTGGGAGGTGCCGCAGTGACGTCTGCCCTGCTCGATCGCCTGATCTACGTATCAGGACTTCGCAATGTCGAGCTCTTGATCATGCCATTGCGGCAGGAGTGCCACTCAGGCCACGAGGGTGCGATGTACCTGGCGGAGACTCCCGACCGCCGACTGATCGGCTATATCGAAGCTCATGACACCAGCCTTCTCGTGACTGACCGAGATGCTGCCAGTGCCATGCAGCACCGCTATGGCAGGATGCGTTCAGAGGCTCTGAGCCGTCAGGAGAGTCGGAGCCTGCTGGAGCAGATGCGAGGGGAACTATGAGCAGCACGAAACTGGCATGGTTCAAGAGCACTTACAGCGGTGGCGGTGGCGGCAATTGCGTCGAAGTCGCTGAGAGCCCGGCGGGGGTCCTGGTCCGTGACTCCAAGGACGTCGCTCGGCCCCACGTGAGGGTCTCGGACGGCGCCTGGGGTATCTTCGCGGCTTCGGTCGGCCGAGGAGACGTGTGAAAGCGCCCGCGCTGGCCTGGCACAAGAGCAGCCACAGCGGCGGCAGCGGCAACAACTGCGTCGAGGTCGCCGAGACCTCGGCCTGCGTCCTGGTCCGTGACTCCAAGGACGTCACCCGCCCGCACATGACGGTCCGCGCCGGCGCATGGCGCGCCTTCGCCGTCTCGGCGGGCCGAGGAGACATGTGACGCACGGTGCCCTGCACCACGTCGAGCTGTGGGTGCCCGACCTCACCCGCGCCGTCGACTCGTTCGGCTGGCTGCTGGAGGCGTTGGGGTACACGGTCCACCAGGACTGGAGCGGCGGCCGGAGCTGGCGGCTCGGGCCGACGTACCTGGTCGTCGAGCAGTCCCCGGCCCTCGCCGCCGACCGGCACGAGCGGTGCCGTCCGGGCCTGAACCACCTCGCCTTCCACGTCGAGGACGCGACCGCCGTCGACAAGCTGACCGCCGACGCCGCCCTCCACGGCTGGCAGCTGATGTTCCCCGAGCGCCACCCGTACGCCGGTGGCGAAGAGCACTACGCCGCCTACCTGGAGAACGACGACGGCTTCGAGGTCGAATTGGTCGCAGCCCAAACGCACGGAGGGGCCGGCTGAGGCGGCGAACCGCCTCACCCGGCCCCTCCCACGGGTGTGACGCTCAGTGGCCGGACGGGAAGCTCGCCGGCTTCGACGGGGTGTAGAGCCAGGTCTGGAAGAAGTCGTCCAGGTTCCGGTGGGAGATGCGCTCGGCCAGGTGCCGGAACTCGGTGATCGTGCCGTTGCCGTAGCGGTGCTGGGCCGGCCAGGCCTTCAGCAGTCGCAGGAACGCGTGGTCGCCGATCGTGTCGCGCAGGGCCTGGATGGCGACGGCGCCCCGGTCGTACACGGCGTCGTCGAACTGCTTCGACGGGCCCGGGTCACCGGGCTTGACCGTCCAGAACGGGTCGTCGGCCGGGTGGCTGTCGTACACCTTCCGTGCCGATTCCTGCGGAGTCGACTTGCCCACGTGTTCGGCCCACAGGTACTCGGCGTAGCCCGCGAAGCCCTCGTTGAGCCAGATGTCGGACCAGCGCTTGAGCGAGACGTCGTCGCCCCACCACTGGTGGGCCAGCTCGTGCGCGACGACCGACGTGTCCGGCGCGTCGTCGAAGAACTTGGGGCTGTAGAAGACGCGGGTCTGGGACTCCAGCGCGAAGCCGGACTTGACGTTCGGGACGTAGCCGCCCGCCGCGTCGAACGGGTACGGGCCGAAGTACCCGCTCAGGAAGTCGATGATCTCGCCCGTGCGCTCGACGCTTGCCTCGGCGTTCGCCTTGATCTTCGGGTCGAGCGCGGTGCTGTAGGCGTTGATGATGGGGACGCCGGTGCGGGTGCGGCTGTGCGTGATGTCGAAGTGGCCGATGGCGAGGGTGGCCAGGTAGGTGGCCTGCGGGCGGTCCTGGCGCCAGTGGTACGACGTCGTTCCGCCGTGAGAACGGGACGACAGCAACAGGCCGTTGCTGATGGCCTGTTCGCCCTTGGGCACGCGCACGGTGACGTCGTACGTCGCCTTGTCCAGCGGGTGGTCGTTGCTGGGGAACCACCACCACGCGGACTCGGGCTCGTTGGCCGCCACACCGCCGTCCGGGGTGCGCTGCCAGGAGGTGAAGCCGTACTTCTCCACCGTCGAGGGCACGCCGGAGTAGGTGACGGCGACCGTCATGCGCTGGCCGCGGTGCAGGGTGCGGGCCGGCGTGATGACGAGCTCCTGCTCTCCGCTGGTGGCGAACCGCGCAGGACGGCCGTTGACGCGCACGGAGCTGACGTCGAGCGCGAAGTCGAGGTCGAAGCGGGTCAGCCCCTGGGTCGCGCGCGCCGTGATGACGGCGGTGCCTGACAGCCGGTCGGTGGAGGGCTGGTAGTCGAGGCCCAGGTGGTAGTGGGAGACGTCGTAGCCGCCGTTGCCGTACGTCGGGTAGTACGGGTCCCCGATGCCCGGCGCCCCCGGCCCGGCGTGGGTGCCGGCGACGGTCGCGGAGGCGGTGGTGGCGGGGACGGCCAGGCAGAGGCCGAGGGCGAGTGAGGTGGAAGCGATGACTCTCTTGCGCACGGAAGGTTCCCTCCAGCGTGGTCTGGCACCCGTGGTGACAGGTGCACGCCGAGACCCTAACGCGGGCGTACCGCGCGTACCAGAAGGCACAGTGGGCGCGGGGGTACCGGCGAGGGCATCGTGTGTCAGTGGCGCGTGCCAGAATCGGCGGCCCCGAGGGCTTCCGCCGGGAAGTCGCCTCGACCCCGAGCCGATGGACAGAAGGTGACGTGAGTGAGCTACAAGCCCGGGACTCCGCCCCACCCGAGGCGCAAGCTGACGGAGCGGGATGTGGCCGGCGAGGAGCTGCCCGACTGGCGGATGCTGATCGACCGGCTGCACGCCACCTTTGACACCGGCGACTTCGTCGCCGCGGTCAGGCTTGTCGAGGCGATCGCGTCGGCCGCCGAGGAGATGGACCACCATCCCGACCTCGACGTGTCCTACGGGCGGCTCGACGTCCGGCTGATCAGTCACGACGTCGGCGGGGTGACCTCGCGCGACGTCGCGCTGGCACGGAAGATCAGCGAGCTGGCCCACGCCGCCGGGGCCACGTCGCGACCGGAGCGCACCAGCGTGCTCGAGCTCGGCCTCGATTCGGCCGACGCGGCGGAGATCAGGCCGTTCTGGGCGGCCCTGCTCGACTACGAGACGTTCGAGGCCTGGGGGGAGACCCAGATCCGCGACTCCACCGGTCGCCGGCCGACGATCTGGTTCCAGCCCACCGAGGCCCACGACGTTCCGCGGCAGCGCTGGCACCTCGACCTGCGCATCCCGCCCGAGGTGGTCGAGGGCCGCATCGCCGCCGCGATCGAGGCCGGCGGCGCGCTGGTTGACGACAGCTTCGCGCCGGCGTTCTGGGTCCTCGCCGACCCGCAGAGCAACCGCGCGTGCCTGACCACCTGGCAGGGCCGCGAGTCGCCAGGCGAGTAGGCGACCTCCAGGTAACGCACGAGGGGCGGGGAGCGGGCAGGCGGCCCGCTCCCCGCCCCTCGTCCTGGCTCAGCCGCGCGTGAAGCGCAGTGTGCGGAGTTCGAAGGGGCGCAGTGACAGCGTCACCGCGTCCCCCGTGCGGTCGGGGGCCGGTGCGTCTGCCAGCGGGCGCTCCAGCAGGTCCGTCGCGGTCGCGCCGTCCACCGGGAAGCCCGCCGTCAGGGTCGCCGTCGCCCGCCCGCCGCGCGCCTCGTGGAAGCGGACGACCACGTCGCCGCTGCCGTCGTCCGCGAGCTTGACCGCCGTGACGACCACCGCGTCGTTGTCCACGGCGAACAGCGGCGCGACGTCCTGGCCGCCCTCGACGCGTCGCTCGGGCAGGTTGACGCGGTAGCCCTCGCGCACCGCGTCGCCGACCGTGGCGCCCGGCACCAGCGCGTGGTGGAAGCGGTGCACGCCCTGGTCCGTCTCCGGGTCGGGGAAGCGCGGGGCGCGCAGCAGGGACGCGCGCACCGTCGTCGTCGTGCCGCCGTCGTCCTCGCGCACCGTGCGCGTCACGTCGTGCCCGTACGTCGAGTCGTTGACGAGCGCGACGCCCCAGCCCGGCTCCTCCAGGTGGACGAAGCGGTGGTTGCACGCCTCGAACTTCGCCCACTCCCAGCTGGTGTTGGTGTGCGTGGGCCGGTACACGTGCCCGAACTGCGTCTCGGACGCGTAGCGTTCGGCGTGCACGTCGAGCGGGAAGGCCAGCTTGAGGAACTTCTCCGTCTCGTGCCAGTCCACCTCCGTCCGGATGTCGAGCCGCCCGCTGCCCGCGGCGAGCGTGAGGGTCTGGGTGACCTTCGACGCGCCGAAGGAGCGCACGATCCGCACGCCCGAACCGTCCGGCAGCGCCGCGAGTTCGTCGACGTCCGTGAGGTCGGCGCCCGTGTTGCGGTAGAACGCGTCGACGTCCCACGCGTCCCACTGGTTCGGGAAGTCCGGGTGCAGCTGGAGCAGGTTGGCCGCGCGGCCGGGCGCCACCGCCTCGCGCCTCGACGCGATGTCGTACGCGGAGACCACGAGTCCGCGCCCGTCGATCTCCACCCGCAGCAGCCCGTTGTCGAGGACGAAGCCGCCCTCCGCCCTGCTGCCGACGCCCGCGCCGCCGTCCACGGCGGGGGACGAGGCCCCGCCCGCGGCCACGCCGTCGCGGGTGTGCGGGGCGCCGTTGAACACCAGCGCCCTGGTGCCCTCGCCCGCGAGCGCGCGCTGGGCGCCGTCGATGATCTCCGTCAGCTCCGCCGCGACGGCCGCGTACGTGGCGCGGGCCTCGCGGTGCACCCACGCGATGGACGAGCCCGGCAGGATGTCGTGGAACTGGTGCAGCAGCACCGTCTTCCAGATCCGGTCCAACTGCTCGTAGGGGTAGGGGTGTCCGGCGCGCACCGCCGCGGTGGCTGCCCACAGCTCGGCCTCGCGCAGCAGGTGCTCGCTGCGCCGGTTGCCCTGCTTGGTGCCCGCCTGGCTCGTCAGCGTGGCGCGGTGCAGCTCCAGGTAGAGCTCGCCCACCCACACCGGCGCGTCCGGGTACTCGGCCTCGGCCTTGGCGAAGAAGTCCGCCGGCTTCTCCCACGCCACCCGCGCGGAGCCGTTCAGGTCGCGCAGCCGCGCCGCCTTCGCGACCATCTCGCGCGTCGTGCCGCCGCCGCCGTCGCCCCAGCCGGTGGGCGCGAGCGAGTGCCGCGCGACGCCCTTGTCCTTGAAGTTCCGCTCGGCGTGGGCGATCTCGCTGCCCTTCATCGAGCAGTTGTAGGTGTCGACGGGCGGGAAGTGCGTGAAGATCCGCGTGCCGTCGATGCCCTCCCAACGGAAGGTGTGGTGCGGGAACTTGTTCGTGGTGGACCACGAGATCTTCTGTGTCAGCAGCCACTTGGAGCCGGCCGCCTTGATGATCTGCGGCAGGCCCGCCGCGAAGCCGAACGTGTCGGGCAGCCACGCCTCGTCGTTCTCGACGCCGAACTCGTCGAGGAAGAACCGCTTGCCGTGCACGAACTGCCGTGCCATCGCCTCGGAGCCCGGCATGTTGGTGTCGGACTCCACCCACATGCCGCCCGCCGGCACGAACCTGCCCTCCGCGACGGCCTCGACGACCTTCGCCCACACCTCGGGGCGGTGCTCCTTGACCCACGCCCACTGCTGCGCCTGCGACATGGTGAAGACGAAGTCCGGCTCGTCGGCCAGCAGCGCTGTCATGTTCGACGTCGTACGCGCTACCTTGCGCACCGTCTCGCGCAGCGGCCACAGCCACGCCGAGTCGATGTGCGCGTGGCCCACCGCGCTGATCCGGTGCGCGGCCGGGTGCGCGGGCTCGGCGAGCACGCCTTCCAGCTCGGCGCGGGCGGCCGCCGCCGTGCCGTTCACGTCCTGCAGGTCGACGGCGTCGAGCGCGCGGCCCACGGCGCGCAGCACCTCCCAGCGGCGGCTGCCCTCGACGGGCAGTTCGGCCATCAACTCGCCGAGCACCTCCAGGTCCATCACCAGCTGCCAGACGGTCTCGTCGAAGAGCGCCAGGTCCATGCGGGCGAGCCGGTACTGTGGCTCGTCGCCCGCCGTCTCCTTGTCGCCCAGCTGCGTCGGCAGGAACGGGTGGTAGTCGAGGACGACGGGGTTGGACGCGGCCTCCACGTGCAGCCGCACCTGCTCGCCGCCCTCGGCGCGGTCGGCGACGCGTACCCACTGGTTGCGCGGGTTGAGGCCCTTCACGGGCGTGCCGTCGGGCCGGTACACCAGGCCCTCGCACTGGAATCCTGGCATGTTCTCGTCGAAGCCGAGGTCGAGTACGGCCTCCACGGCCCGGCCCGCCCAGGCGGCCGGCACGCTGCCCGTCACCCGAAACCAGCTGGTGCCCCACGGGGCGCCCCACTTCTCGCCCACCGCGACGGGCGAGACCTCGGCGGCCAGGCCCTCGGCGACGGGGACCGGTTCGCCGGGCGCGGTCCACACGGCCACGTCCAGCGGCACGGCCTCGGGGTAGATGGCGGGCCTGATGCGCTCGTCGAGTACGCGCTTGAGGCGGGCCTCGACCAGAGAGCGGTCGTCATGCATGAGAGGTGGCTCCGTTGCTGCTGGTGTGGTCGTACAGGTGGTCGTGACGGTCGGGTCGTGACGGTTCAGCCTGTCACAGCCTCCGGCGTGACGACCTCGGTGATACCGCGTCCCGCCAGGTGCTGCTTGTCGTCGGCGTGACTCGCGAGCACCGTCGTGGGCCGCGCCCCGTCCTCGCTCAGCCGGGCGAACGCCTCGAAGACGCGGCCGCCCGGCGCGCAGACCGACCGGTGCGGCGCCGTGTCGTCGTCGCCGGCGTCCACGACCAGCGCGGTCGTGCGCGGCTTGGGGGCGGGCGGCGTGGCGCGCGCCTCGCGTGCGGCGCGTGCGACCGCCTCACCGGCGGGCTTGACCGCCCCGTCCGAGGTCAGCAGGCCGAGCCCGTACTCGAGCTCGGGGAAGTCGGCGAGCGAGCGCGACACGTCGTGCGAGCACCACCAGGTGACGCCCCACAGGTCAGTGCAGTCCAGCGCGCCCTCGATCGTCGCGGACGTGAAGCCGGCCGCGTGCTCCGGCGGGATCAGCGGCGCAGGCGCGCCGACCTCCTGGAGCCACACCGGCCGGTGCGGCTCGTCCGCCCACGCCTTGGACAGCTCGATCAGGTAGGCGGCGTGCCCGGTGGTCGCCGCGCCCGCGCGGCCGTGGCGCTGCGCCGTGCCGTTGAACACCCAGGAGTGGACGGCCGTCATGGCGCCGAGGCGCGCCGCGTGCGCCGGTGTGAACGGCTGGTCGTCCTGGTACCAGGAGGCGTCGTACTCGGCGTGCAGGTGCGTCGCGCCGGGCGCGCCCTGCGCGCAGGCCGCCAGCATCCGCTCCAGCCAGGCGCCTGCCTGCTCGGTGGTGATGCGGTCGGGGTCGGGGTGCGGGCCCGCGGCGAACTGCGCTACCTCGTTGCCGAGTGTCATGCCGATGAAGTTGGGCCGGTCGGCGAGCGCGGCGGCGAGCGTACGCAGGTAGGCGGCCTGGCCCTCGACGACGTCCTCGTCGGTGAAGAGGTTGCGGCGGTGCCAGGTCCGTGTCCAGGCGGGCAGGAAGTCGAAGCTGGACAGGTGGCCCTGGAGGCCGTCGACGTTGACGTCGAGCCCGCGCTCGGCCGCCGCGTCGGCGAGGCTGACGAGCTGCTCGACGGCGCGGGGCCTGATCAGCGTTCGGTTGGGCTGGAAGTACGGCCACACCGGGAAGACCCGGATGTGGTCGAGGCCGAGCGCGGCGATCGCGTCGAGGTCGGTGCGTACGGCGTCGAGGTCGAAGTCGAGCCAGTGGTGGAACCACCCCTGGCTCGGGGTGTAGTTGACGCCGAAGCGGACGGCAGGGGGCATGGACGGTCCTGGTTCTGTGGTGCGGCAGGAGTGGGGGAGAGCGGGCCGGAGGCGGGGAGGGGGGAAGCACGGGCCGGGGGTGGGGGAGTGCGGCGTACGCGGGCTGCGGGAGCGCCGGGCGGGGAGACCGGGGGCGCCGGGCCCGCGGGGGCGGGCCCGGCCCCGTCAGCCCTTGACCGCGCCTTCCCCGACGCCCCGGAAGAAGAACCGCTGGAGGCAGGCGAACAGCACGATCAGCGGCACGACGGCGATGATCGTGCCCGCGGCGACCAGGCGCTGGTCGTCGGCGAACGTGCCGTGCAGGTAGTTCAGGCCGATGGTGAGGGTGAACTTGGACGAGTCGCTGAGCACGATCAGCGGCCACAGGAAGTCGTCCCACGACCCCATGAACGCGAAGATCGCGACGACCGCGAGCGTGCCCTTGACCGAGGGCAGCGCGATGCGTGTGAACCGCTGCCAGGCGTTCGCGCCGTCGACGATGGCGGCCTCGTCCACCTCCTGCGGCAGGTGCAGGAACGCGTTGCGCATCAGCAGGATGTTCATCGCGCCGACGCACCCGGGCAGCACCACGCCGAGCAGCGTGTTGTTCAGGCCGAGCGAACGCATCGTCTGGAACTGGGCGATGACGATGCCCTCCACCGGCACGAGCATCGCCACGATGAACACCAGGGTGAGCAGCCTGCGCCCGCGGTAGCGCAGCCGGGCGATGGCGTACCCGGCGAGCGCCGCGCCGAGGCAGTTCGTCACGACGTTGGCGACGGCGACCTTCAGCGAGTTGAACGCGTAGTTCCACACCGGGATGGTGCCGGAGACGCGCGAGTAGTTGTGCAGGGTGGGGTGCGACGGCAGGAACTTCGGCGGCGTGCTGAAGATGTCCTCCGTCGGCCCCTTCAGGGATGTGGACAGCTGCCAGACGAACGGGCCCACGGTCAGGGCCAGTACGGCGACGAGCAGGAGGTAGCGCACGACCAGCTCCCACGGGGCGACCCTGCGCCCGTGCTCGTCGGTCAGGCGCGAGCGGCGTGCGCCGCGTGCCGGGCCCTTCCGGCGGGGCGCGGCGGCGGTGCGGTCGTCGACGGTGGTCACGCGTCCTCCTTGCGGTCGGCGCGCAGCACGAGCAGCATCAGGCCGAGTGTGATGACGAAGACGACGACGGAGATGGCGGAGGCGTAGCCGACGCGGCCGGTCAGCCCCGTGCCGGTGCGCTCCACGAGCATCACGAGCGTGGTGTCCTCGCCGGCGGGGCCGCCCTTGGGCCCCGCCATCACGTAGACCTCGGAGAACACCTTGAACGCGGCGACCGACGAGAGCGCGCCCACCAGGACCATCGTGGAGCGCACCGCGGGCACCGTCACCGTCAGGAAGCGGCGGAAAGCGCCCGCGCCGTCGACCGACGCGGCCTCGTGCAGCTCACGCGGCACGTTCGCGAGCGCCGAGAGATAGATGATCATGTAGTAGCCGAGGCCCTTCCACACCGTGACGAACATGGCGCTCAGCAGGAGCAGCCACTGGTCGCTGAGGAAGCCGACCTTGCCGATCCCCACGGCTTCGAGCACCGAGTTGATCAGGCCGCGGTCGTCCAGCATCCACACCCAGATCAGCCCGACCACGACGATCGACGCGACCACCGGCGTGTAGAAGGCGCTGCGGAAGAACCCGATACCCGGGATCTTCTTGTGCACCAGCAGGGCCAGCAGCAGCGGCAGCACCACCAGGGCGGGCACGACCACGACCATGTAGAGCGCGCTGTTGCGCAGGCCGATCCAGAACGCGTCGTCGTGCAGCATCTCCGTGAAGTTCGCCAGCCCCACCCAGTGGCCCGCCACGAGGGCGCGGCGGTCGGTGAAGGAGTCGACGAGCGTGGAGACGAACGGGTAGAGGACGAAGGCGCACACGATCACCAGGCCCGGAGCGGCGAACAGCCAGGGCGTGGAGGGCAGATGGCGCCTCGCACGGGGTGCGGCGGAGCGGCCGCCGGGGGGCCGCGACCCGAAGCGGCGGCCGGACGCGGGACGCGCGCCGGCCTCGCGGCCCGCCCCCGCGCCGGCGACGGGGCCGGCGGCGGTGGCGGGCCTGGCGGTGGGGCTGCTCATGTCGAGGGACGCTCCCGCTCTCAGGACTGCTTGAGCAGCTGGTCGCAGGACTTGACGGCGGCGTCGAGCGCGGCCTGCGGGGACTCCTTGCCCTGCAGCGCCTTGGCGACCTCGTTGCCCAGCTCCGTCTTCATCTGGTCGCTGAAGACGACCGGGGTGTAATTAACCGCCGTCTTCAGGGACTTGGCGGCCGCTACACGGACACGGGCGGTGTCGGTGCCGTCCTCCTTGGTGAAGTACGGGTCGTCGAGCGTGCCGGCGGTGCTCGGGAAGATCGCGGCCTTCTTGGCGAAGGTCAGCTGGTTCTTCGCGTCGGTCACGTAGTGCGCGAACGCGATCGACGTGGCCTTCTGCTTGGTGTTGGCGTTCACCATCAGGCCCATCACGTACATGTTGACCTTGCCGGTGCTGGTGATCTGCGGCGTGATCCCGATGTTCTTGTACAGCGACGGCGCCTGCGTCTTGAAGTGGCCCAGGTCGAGCGCGCTTCCGGGGTTCATCGCGACGGCCTGCGTCAGGAACTTCTGGCCCGCCGAGTCCGGGGTCGCGGTGAGGGCCTGCGGGTCGAGCGCGTGCGCCTTGTAGAGCTTCACGTACTCGCTCAGCAGCTTGACGCCCTTGGGCTCGTTGAAGGTGAAGCCGTCGCCCTTGCTGTTCATGATCTTCACGCCGTAGCGGCCGAAGTCCTCGATGGTGGGCACGTTGGCGAGCGTGGCGACCTTGCCGCCGCTCTTCTTCGCCATCGTCAGCGCGTCGCTGAACAGCTGCTCGTACGTCAGCGGCGGCTTGTTCGGGTCGAGTCCGGCCTTCTTGAACAGCGCCTTGTTGTAGAACATCGGGCCCGTGTTGAGGTACCAGGGGAAGGCGTACGTGCCCTTCAGGCCGGGCACCTGGCTGCTCTGCCACGCCCCCGGCAGGTACTCCTTCTTGTACTTGGCGGCGGCCGGGTCGCTGTCGAGGTCGAGCGCGAGGCCGGCCTTGGCGAGCGGGGCGCCGAGGTCGGGGGAGACGTTGACGACGTCGGGGAGCGTGCCGCCCGAGGCGTCGGCGCTGAGCTTGTCCGCGTAGTTGTCGGCGGGCTGGTCGACCCACTTCACGTGCGTGCCGGGGTACTTCTTCTCGAAGTCGGCTATGAGGTTGTTGAAGTACGACTTGTAGCCCGTCTTGAGGTTCCACGTCTGGAACGTGATCGACCCGTCGATCTTGCCGGAGCCGGAGGCCGACGATCCGCCCGAGCCGCCGGATCCGCCACAGGCGCTCAGGGGCAGGAGGACGGCTACCGCGGCGGCGGCGAACGCCGCCCTCTGGGGGACTCTGCTGGAAAAGCGCACGGCAAACGGCTCCTTTGCTCAACCCGGGCGTGACGCGGCATCCGCTCGCCGGGCTCTGGCCCCGCGGCGGCGAATTGCTGCGGGGCAGACCTTGCACGGCTCCGCGGTGAAAAGTCAATGGATTGGCGGGGCGAGAAAGCGCACGCGTGGCAAAGGTGCAGGTCAGACCGGTTTAGCAGGTTCGCTTGATCATGAACTAATGCGCTTTAGGTACCGTCGCGTCGCCCGGCGACTCAAGCGCTTTAGTGCCAGAAGGGCCATGCGCTACGCTGGCACTTCCGACGTCACCCAGGGGGACACGCATGGCGGTTCGACGCACGTCCCCGCGGCGTCCGACGATGAAGGACATCGCCCAGCGCGCCGGGGTGTCGGAGAGCGCGGTGTCGTTCGCGCTCAACGACCGCCCGGGCGTCTCGGAGGTCACCCGCGACCGGGTGCGGCGCGTCGCGCGCCAACTCGGCTGGCGGCCCAGTGCCGCCGCCCGCCAGCTCTCCGGCGAGGGGTCCGCGACGGTGGGCCTCGTGGTGGCCCGCCCCGCCGACACCCTCGGCGTCGACTCGTTCTTCCTGCAGCTCATCTCCGGCATCCAGGAAGGACTGGCGACCCGTCACCTCGGCCTGCTGTTCCAGGTGGTGGACGGGGTGGAGGACGAGTGCGAGGTGTACCGCAGGTGGTGGGCCGAGCGCAGGGTGGACGGTGTGCTGGTCGTCGACCCGCGCACCGACGACCCGCGCCCCGAACTGCTCGCCGAACTCGGCCTGCCGGGCGTCATCATCGGCGGTGTGCCGGGCGAGTTGGGCCCGGGACTGTCCACGGTGTGGGCGGACGACGCCGGCGCGATGGCCGCCGTCGTGGACCGGCTGCACGCGCTCGGCCACCGTCACATCGTGCACATCGCCGGATTGCCGGGGCTCGCGCACACCGAACGCCGCATCAGGACACTGCGCGGCGAGGCGGAACGGCTCGGTCTCACCGGTGTGCGGTCCCTGACCACCGACTACTCGGACGCGGAGGGCGCGGCCGCGGCCCGCAGTGTGCTCGGCGCCCCCGACCCGCCGACGGCGCTCGTGTACGACAACGACGTGATGGCCGTCGCCGGGGTCGCCGCGGCCTCGGCGCTCGGGTTCTCCGTGCCGGGCGACGTCTCCATCGTGGCCTGGGAGGACTCGGCGCTGTGCCGGATGGTCCACCCCTGGCTGTCCGCACTGACCCGCGACACGCTCGCCTTCGGGCGCACGGCGGCGACGGAGCTGCTCGCCCTGCTGGACGGCGGCCCGGCCCGCACGGTCCAGGTGCCGGTGCCTCGGCTGATCGAGCGGGAGTCCACGGGGGTCGCGAAGTCCGCCGTGGTGGACACGGCGTAGGGCCCGTAGCGAATCAGCGGCGGTCAGCGGCCGTCGGCGGCGATCAGCGGTGGTCGGCGGCGGGTCAGTCGCCCGGCCGCGCGTTGCCGTGCCAGAGCAGTTCGCAGACCCGCGCGAGGCCACGCGCCAGGTGGCGGCGGTACGTGCTGAACGGTATGCCGAGCCGCTCGGCCGCCGCCTCCTGCGTCACCGGGCCCTCGAAGAACGCGGCCGACACGGCCCGGTGCAGCTTGTCGCCCTGACGGTCGCCGCGCAGCTGCTCGACGGCTCGCGCCAGCGACCCGCGCAGGGACTCCGCCCTGCCGGCGCGGTCACCGGTGGCGTGCGGGCCACCACGCGCGAGCGGATTGGCCGCCAGCGCGTCCGGCCGGTGCCAGGCGCGCAGCGCGTCGCGCACGGCAGCGTCGAAATCCGCGCGGGCCATCGGGCGCGCGGGGTCCGACGGCCACCGGCCGTCCGTCGCCGGCGGTCCGTCTCCCGGCCGCTGATCGTGCGCGGGCGCCGCCTGCCGCACCCTGCTCAGGACCTCATCGGTCGACAGCGCGCGCCGGTCGGCGGCGAAGAGCCCGTGCAGCCGGTCGCCGACCCGCACGGGGGGCAGTGCGGCCGGCCCGGCGAACGGTGCCGACCGCGGGAACGCCCCGCCGTCCCCGGCCACGAAGTACGTCCAGGCGAGTCCGCGCCCGCCGAGGAACTCGGCCACCGTCCGCGCCGACATGAGACGTCCCTCCGCCGACGGGTCCTCGACGCGCCGGGCGCCGAACCTGGCGATCGCCAGGTGCTCGCCCGCCAACAGCGGCGCCGCCCGGCCCGCATGCGCCCAGGCGCGCGCCACCACCGGGTCCGCCGCCGTGTCCGCGGACCGCGGCTCCGACAGGCGCAGCCATGCCATGAACCCCGTCAGCTCGCCCGTGGCCGACGAGCGGTACACGGTGAAGGCGCCGGGCTGGACGTCGAGCCAGTGACGGGCGGCCGCCACGTCCTGGGCGCCGCCACGGTCCGCCAGCAGGCCGAGGACGGCGGCGTGGTCCTCGGGACGAGTCACGTCCTCGTACGCCTCGTGCGGCCGCGTGGCGGAGAGCCGGCCGTCGAACGCGTCGTGCCGGAGGTGGAGCACGGCCGCCGCGAGGGCACGGACGGACGCGGCGCCCGCCGGTCCCGAAACGGGTGGCTGCCGCAGCCGCTCGGTGAGGTGGCCGAGTATCCGCCGGCCCATCGCTTCATGGCGCTGCGGGTCGCGCCACCGCAGGTCGGCGCCGAGGATCCCGCGCACCACGTCGTGCGGTACGAGCCCGTGCGGGCCCGCCTCGATGAACGGCAGTCCCCGCAGCCACGCGAACAGGGCCGAGGCATCCGCCCCCGGCAGCGTGGCCCGCAGCAGCTCCTCCGTCGTCACCTGCACGTGGGCGCAGACCTCCAGCGCCTGGCGGTGCTCGGGCGAGGGCACCTCGCCCACCACCCGGGACACCAGGGTGGCGATCACGTCCTGCGCCGGGACCCAAGCGCCGGGCCGCGCCGCCCCGTCAGAATCGGCCGCGTCGGAACCGGCCGTCTCGGCGGCCAGCGAGAGGGCCAGCGGGTTGCCGCCGGCGAACGAGACGATGCCTGCCTGCCGGTCCCGCGCCACACCGCGCGCGTCCAGCAGCGCGACCGCGTCGGCGCGCGGCAGCCCGTCCACGGCGACCACGCGCAGCACCTCGTCCCAGCCCGGGTCGCCGCGCCACGCGTCCCCCGGCGGCCGCCGCCCCGCGATGACCACCAGCACGCCGGGCGGCAGCCGGGGCAGGAACTCCTCGCGCAGCCAGTCCTCCAGGTACCCGCGCGACTCCACCGCGTCGACGAGCAGGACGGCGCCGCGCTCGGTGAAGACGGGGGCCGCGCCCGCTTCGAACGACGCCGGGGTGGACCCGCCGGTGCGCGCGTCGATGCCGACCACCGTGCGGCCCGCCGTCCGCGCCTCGGCGGCGTAGCGGCGCAGCAATGCGGACTTCCCGATTCCGCCTGGCCCGGTGAGGAACATCACGTTGAATTGGTGTGCACAACCGGTGAGTACGGATCGGAAAAGGGCCAACTCGCCGGCGCGCCCGACGAAGGCCCTGGACCGGGCGGCGTCGAGGTGCTCACCCAGGCTCGTGGGCGGCCGGCTGCCGGTCGGCGCCATCTCAAGCCCCCTCCCTGGTCTCCTCATTTGAACACGTTGCCGGTGTGGCCGACGGGGCGGGGGTGGAGCGGCACACGGCGTGTGTTTGGCTTCATGGGCAGGTGGTGAGCACGTCATGAGCAGTGGAGTGAGCGGTCCTTTGAGCGGGTTTGTGGGCAGTTTCGAGGTAATTCCTTGGCGATATCGCAACCGCAAAGGCCATTTCCCGCGTCCGTGTCGCCGTATCGGGCTGACGTACGATCTCGCTTGACAGGGAGGGAAATTGCACGGCTCTTTGCGGTCGACCACGACGGAACCCGAGAAGCGGATCCCGGTAGTCGTCCACGCGCCCGACCCGATCTCGCGCGAGGGGACGATCAGCCAGCTCAGACAGCACCCGGTGCTCGATCTGGTGGACGAGGCCGACGCCCGGGGCAGTGGCGTCGCGGTGCTGCTCGCCGAGTCCCTCGACCCGGCCGTCCTGGCGCTTCTGCGCCGCATCGTCCGATCCAACGGCCTGCACGCGGTGCTGGTCGTCAGCCTGATCCGCGAGGCTGAGCTGCTCGACGTCATCGAGTGCGGGGTCGGCACCATCGTCTGGCGCCACGAGGCCACGGGCCAGCGGCTGCTGCGTGCGGTGCTCGCGGCCCACCGCGGCGAGGGCGACCTGCCGTCCGACCTGATCGGCCGCCTGGTCAGCCAGGTCGGCACCCTGCGATCCAGCGCGGCGGGCGCCTCAGGCGTCCAGCCGTCCGGCCTGACCCCCCGCGAGATCGACGTCCTCAGGCTCGTCGCCGAAGGGATGGGCACCGGGGAGATAGCCGGCAAACTCTCCTACTCGGAACGGACCGTGAAGAACATCATGCAAGGAGTGACCACGCGGCTCGCGCTGCGCAACCGTGCGCACGCGGTGGCCTACGCCCTGCGCGAGGGGTACATCTCGTGATCCACGAAGTGGACGACCTCCTGAAGAAACTGCTCAAGGGGGGCGCGCTCACCGGAGCCGACGTCGAGATCTCCTTCGAGGCCCCCACCCGCGACTGGGCGGCCCGCCGCAACGCCCCCGTCTTCGACGTCTACCTCTACGACGTGCGCGAGGACGTGAAGCGGCGCGAGCGCGGCATCACCGACGTCCGCGACGAGCGCGGCGTCGTCGTACGCAGGCGCAGGCCGCCGCGGTGGTTCCGCCTCTCCTACCTGCTCACGGCATGGACGAAGCGCCCCGAGGACGAACACCGGTTGCTGTCCGCGGCGTTGGCCACCCTGCTGCCGCACGAACTCGTGACGCCCGAGGCGCTTCCCCCGTCGCTCCAGGCGGTCGGCTACAGCGTGCCGCTCGCCGTCTCCGGCATACAGGCGGAGACGCGTTCGCTCGCGGAGATCTGGTCCGCGCTCGGCGGCGGGCTCAAGCCGTCGATCGACCTCGTGGTCACCGTGCCGTTCCCGGCCTACCCGGACTACGACGCGGGCCCGCCGGTCACCGAGGGCGCGATCGTGCGCGCCCGGGAGGTCGACGGACCGCTGCGGGACGACGAGCGCATGCACCAGCCGCGCCACTTCACCGCGGGCGGTCCCGAACCGGTGCGCGCCGAGCCGGTGCGCGCCGAATCGGAGCGCGCCGAGCCGGTGGGCGCCGAGCCGGCCCTGCCCGAGGGAGGCTCGCGATGACGGACGGCGCCGCCGCCCCCGCGCCCGCGGACGCCCCCGAGGTCCCGCTGCTGGCCCGGCTCGCGCGGCTGCGCGAGCGGGTCGCCGCGCTGGTGGAGGCGCGCTCCGCGAACGACCCCACCGCCGCGGACCCGCTGCGCGGCCTGTACCTCTCCGACGAGGCCGTGCGCCACCACCTCCGGCGCGAGACGGGCCACGCGCCGGCGGAGCCGGAGACCCCCGAGGGCGCAGAGGACCGCCTGCACCGGCTCGCCCTGCGCCTCGGGCTGACGTCCTTCGACGTCTCCGTCCTGCTCATCGCCGTCGCACCCGACCTCGACCGCGGCTTCGAGCCGCTGTACGGGTACCTCAACGACGACGTCTCCCGCCGGCGGGCCACCGTGGGCCTCGCGCTCGACCTGTGCGGGCTGCCCACGACCCACGCGGACGCGCGGGACGCCTTCCACCGCGCGGCGCCGCTCTCCGCGTGCGGCCTGCTCGTCGTGGAGGATCCCGAACGCCCCTTCCTCAGCCGCTCGTTGCGCGTCCCCGACCGGGTCGCCGCGCATCTGCTCGGCGACGACACACCGGACGCCGCTCTCGACGGGTACGTGCGCGGCCTGCCGCCCTTCGGCGCGGGAGCCGTCTCCGGCAACGGCGAGCAGGCGGCCCACCAGCTCGCCAAACACCTCGCCGCCGGTCCGCTCACCGTTTACCTGCGCGAACAACGCCAGGGCGACGGACTGCTGTTCGCGACCGCCGCGCTGCACACGGCCGGCCGCGACGCGCTGCACTTCACCCCGGGGCCCGGCGGCGAGCGGCCCGACGGCGGCGACCAGCGCCCCGACGACCCCGACACCACCGGCGGCGGCGCGCGGGCGGGCAGCCACGGCCCCGTGGCCGAAATCCTGCGCGAGGCACGGCTGTTGGACTGTGCGGTCGTCGTGTCGCCGCTGCCCGAGCGGCCGGGCCCGCTGCTGCGCGCGCTCGCCGCGCGCGACGTCCCCGTGGTGCTGGCCGGGCCGAACCCGTACGACCCCGACTGGTGCGAAAGCGACCCGCTGGTGCTCGACGTGGACCGGCTGCCCTCAGGACGCGCGGAGGCGTGGTCCGCCGCTCTCGGCCTCGGCGCCGGCGACGACCCCGGGTTCGACCTCGCCGCGACCGTCGGCCCCTACCGCCTCGGCGGCGACCGGATCGCCCGCGCCGCACGGGCCGCCCTGGACCGCGCCGCCTACGACGGATCGCCGGTGACCGCCGACCACCTGCGCCTTGCCGCGCGCCAGCAGTCGGCCTCAGGACTCGAACGGCACGCCCGAAGGATCAGGCCCGCCGTCGACTGGGACGACCTCGTACTGCCGGACGGGCCCCTCGGCCACCTGCGGGAACTGGCCCTGCGCGCCCGTTTCCGCGACCGGGTGCTCGGCGACTGGCGCCTGAGCGCGGGCGGCGGGCGCGGGCGCGGCGTCCTCGGCCTGTTCGCCGGGGACTCCGGTACGGGCAAGACGCTCGCGGCCGAGGTGGTCGCCGCCGACCTCGGCCTCGACCTGTACGTCGTCCAGCTCTCCTCCGTCGTCGACAAGTTCGTCGGCGAGACCGAGAAGAACCTGGAACGCATCTTCACCGAGGCCGACCGCACCGATGCCGTCCTCCTCTTCGACGAGGCCGACGCCGTCTTCGGCAAACGCTCCGAGGTCAAGGACGCCCACGACCGCTACGCCAACATGGAGAGCGCCTACCTGCTCCAGCGCCTGGAGGCGTTCGACGGCATCGCCCTGCTCACCACGAACCTGCGGGCCAACATCGACGACGCCTTCACGCGCCGCCTCGACCTCGTCGTCGACTTCCCCTTCCCCGACGCCGAGCAGCGGCTCGCGCTGTGGCGGCACAGCCTCGTGCACGTGCCGTGCGCCGACGGCATCGACCCGACCGAGTGCGCCCGCGACTTCGAGCTCGCGGGCGGCTCGATCCGCAGCGCGGTGGTCACCGCCGCGTACACGGCCGCCGGCCGGAGCGAGCCGGTCACCACGGCCGACCTGCTGGCGGGCGCCCGCCGCGAGTACCGCAAGGCGGGCCGCCTGGTGCCGGGCGAGATGGGCTTCTGACGGCTTCCGAGGCCTCTGAAACGCGAAGCGCCCCGCGAGCCACGGCTCGCGGGGCGCTGTCGTCGCCTCGGAACTTTTTCAGTTCTGGTTGTCGCCTGACTGCTGCTGCTTGACGAGGTTCCAGCCCTGGTCGTCGTTGTTGCTGCACGGGTAGAGGGTCAGCACCGTGCCGGCCGCCTTGTCGTTGCCGGAGCTCTTGTAGCCGGAGACGTCCAGGCACAGCCCGTTGCTCTTGTAGTTGCGGATCCAGTAGAGGTTGTTGGTGTCCTTGCCCTTGTGCAGGTACCAGAGCTGGTTGTCGTCCATCGTCTTGGTGCACGGGTACAGATCGAGGTTGGTGCCGTGGTCGTCGGCGCCGTTGCCCGGCACGTCCAGGCAGTTGCCGCTCTTCAGGTTGCGGATCTGGACCAGGTCCGTGTTGGCCGGGCCCTGGCCCTTGAACACGGTCTCCACGCCCCACACCTGCTCCTCGTCGGTGGGAACCGCGCAGTCGTACTGCCGGACCTTCTTCAGGTCGCCGTCCTTCGTCTGTGGCTCGGGAGCGGCGCACTTGTTCGTCGTGCCGTTCGCGAGCAGCACGCGGGCGAGCGGGTTCGTCTTTTTCTTCTTTTTGCCGCCGCCGCCTCCGCCTCCGCTGTCACCGGCGGGTGAGTTGCTGGTGTTGGGGGTGGGGCTGGGTGGTGCTGAGGTGGGGGCGGGCGGTGAGGGGGCGGTGGACACCGGTGGTGTGGGGAGTTTGGTGGCCTGTGACGCGGCGAGTTCGCCGGCTTGGGTGGTGACTTGGGGTTTGTGGGCGATCCAGAGCATGACGAAGGCGAGGACGAGTGCGAGGAGCATGCCGAGGACGACGCCGACCCAGCGGGGGAACAGTCCTGGCTGGACGTAGGTGCCCTGCACGGGTACGGGGTCGGCGCCGGAGCGTTGGATGGCGAGCGAGAAGGGGCGGGACTGCTTGGATCCCGCCCAGATGATCTGACGCGGCTTCAGTGTGGTCTTGATGAACTTGGCGCGTCCGGGTTCGACCTGGATGTTGGCGGGTTGCAGGTCGTAGGTGATCTGGTCGCTGTTGTCGCTGCCGGCGATGGAGGCGGTGAGTTTGACGTTGCCGAGGTTGTCGACGGCGAGTTTGGGGCGGCCGCGGAAGCGTCCCTTGACGGTGTGGGGTACGAGTTCGGCGCGCACCTCGGAGAAGGGTGTGATGGTGACGTTGCCCTCGGGGACCGTGGTGGCCTCGGGGTGCTCGGTCGGGATGATCTGCACGCCGTAGGGGTTGGGGCCCGCCGTCGCGTCCGGGGTGCGGGGCGGGGCGAACGTCAGCTCCACCGTTCCCGTCGTGCCGGGGTAGAGGCGGATGCTCGGCGGTTCCACGGTCGTCCAGGGGGAGAGGTCCCCGACCGGTACGAACCGGTACTCGTCGACGACGTCACCGGTGTTGCGCAGCCTCAGCCGGACACGAGCGGAGCCCCCCGGGTCCACGGTCGTCGAGGCGGGCTCCAGGGAGGTCCACAAACTCATGGCGCCGAGGATACGTTGACCACGCATGTGCTGTCTCAGGCCGCGGGGCAGCGTGCGGCGTCCGGGGGAGCAGGCCCCGATGCCCTTTCGGAACGTCGTGGGACGAGCGGCGTGGCGCCGTCAGCCCGCACTCACCCCCGGCTTGACGAAATTCCACCCCCGGTCGTCGTCATTGGTGCACGCGTAGAGGGTCAGCACCGTGCCGGCCGCCTTGTCCTCGCCCTTGTTCGCGAAGCCGTCGACGTTGAGGCACATGCCGTTGCTCTTGTAGTTGCGGATCCAGTAGAGGTTGTTGGTGTCCTTGCCCTTGTGCAGGTACCAGAGCTGGTTGTCGTCCATCGTCTTGGTGCACGGGTACTCATCGATGTTCGTGTGGGTCTGCCCGGGGCCCTTGCCCGGCAGATCCAGGCAGTTGCCGCTCTTCAGGTTGCGGATCTGGACCAGGTCCGTGTTGGCCGGGCCCTGCCCCTTGAACACGGTCTCCACGGCCCACAACTCGTTGTCCACTGCCGGGGTCTTGCAGTCGTACTGCCGGACCTTCTTCGGGTCGCCCTGCTTGGTGTTGAGCTCGGGGGCGGCGCACTTGTTCGTCGTGCCGTTCGCGATCAGCACGCGGGCGAGCGGGTTCGTCTTTTTCTTCTTTTTGCCGCCGCCTCCTCCGCCTCCGCTGTCACCGGCGGGTGAGTCGCTGGTGTTGGGGGTGGGGCTGGGTGGTGCTGAGGTGGGGGCGGGCGGTGAGGGGGCGGTGGAGACCGGTGGTGTGGGGAGTTTGGTGGCTTGTGATGCGGCGAGTTCGCCGGCTTGGGTGGTGACTTGGGGTTTGTGGGCGATCCAGAGCATGACGAAGGCGAGGATGAGTGCGAGGAGCATGCCGAGGACGACGCCGACCCAGCGGGGGAACAGTCCTGGCTGGACGTAGGTGCCCTGCACGGGTACGGGGTCGGCGCCGGAGCGTTGGATGGCGAGCGAGAAGGGGCGGGACTGCTTGGATCCCGCCCAGATGATCTGACGCGGCTTCAGTGTGGTCTTGATGAACTTGGCGCGTCCGGGTTCGACCTGGATGTTGGCGGGTTGCAGGTCGTAGGTGATCTGGTCGCTGTTGTCGCTGCCGGCGATGGAGGCGGTGAGTTTGACGTTGCCGAGGTTGTCGACGGCGAGTTTGGGGCGGCCGCGGAAGCGTCCCTTGACGGTGTGGGGTACGAGTTCGGCGCGCACCTCGGAGAAGGGTGTGATGGTGACGTTGCCCTCGGGGACCGTGGTGGCCTCGGGGTGCTCGGTCGGGATGATCTGCACGCCGTAGGGGTTGGGGCCCGCCGTCGCGTCCGGACTGCGGGGCGGGGCGAACGTCAGCTCCACCGTTCCCGTGGTGCCGGGGTAGAGGCGGATGCTCGGCGGTTCCACGGTCGTCCAGGGGGAGAGGTCCCCGACCGGCACGAACCGGTACTCGTCGACGACGTCACCGGTATTGCGGAGCCTCAGCCGGACTCGGGCGGAGCCCCCCGGGTCCACGGTCGTCGAGGCAGGCTCCAGGGAGGTCCACAAACTCATGGCCCAACGCTACTTCGGGCGTGATCGCGGCGTCTCAGGCGGGGGAGCAGCGTGGGGCGAGCGTGGGGCAGGCCGCCTTGCCCTTCCGGGGCGCCGCGCCGCCGGTGGCCGGTGTCAGCGGCGGGTGCGCATGTCGCCGAGTTCCGAGTGGTCGCCGCTCATGTTGTTGCGCCGCTGGTATGCCTCGCGGGACAGGCGGCGCACCGCCTGGAAGCTGTCCGTGCTCCCGAACCCGAGCGAGTGCATGTACTGGAGCATGTCCGCGAGCACGGTGTCGTAGTGCACCTGGGGCGCGGCCTGCGCGTAGTCCAGGCGGCCCAGGAGATGTTCGCGCATCTGGTCGGACAGCCTCCGGTCCCGGGCGACGACGTCCCTGACCTCTTCGAGGTTCCCGTCGGCGTGGTTCTGCTGCCTTACCATGGACTCCCTCAACGGGTCGCCGTCCACGCCCCCTTGCGTCGGGTAGTGGAAGTTGTGGAAGCTCAGAGCATGGTCGGGGTCGGAAGGCCGCCGGTACCTGCGGTCCGTGGCGATGTGCTGTACCTCGTGCAGCATGCTGGCCGTCGCGAAGTGGGGCCCGTCGACCGTCCCGTCGCCGGTGTAGGCCGGGTCGAACGTGATCCCGTATCCGTTCGCGGAATGGTGCGCCTGGGCCGGCTGCCCGTTGCTCTGTGGCGTCAGGGGCACGCCTTCGAGGTGCTGCTCGGCCTCGTCCTGGAGTTCGGCCAGGTGCGAGTCGTTGCTCGATGTCCTCGGCAGGCGGGCGCCGCCGGCCTGCGCGTTCGCTCGGTCGAGCCGCGACCTGCGCAGTTCGATCTCCTCCTCTTCGCGCCTTCTGCCCGACCGCCCCGCGCGCTGCACGGAGAGCGGCGCGGCGGCTGTGCGCCCGCTCTCGACGAGTCGCGTCACCGCCTGGTTGCCCACGGCCCGCTGCAGGGCGAGGACGGGGGGGACGGGGGCGGTGCGCGCCGGTGGGCGGATGGCGCCCGTAGTGGCCGAGGGCCGCTGTTCGTCCCGGCCCCGTGCGAGTGAGGGCATGAGAGCCTAGCCTTTCTGCCGAGCCGAGGACCGCGGGTGCGGTTGTGCGGGGGTGAGCCGGCTGCGGACATGCGTCCTGACTTCCTAACCGGCCCGGCGTCACGGTGGCAAGGTCTGAAAGGGCAGGCTTGGAAGACGCGGGGGCAACGAGGGGGTGCCCGCCCCGCGCCGGCGCCGCCCGGCCCGGCTGTCCGCCCGGCCCGTGCACCCGGGGTGCCGGGCCCTACGCGCGGGTAGCCCGGCTCGCCGTGGCAGCACGGTGCCCCTTAGGGCAGCGAACATGCCCCCGGCAGGGCACGGAAGGTCCTTCCTCCGCCGCCGTCGGTCGGTAATCGTTGTAGCCGTACACATCTCTGCGGCGTCGTACCGCTTGTACCGCCCACCCCCCAGCTATTCCGTACCCCATAGGAGAGCAGAGCATGCCGTCGTACCTGTCGCCGGGCGTCTACGTCGAGGAGGTCGCCAGCGGCTCCCGTCCCATCGAGGGCGTGGGAACCTCCGTGGCGGCCTTCGTCGGACTCGCGCCCACGGGCCCGCTGAACAAGCCGACCCTGGTGACCAACTGGTCGCAGTACGTCGCCGCCTTCGGTGAGTTCACCGACGGGTACTACCTGGCGCACTCCGTCTACGGCTTCTTCAACAACGGCGGCTCCGCCGCGTACGTCGTGCGCGTCGGCGGCTCCGCCGAGGGCGCGAACGCGAGCTCGGAGGGACCGGCCGCGGTGTCCGCTCCGGCCGCCCGTGCCGCGCTCGAGCCGGGCAAGCCCGCCGAGCTGGGTACCTTCACGGTCCGCGCCCTGCCCGCAGGCGGCAGCACCGGCACCGGCAAGCTGAGCGTCGAGGTGGCGGACGCGGAGGGCGAAGGCCCCGCCGAGCGGTTCAAGCTGGTCGTCAAGGACGGCGACCAGGTCGTCGAGACCTTCGACGTGACCTCGAAGAAGAGCAACCGCAACTACGTGGTCACGCAGGTCAAGGAGCGCTCCAAGCGGATCACCGTCACGGAGAACGCGCCCGCGGCCCAGCTCGTCCGGCCCGACAACCAGACCGTGGCGCTCGCCAACCCGCCCGCCCCGGCCCCCGCCGCCCTGCCCGTCGAGCAGCAGGAGGACGGCCACGCCGGCCCCGCCGAGTACCTCGGTGACTCCTCCGACCGCACCGGCTTCGGCGGCCTGGAAGCGGTGGACGAGATCTCGATGGTCGCCGTCCCCGACCTGATGGCCGCCTACCAGCGCGGTGCCATCGACCTGGAGGCCGTCAAGGCCGTCCAGCTCGGGCTCATCGCCCACTGCGAGCTGATGGGCGACCGCGTCGCCGTCATCGACCCGCCGCCCGGCCTCAACGCCCGTGACATCAGGGTGTGGCGCCAGGAGACCGCCGGGTACGACTCGAAGTTCGCGGCCCTGTACTACCCGTGGATCAAGATCTTCGACCCGGCCACGGGACAGGCCCGCATGGTCCCGCCGAGCGGCCACGTCTCCGGCATCTGGGCGCGCAACGACTTCGAGCGCGGCGTGCACAAGGCCCCGGCCAACGAGGTCGTGCGCGGCGTCATCGACCTGGAGAACCAGATCACCCGAGGTGAGCAGGACCTGCTCAACCCCATCGGCGTCAACTGCATCCGCGCGTTCCCCGGCCGCGGCATCCGCCTCTGGGGCGCCCGCACGATGTCCTCCGACCCGGCCTGGCGCTACATCAACATCCGCCGGTACTTCAACTACCTGGAGGAGTCGATCCTGATCGGCACCCAGTGGGTGGTGTTCGAGCCGAACGACGAGGCCCTGTGGTCCCGCATCCGGCGCAACATATCGGCGTTCCTCGTCAACGAGTGGCGCAACGGCGCCCTGTTCGGCTCGCGCCCCGAAGAGGCCTACTACGTCAAGTGCGACGCCGAGACCAACCCGTCGGAGTCCGTGGACCTCGGCCGGGTCATCTGCGAGATCGGCATCGCGCCCGTCAAGCCCGCCGAATTCGTGATCTTCCGGCTGGCGCAGTTCTCCGGCGGCAGCGGCGAACTGGAGGAGTAGCACCACGGGAGCGCGGCCGCGCGCCGCGCCCCCACCACCCGTTCCGTGCCTTCCCGTAGGTACGTCAGCAGAAGGAGAAGGACAGCATGCAGCCAGGCGATGCGCTCACTACCCATAATTTCGGCCTGCAGATCGACGGCGTCATGGTCGAGTTCCTGCACCAGGTCCAGGGTCTGAGCATCGAGCAGGACGTCATCGAGTACCAGCAGGTCTCGGCCCAGGGCCACCCCGTCACGAAGAAGATGCCCGGCGTCAAGAAGGCCGGCGTCTGCACCATCGTGCGTGGTATGACCCAGTCCGCGGCGTTCAACCAGTGGATCAACGAGTCGCTCGCAGGCCAGATGGACACGGCCCGCAAGAACGCCACGATCATGCACATGGACTCCATGAACAACCCGCAGAAGCGCTACCACCTGCGCAACGCCTGGTGCCACAAGGTCGAGGCCGGCAGCGTCACGGCCGGTGAGGCGCAGGCGCTCACCGAAACCATCCACATCACCTACGAAGAACTGGTCATGGAGTAATGCGCCGTACGACTGCCCGTCCGCCCGCCGCGCCCGCAGTGCCGGACGCGGCGGCGGACGAAGCTTCCGAACCCGCGCCGCAGGCCGCCGCTCCGGCGGCGGAGCGGGTGCCCGAGCGGCAGTCGCTGCGCACCGAGTTCGAGTTCGAACTGCCGCGCGGTTACGTCGACGCGACGGGCACCGTGCACCGCAACGGATCCATGAGGCTGGCGACCGCGCGGGACGAGCTGATCCCGCTGCGGGACGTCCGCGTCCAGGAGAACCCCGCCTACCTCTCGGTGGTGCTGCTCGGCCGGGTCATCACCCGCCTCGGCACGCTCGCGCAGGTCCACGACGGTGTGGTGGAGAACATGTTCGCCTCCGACCTCGCCTTCCTCCAGGACTTCTACCGGCAGGTCAACGCCGAGGGACACACCCGGGCCGGGGTGACGTGCCCGCACTGCGAGCAGCCCTTCGAGGTGGAGCTCGGCGGGAGCCGCCTGGGGGAATCGTGACGTACGCGACCAACCGTATCCATGAGGAGATCGCGTACATCGCCTACCACTTCCACTGGAACCTGGAGGACATCCTGGACCTCGAACACCGCGACCGGCGGCGCTACGCGCAGGAGATAGCCTCTCTCGTCAACCGAGCCGCGGCGGAGGGCTGATGGGGTTCCTCGACAGGATGCGCGGGCGGTCGGCTACGGCCCGCGGGACAGTGGACACGACGGGCGGCGGCACGTCAGGAGCCGGTACGTCAGGAGCCGGCGCGGCGCAGGCCGCGCCGGCCGGCGGGCGTGACGGCTGCCCGCCGGGAACATCGGAAGGGCACACGCGTGAACTCCAGTCACCGGAGGGTCTCGGACGGGCTCTGGTGCACGGA
>NZ_JAGIQL010000054.1 GCF_017813245.1 Streptomyces montanisoli
ATTGGCGCCGCGTACACGCTCCAGGCCGCCGCCGCCGCCGCCCGGCCGGCCCGCCTCGGCGCCCGCCTCGTCGTCCAGCCGGAGCGTCAGCGAGATCCGCTTGCGCGGGATGTCCACGTCAAGCACCTTGACCTTGACGACGTCGCCCGGCTTCACGACGTCACGCGGGTCCTTCACGAATGTCCTGGACATCGCCGAGACGTGCACCAGGCCGTCCTGGTGGACACCGACGTCGACGAAGGCGCCGAACGCGGCGACGTTGGTGACCACGCCCTCGAGCACCATGCCGCCCGCCAGGTCGCCGATCTTCTCGACGCCCTCCTTGAACGTGGCCGTCCTGAACGCGGGCCGCGGGTCGCGCCCCGGCTTCTCCAGCTCGCGCAGGATGTCCGTGACGGTCGGCAGGCCGACCGTGTCGTTCACGAAGTCGGCGGGCTTCAGCGACCTGAGCACCGAGGTGTTGCCGATCAGGGTGGCGACCTCGCTGCCCGCCGACTTCACCATGGAGCGCACCACCGGGTAAGACTCCGGGTGCACGCTCGACGCGTCCAGCGGGTCGTCGCCGCCGCGGATCCTGAGGAACCCGGCGCACTGCTCGTAGGCCTTCGGACCGAGCCGCGCCACGTCCTTGAGGCTTTTGCGCGAGGCGAAGGGCCCGTGCGTGTCGCGGTGGGTGACGATGTTCTCCGCAAGGCCGGCGCCGATGCCCGACACCCGCGAAAGCAGCGGCGCGGAGGCCGTGTTGACGTCCACACCGACGCCGTTCACGCAGTCCTCCACCACCGCGTCCAGCGAACGCGACAGCTTCACCTCGGACAGGTCGTGCTGGTACTGCCCGACGCCGATCGACTTCGGGTCGATCTTCACGAGCTCGGCCAGCGGGTCCTGGAGCCTGCGCGCGATGGAGACGGCGCCACGCAGCGACACGTCCATCCCCGGCAGCTCCTGCGAGGCGAACGCGGACGCCGAGTACACCGACGCGCCGGCCTCCGACACCATGACCTTGGTGAGCCCCAGCTCCGGGTGTTTCGCGCACAGTTCCGCGGCGAGCTTGTCCGTCTCCCGGGACGCCGTGCCGTTGCCGATCGCGATCAGCTCGACCGCGTGCTGCTTCGCCAGCTTCGCGAGCGCGGCGAGCGCCGCGTCCCACTTGTTGGCCGGGACGTGCGGGTAAATGGTGTCCGTGGCCACCACCTTGCCCGTCGCGTCGACGACGGCCACCTTCACGCCCGTGCGAAAACCCGGGTCGAGGCCAAGCGTCGCGCGCGTGCCCGCGGGAGCGGCGAGCAGCAGATCCCGCAGGTTCGACGCGAAGACACGGACCGCCTCGTCCTCGGCGGCCGTGCGCAGCCTCAGCCGCAGGTCGATCCCGAGATGGACGAGGATCCTGGTGCGCCAGGCCCAGCGCACCGTGTCACCGAGCCACTTGTCGGCCGGCCTGCCCCTGTCGGCGACGCCGAACCGCCGCGCGATCATGTTCTCGTACGCCGAGGGACCGGGCTCCGCGGACGGCTCCTCCGGCTCCATGGTGAGGTCGAGGACCTCTTCCTTCTCGCCGCGGAACATCGCCAGCACCCGGTGCGACGGCAGTTGCGTGAGCGGTTCGGCGAAGTCGAAGTAGTCGGCGAACTTGGCCCCCGCCTCCTCCTTGCCGTCCCGCACCTTCGCGGCCAGCCTGCCGCGGCCCCACACGCGCTCGCGCAACTCGCCGATCAGGTCGGCGTCCTCGGAGAAGCGCTCGGTCAGGATGGCCCGCGCCCCCTCGAGCGCGGCCGAGGCGTCCGCGACGCCCTTGTCCGCGTCGACGAAGGCGGCCGCCGCCGCGGCCGGTTCCTTCGACGGGTCGGCCAGCAGGCCCTCCGCGAGCGGCGTGAGTCCGGCCTCGCGCGCGATCCCCGCCTTTGTGCGCCGCTTCGGCTTGAACGGCAGGTAGATGTCCTCGAGACGCGCCTTGGTCTCCGCCGAGCGGATCCGCGCCTCCAGCGCCTCGTCCAGCTTGCCCTGCTCGCGTACGGACTCCAGGACGGCCGTGCGCCGTTCCTCCAGCTCGCGCAGGTACCGCAGCCGCTCTTCCAGCGTCCGCAGTTGCGCGTCGTCGAGCATCTCGGTCGCTTCCTTGCGGTAGCGCGCGATGAACGGGACCGTGGAGTCCCCGTCGAGCAGCTCGACGGCCGACCTGACCTGCCGCTCCCGTACGCCGAGTTCCTCGGCGATCCTGCTTTCGATGGACTTGGTCGCTGTCACGCTCGTCGTCACTGTCACGCTCCGCTTGTGTGTCCGTTCCGCGGTTGCATTGTGGCAGGTGGCTCGGACAGCCGAGGGCGCGACAGGCGGCGGAGTATGCCCCGTGACCGTGCCTGCCGCGCCGGGCCGCACATCGACAGGAAACGCACAGGATGTGGTCACGGGCGGTCGCGCGCATTCCATTGCGGTGCGGGCCCGGTCGGAAAGCGCCGATAGCCGCTGACTTGCGTTCAGCGCGCCCGGGCGCCGCGAGCCACGCCAACACTCGGGACGAACAACGGGGAACGAAGCGAGGGTGGGTGCCGCAGTATGGAGAGCCGCGGGAGTGTTCCGGTCCGGCCACTGCCGTACGAAGGGGTGTGGCGCTTCACGGCCCCCGCCGTGGACGTCTCGGTGCCGCGGGCGCGGCACGCCGTGCGCGAGCTGCTGGCGCGCCAGGCGGTGCCCGCCGACGGCGACGTGGTGCAGTCCCTGCTGCTCATCGTCTCGGAGCTGGTCACCAACGCCGTGCGGCACGCGGCCGTGCTCTCGCCCGAGATCGCCGTCGAGATCGCCGTGGGCGCGGACTGGCTCAAGGTGTCCGTCGAGGACAACCACCCCTACCGGCCGAAGGCGCTGGAGCGGGACCAGGCCAGAACGGGCGGACGCGGCCTGCTGCTCGTGCGCGAGCTCTCCCGCGAGGCCGGCGGTGCCTGCGACGTCGAGCACACCGCCGGCGGCGGAAAGGTCGTCTGGGCGTCCCTGCCCCTCACCAGCCCGACTGCGCCCCCGTCAGCTCCCTGATCGCCGGGCGCGCCGCGTCGAGCACGGTCATGAACCAGGCCGAGAACGGGCCGTCGGCGCACCGTTTCTCCAGCTCCGCGGGGGAGACGAACACGTACTCGGAGATCTCCTCCGGGTCCGGGCGCACCGCCGCCTGGACCAGCCCGACGAAGAGGTGGTTGAACTCCTGCTCCACCAGGCCGGATGCGGGATCGGGGTGGTTGTACCTGACCGTGCCGGCCTCGGCCATGAGCGAGGGGGAGACGCCGAGCTCCTCGTGCGTGCGGCGCGCGGCGGCCGCGAACGGGGCCTCGCCCGGGTACGGGTGGCCGCAGCAGGTGTTGGACCACACGCCGGGGGAGTGGTACTTGGACAGCGCGCGGCGCTGGATCAGGAGGCGGCCCTGCTCGTCGAAGAGGAAGACGGAGAAGGCGCGGTGCAACTGCCCGGGCGCCCGGTGCGCGGCGAGCTTCTCGGCGGTGCCGATCGTATGACCGTCCTCATCGACCAGCTCCAGCATGATCGTTTCAGGGGCGTCTGCCTGCGCGCTGCTCGCCGTGGTGACTGGTGTGGTCGGCATAACCGTCCTTCGCTTCGGGCCTCGGCCCCCAAGTCTGCCGTACAAGCGGTCCCTGTCTGCACTTCGGGGGCGCGAGCATGATCCGTTCCCACGATTGCCGGTGGGGACACCACCGCCACGGCGGCGGAAACCCGGTGTGCGGAGGCGCGGGCGGGCGCGCGCGCCGTGCGCACACCACCCGCGCGGGCGTGCCGCCGTGCGCGATCCGCACATGCGTGCAAGGCGTCACCCTCATGTGGGGCCATTCGCTGCCTGGGGCTGTGCGCGGCCTGGGGCCATGCGCGCGGGCGCGTCAGGGGCAGAGTCCCGCCTCGTGCTCGGCGTGGCCGCCGGGTTCCAGCTGGAACGTGCAGTGCTCCACGTCGAAGTGGTGGCCGAGGCAGGCCTGGAGGTCGTGCAGGATCTTCTCGTTGCCCGCCGCGTCCAGAGCCTCCTGGTCCACCACGACGTGCGCGGAGAGCACCGGCATCCCCGACGTGATCGTCCAGGCGTGCAGGTCGTGCACGTCCGCCACCCCCGGCATGGCCAGCATGTGGGCCCGCACCTCCGTCATGTCCACGCCCTTCGGCGCCGCCTCCAGCAGCACTTCGAGCGTCTCCCGCAGGAGCTTCACCGTGCGTGGCACGATCATCAGGCCGATCAGCAGCGACGCGGCCGGGTCCGCGTACCGCCACCCCGTGCCCAGCACGATCCCGGCCGAGACCAGCACGGTGAAGGAGCCCAGCGTGTCCGCGAGCACCTCCAGGTAGGCACCGCGCACATTGAGGCTGTCGCGCTGTCCCCGCATCAGCAGGGACAGGGAGACGGCGTTGGCCACGAGGCCGACCACCGCGAAGGCGATGGTGAGCCCGCCCTTCGTCTCCGGCGGCTCGATGAACCGCTGGAACGCCTCGTACAGCAGGAACGCGCCCACCCCGAGCAGCAGCAGGCAGTTGGCGAGCGCGGCGAGGATCTCCGCACGCGCGTACCCGAAGGTGCGGTTCCCGCCCGCGGGCCGCGCCGCGAAGTGGATCGCCAGCAGGCCCATGCCGAGACCCAGCGCGTCCGTCGCCATGTGGCCCGCGTCGGCGATCAGGGCGAGCGACCCGGACGCCACCCCGCCGGCGATCTCGACGGCCGTCACGGTCAGTGTGATGGCCAGGGCGATGCGCAGCCTGCCCAGGTACCCGGCGGTGACGGTCCCGCCCGGCGGAGCGTGGCTGTGCCCGTGATCGTGCCCTGCCCCCATGGGCCACCTCCCCGACGTCGCGGCACCCTGCCGACCACGTCAGTGAACTACGGGGAGCGTGCACCCGGCAACACGACGTTGAACACCGTTGTCATCTCATCTGACCTGCGGAAACGTTCGCAGGTCAGGACGACGGGAAGATCATCCGACCGGCGTCGGCGGGTGCTGCGAGCACCATCCCTCCCAGGCGGATCGCACCATCTCGCGCACGCCGCGCGACGCCGTCCAGCCGAGTTCCGAGGCGATCAGCCCGACCGAGGCGACGGCCTTCGGCGAGTCCCCGGGGCGGCGCGCCTCGACCACGGGCTCGGTGGCGTCCCCCGTCACCTCGGCGACCACCGCCGCCATCTCCCGCACGGAGACGCCCTCACCGCGCCCGATGTTGACGGTCAGGTCCCCACCGCCACGCTCCGCGAGCGCGCGCGCCACCACGACGTGCGCCTCGGCCAGGTCGGCCACGTGGATGTAGTCCCGGACGCAGGTCCCGTCGGGCGTCGGGTAGTCGGCGCCGAAGATGCGCGGGGCCTCGCCGCGGGTGATCCGGTCGAAGAACATCGGCACGATGTTGAACACGCCGGTGTCGCACAGGGCGGGCTCCGCCGCACCCGCCACGTTGAAGTAGCGCAGGCACGCCGTGGCCAGGCCGTGGGCCCGCCCCGCCGAGCGCACCAGCCACTCGCCGGCCAGCTTCGTCTCGCCGTACGGGTTGATCGGCTCCGCCGGCGTCCGCTCGGTGATCAGGCCGGTGTCCGGGTTGCCGTACACCGCGGCGGACGAGGAGAAGAGGAAGGCGCGCACGCCCGCCGCCACCACGGCCTCCAGCAGCGTCGTCAGGCCCGCCACGTTCTCCCGGTAGTACCGAAGCGGCTGCTCGACCGACTCGCCGACCTGCTTCTTCGCCGCCAGGTGCACCACGCCCGTCACCTCGTGCTCCGCGAGCGCCCGGTCCACCAGGGCCCTGTCGGCCACCGAGCCGCGCACCAGCGGCACGTCCGCCGGCAGCCGCCGCGCGACACCCGTCGACAGGTCGTCCAGCACCACGGCGCGCTCGCCGGCCGCCGCCATGGAGCGCACCACGTGCGCGCCGATGTACCCCGCTCCGCCTGCGATCAGCCACGTCATGGCGTCACCCTAACGGCCCCCGGGCCGGTGGCCCGGGCGAAGGACCGGGCCCTGCCCGCCGTGCCGCCGGCCACGGTCCGGCAGGCCGCGGGGCCTGAGGGTGAACGGTCGGTGAACTCGCTCTCCGGTTCATCCGATAACCTCTGCCGACGTGCAGCGGCCCGCGCACCCCGATCTCCCCGTGCCAAGGAGTGAGTCCGTCTGTCGACCGCCATCCTCACAGGTGCCCCGGTGCCCGGCTCGCCCCTCGAAGGCGACCTCCGGTCGCTGGGCTTCGACGTCCGCACCGCCCCGGGCGCCGGCGAAGCGCGGCGGCTGCTCGCCGACGCCCCCCCGCGCGAACGGGTCGCGCTGGTCGACGCCCGTTTCGTCGGCCACCGCCATGCCCTGCGCCTCGCCCTGACGGACCCGCGCTTCCCGCTCTCCGCCACCACGGGCGCCGTCACGGCGAAGCCCGAGGCCCGCACCTCCCTCGTCCGCGCGCTCGATGCGGCCGGACGCAGTGACGAGGACAGCGGCCCGGGATCCGGCGGCGGCACGGGGCTCGCTGCGGCCCCGCGCACCGGCGCCCTGGCCGACCGGGTCGCCGCTTCACTGGAGACCGAAGGCGCCGTCGTGCACCGCACCGAACTCGGCTCCCTGGTCGCCGCCGTCCCCGGGGACGGCGCCGCGCGCGACGAGGCGAGCCGCGCCGTCGCGGCCGTCGATGACGAGGCCGTGCGGCTCAGGTCCGCGGTCAAGGCGAGGGACGGCTTCTTCACCACGTTCTTCGTCTCCAGCTACTCCCGCTACATCGCACGGTGGTGCGCGCGGCGCGGCCTCACGCCCAACCAGGTCACCACCGCCTCCCTGATCACCGCGGTGATCGCGGCGGCCTGCGCGGCCACCGGTACCCGCGGCGGCTACATCGCGGCGGGCGCCCTGCTGTACTGCTCGTTCGTGCTGGACTGCACCGACGGCCAGCTCGCGCGCTACTCGCTGCAGTACTCCACGCTCGGCGCCTGGCTCGACGCCACCTTCGACCGCGCGAAGGAGTACGCGTACTACGCGGGCCTCGCGCTCGGTGCCGCACGCGGCGGCGACGCCGTCTGGGCCCTGGCACTCGGCGCCATGGTCCTGCAGACCTCACGGCACGTCGTGGACTTCTCCTTCAACGAGGCCCACGTCGACAGCGCGGTCGGCGGAGCCTCGGGCAAGGCCGTCGCCGGCACGCCCACCGCGGCCCTGTCCACCAGGCTCGACAGCGTCGGCTGGACCGTGTGGGTCCGCCGCATGATCGTCCTGCCCATCGGCGAGCGCTGGGCCATGATCGCCGTGCTCACCGCCGTGACCACCCCGCGCATCACGTTCTACGCGCTGCTCATCGGCTGCGCCTTCGCCGCCTGCTACACCACGGCCGGCCGCGTGCTGCGCTCCGTGATGCGCAGGTCCGTGCGTACCGAGCGTGCCGCGCGTGCCCTCGCCGACCTGGCGGACTCGGGCCCGCTCGCCCGCGCGGTTGCCGTCGCGCTGCGCCGCCCCGCCCGCGCCCTGCCGTCGGTGCTGCCCTTCCTCGTCGCGCTCGCCGGCGGCGCCGTCCTGGCGGGCACCGCCGCCCGCGCGAGGATCGACGGCCCCTGGATCGTGGTGGCCGCACTCGTCTACGTCGTGGCCTCGGGCCTCGCCGTCGCGCGGCCGCTGAAGGGCCCGCTCGACTGGCTCGTCGCGCCCGTCTTCCGGGCCGCCGAGTACGGCACGGTCCTCCTGATCGCCGCACGCTCCGGGGTGGACGGCGCGTTGCCCGCGGCGTTCGGGCTGGTGGCCGCGGTCGCCTACCATCACTACGACACGACCTACCGCATCCGCGGCGGCACGGGCGCACCTCCGCGGTGGCTGGTGCTGACGCTCGGCGGGCACGAGACGAGGACGCTCGTGGTCGCCGCGCTCGCCGCGGTCCTGGTGACCCGCCACACCGACCTCACCGTGGCGCTGACGGCCCTGGCGGTGGCCGTGGCCCTGGTCGCGCTGTTCGAGTCCATCCGGTTCTGGGTGTCCTCGTCGGCCCCGGCCGTACACGACGAAGGAGAGACGGCATGATCGGCCTCGTACTCGCAGCCGGCGCCGGACGGCGCCTGCGCCCGTACACGGACACCCTTCCGAAGGCCCTCGTGCCCGTGGACCCCGAGGGCGCGGGCACCACCACGGTGCTCGACATCGCGCTCGGCAACTTCGCCGCCGTCGGCCTCACCGAGGTGGCCGTCGTCGTCGGCTACCGCAAGGAGGCCGTGTACGCGCGCAGGGCGGAGCTGGAGTCCCGCTACGGCCTGCGCATCACCCTTGTCGACAACGACAAGGCCGAGGAGTGGAACAACGCCTACTCCCTGTGGTGCGCCCGCGACATCATCAAGCAGGGCGTGATCCTCGCCAACGGCGACACGGTCCACCCCGTCTCCGTCGAGCAGGACCTGCTGAAGGCGCGCGGCTCAGGACGCCGCATCATCCTGGCCCTCGACACGGTCAAGGACCTGGCGGACGAGGAGATGAAGGTCGTCTGCGACGGCCCCTCGGCCGGCGTCCGCAGGATCACCAAGCTGATGGACCCCGCGGAGGCGACGGGCGAGTACATCGGGGTCACGCTGATCGAGCCGGAGGCGGCCGACGACCTCGCGGACGCCCTGAAGGCCACCTGGGAGCGTGACCCGCAGCTCTACTACGAGGACGGCTACCAGGAGCTCGTCGACCGCGGGGCCACCGTGCACGTCTCGCCCATCGGCGACATCCCCTGGGTCGAGATCGACAACCACGAGGACCTCGCGAAGGGACGGACGATCGCGTGCCGGTACTGACGCGGCTGATTCCCTCCCCGCTGGTCGTCGACATCAGCCGCGGGGCGCTCGACGGGCTCGCCGCCCTCCTCGCCGACCAGCGGATCTCCGCTTCGGGCCGGCTCGCGTTCGCCATCAGCGGCGGCTCGGGCCAGGTACTGCGCGCCCGCCTCGAGCCCGCGCTGCCGGGCGCCGACTGGTACGAGGTCGCGGACGGCACGATCGACTCGGCCGTGCGGCTCGCCGACGGCATCAAGGGCCGCCGCTACGACGCCGTGGTCGGCCTCGGCGGCGGCAAGATCATCGACGTCACCAAGTACGCGGCGGCCCGCGTCGGCCTGCCCATGGCCGCCGTCGCCACCAACCTTTCGCACGACGGGCTCTGCTCGCCGGTCGCCACGCTCGACAACGACAACGGCCGCGGCTCCTACGGCGTGCCCACCCCGATAGCGGTCGTCATCGACCTCGACGTGATCCGCGAGGCGCCCGCGCGCTTCGTGCGCTCCGGCATCGGCGACGCGATCTCCAACCTGTCGTCCCTCGCGGACTGGGAGCTGTCCCGCACCGTCACAGGCGAGCCGGTCGACGGGCTCGCCGCCGCCATGGCCAGGCAGGCGGGCGAGGCGGTGCTGCGCCACCCCGGCGGCGTGGCGGACGACGACTTCCTGACCGTGCTCGCCGAGGCGCTCGTCCTCACCGGCATCGCCATGTCCATCAGCGGCGACACCAGGCCCTCATCGGGGGCCTGCCACGAGATCAGCCACGCCTTCGACCTGCTCTACCCGAAGCGCCGCGCGCTCCACGGCGAGCAGGTCGGCATGGGCGCGGCCTTCGCCATGCACCTGCGGGGCGCGCGCGAGGAGGCGCAGGCGTTCGCCCGCGTGCTGAGCCGCCACGGGCTGCCGGTGCTGCCCGAGGAGATCGGCTTCACGGTGGACGAGTTCGTGCGGGCCGTGGAGTACGCGCCGCAGACGAGGCCGGGGCGGTTCACGATCCTCGAACACCTCGACCTGTCCGCCGACCGGATCAGGGACGCCTACGCCGACCATGCCAAGACCATCCGCGGCTGAACTGCGTCCGGTCGTCCACCCGGAGGGGGTGAAGGACCGGCGCAGCGGCGAGCACTGGGCTGGGCGCCTGTACATGCGCGAGGTCTCGCTCCGCCTCGACCCGTACCTGGTCAACACGCGCGTCTCGCCCAACCAGCTCACCTGCCTCATGGTGGTGGCGGGCGTCGCGGGCGGCGCCGTGCTCCTGGTGCCCGGGATTCTGGGCGCGGCGGGCGCGGTGGTGCTCTTCCAGGTCTACCTGCTGCTCGACTGCGTCGACGGCGAGGTCGCCAGGTGGCGCGGCCAGACGTCCGTCACCGGCGTCTACCTCGACAGGATCGGCCACTACCTGTGCGAGGCGTCCCTCCTCGTCGGCTTCGGCCTGCGCGGTGCCGACGTGTTCCACCAGGCGGGACCCGCGGCGGGGTGGCTGTGGGCCTTCCTCGGCACGCTGACCGCGCTCGGCGCGATCCTGATCAAGGCCGAGACCGATCTGGTGGACGTGGCCAGGCAGCGCGGCGGACTCGCCGCCGCCGGGGACGAGGCGTCCGCGCCCCGCTCGACGCGGCTCGCGCTCGCCAGGCGGGCCGCCGCGGCGCTCGGGTTCCACCGGCTGGTGGGCGGCATCGAGGCCGGCCTGTTCATCCTGCTCATGGCGATCCTCGACCTGTGCGTGCCGGCCGGTGGGGACCTGTTCTTCACCCGGCTCGGCGTCGCGGTGCTCGCCGCCGTCGCCGTGGTGCAGACACTGCTCCACCTGGTGTCGGTCCTCGCGTCGAGCCGGCTGCGATAACGCATCCTTGGAGCGTGAGCACCCGGCGCGGCGGGCAGGCGCCGGACGAAGCGGGCAGCGCCCGACGGACACGGGAGTACGGAACGCGGTGGCAAGTGCGGAAGGCGACGGGGGCGGCCGGCCCCGGGCCGGGAAAGCGGAAGGCGGTGCGACCATGACGGGCGCGACGCCGTCCCTCGGCGACGGGCCGGTCCCGGCGGAGCTCGCCGCGCGGTACGGCCTCTCGGTGAGCGGTGCGAGGCCCGGGCTCGCCACGTACACGCGCCTGCTGTGGGGGAGGCGCCACTTCATCGTGGCGTTCAGCACGGCGAAGCTGACCGCGCAGTACAGCCAGGCGAAACTGGGCCAGGTGTGGCAGGTGGCGACGCCGCTGCTCAACGCGTGCGTCTACTACCTCGTCTTCGGCATCCTCCTCGGCACGAGGCGAGGCATCCCCCACGACGTCTTCGTCCCCTTCCTCGTGACCGGCGTCTTCATCTTCACGTTCACGCAGAGCTCCGTGACGGCCGGCGTACGGGCGATCTCCGGCAACCTCGGTCTGGTGCGGGCGCTGCACTTCCCGCGGGCCGCGCTTCCGGTGTCGATCGCGATCCAGCAGCTCCAGCAGCTGCTGTACTCGATGGTCATCCTCGTGGCCACGGCGCTCGTGTTCGGCAGCTATCCGTCGCCGCGCTGGGTCCTGGTGGTGCCCGTGCTGGCCATCCAGTTCACCTTCAACGTCGGCATCACGATGGTGATGGCACGGCTGGGCAGCAAGACGCCCGACCTCGCGCAGCTGACGCCGTTCGTGATGCGGACGTGGATGTACGCGTCGGGCGTCATGTACTCGATCCCCGTCATGCTCCAGGGCAAGCCGGACTGGATCAAGATCGCACTGCAGCACAACCCGCTGGCCATCTACATGGACCTGATGCGCTACGCGCTGATCCGCGGATACGGTGCTGAGAACCTGCCGGCGCACGTCTGGCTGTTCGCCCTGGCGTGGGCGCTGCTCCTGGGCGTCGCGGGCTACATTTACTTCTGGAAGGCTGAGGAGCAGTACGGTCGTGGCTGACATCTCTCTGGACAAGCCGGAAGCGGGCGACCGCATCCCCACCGTCATCGCCGATGACGTCCACATCGTGTACCGCGTGAACGGCGGCAGCCGGGGCAAGGGCAGCGCGACGGCGGCCCTGAGCCGGATCATGCGCCGCGGCGGCGGCGAGTCCCGCGGGGTGCGCAAGGTGCACGCCGTGCGCGGTGTCACGTTCACCGCGTACCGCGGCGAGGCCATCGGGCTCATCGGTTCGAACGGTTCGGGCAAGTCCACGCTGCTGCGCGCGATCGCGGGGCTGCTGCCCGCGGAGAAGGGCAGGGTCTACACCGACGGCCAGCCGTCGCTGCTCGGCGTGAACGCGGCCCTCATGAACGACCTCACGGGCGAGCGCAATGTGATCCTCGGCGGCCTGGCCATGGGCATGTCCCGGGAAGAGGTCAAGGAGCGGTACCAGGAGATCGTGGACTTTTCCGGCATCAATGAGAAGGGCGACTTCATCACCCTTCCGATGCGTACCTACTCCTCCGGTATGGCGGCACGGCTCCGCTTCTCCATCGCGGCGGCGAAGAACCACGATGTGCTGATGATCGACGAGGCTCTCGCCACCGGCGACCAGAAGTTCCGGGTCCGCTCCGAGGAACGCATCAGGGAACTCCGCAAGGAGGCCGGCACCGTGTTCCTCGTCAGCCACAGCAACAAGTCGATCAGGGACACCTGCGACCGGGTGCTGTGGCTGGAGAAGGGGGAGCTGCTGATGGACGGGCCCACCGAAGAGGTGCTGCGCGCCTACGAGAAGGAGAGCGGCAAGTAGCCGGGCCGCACAGTGCGGGCGCGGCCGCGGTGCAACGTCAAGGACGGGTCAATTCCGCTGCCCAGGGGAAGTGTTGGGCGGATCGCAGCGTTGTTGTAATGCGCGCAACACCCCCCGCGCGCCTCTTGCCGTTGTACAACGTAAGCTGTGCGGGTTCTGAATTAGCGGCAAGTGGGGTGATTCCCCCTGAGTACCTCACCTGCCCCAGTGGTCATTGCTCGGGAGGGCGGGCGGCGTGTCCGAAATGGGATGTATTCGGTCGGCAGTGTAGAACGGGAGATATGACGGATATGACGGAAAATCTCCGGCTCTGCGAGGATTACGCCGTCCCCCGATTGGGAACTCCGCAGTGATGGCTACCCGGCAGGGGCGAACCGACGCCTCCTCGCGCGACACGCTGGACAAGGCCGCGGACGAGAATTTCCCCGTAGCCCCGTTTTTCCTGCCGCGCGCATGGCGCGACGACCTCATGGCCGTGTACGGCTTCTCCCGACTCGTCGACGACATCGGCGACGGCGACCTCGCGCCCGGCGGCGCCGACGCCCGCCACCTCGGCGTGGACCCGGCACGCGCCGGCGACCGCGTCGCCATGCTCGACGCGTTCGAGGCCGACCTGCACAAGGTGTTCGACCCGGCGGGCCCCGGCCCGGGGCACCCGCTGCTGCGCGCCCTGGTACCGACCGTGCGGCGCTGCTCCCTGACGCCCGAGCCGTTCCTCGGCCTCATCGGCGCCAACCGCCAGGACCAGCTCGTGCGGCGGTACGAGACCTACGACGACCTGCTCGCCTACTGCGAGCTCTCGGCCAACCCGGTGGGCCGCCTCGTGCTGGCGATCACCGGCACCGCGACACCCGAGCGCGTGCGGCGCTCCGACGCCGTGTGCACCGCGCTCCAGATCGTCGAACACCTCCAGGACGTCGCGGAGGACCTGGGCAGGGACCGCGTGTACCTGCCGGCCGAGGACATGAAGCGGTTCCTGGTCGGCGAGCAGGACCTCGCCGCCGCGACGGCGAACGCCTCGGTGCGTACGCTGATCGCGTTCGAGGCCGAGCGCGCGCGGGACCTGCTGGAGCAGGGCGTCCCCCTGGTGGGTAGCGTCCACGGCAGACTCCGGCTGCTGCTCGCCGGATTCGTGGCCGGAGGGCGCGCCGCCCTCGCTTCGATCGCGGCCGCCGGGCACGATGTGCTCCCCGGACCGCCCAAACCCACCAAGGCGCGGCTGCTGCGCGAGGTGGGCGCTGTCTTGCGAAGTGCGCACAGAGAGGGGTGAGCCGGAACGTGGAGGGACAGACACCCATGTCCGCGCCGGTACAGGCGGCCTATCGGTACTGCGAGGCCGTGACCGGGCAGCAGGCCCGTAATTTCGCCTACGGCATCAGACTGCTGCCCGCCGGCAAACGGCAGGCCATGTCCGCGCTGTACGCACTCTCCCGCCGGGTCGACGACATCGGTGACGGGACGCTCGACACCGCGACGAAAGAGGCCAGGCTGAAGGAGACGCGCGTCCTCCTCGACCGGGTGCGCAAGAACGCCGTCGAGGAGGACGACACCGACCCCGTCGCCGTGGCCCTCAGCGACACGGCACGCCGCTTCCCGATCCCCATCGACGCACTCGACGAGCTCATCGACGGCGTCCTGATGGACGTGCACGGCGAGACCTACGAGACATGGGACGAACTGCGCGTCTACTGCCGTTGTGTCGCCGGCGCCATCGGGCGGCTCTCGCTCGGTGTGTTCGACTCCGGCGCCGCGCTGCGCTCCGAACGCGCCTTCGAGTACGCGGACACGCTCGGCCTCGCCCTGCAACTCACGAACATCCTCAGGGACGTACGGGAGGACGCCGGCAACGGCCGCACGTACCTCCCCGCCGAGGACCTCGCCAAATTCGGCTGCGCGGACGGTTTCCACAGCTCCACGCCCCCGGCGGGCTCCGACTTCGCGGGACTCGTGCACTTCGAGGCGCGCCGCGCGCGCACGCTCTTCGCCGAGGGCTACCGGCTGCTGCCGCTGCTCGACCGCCGCAGCGGAGCGTGCGTCGCCGCCATGGCGGGCATCTACCGGCGCCTGCTCGACCGGATCGAACGCGACCCGGAAGCGGTACTGAGGGGGCGGGTGTCACTTCCGGGACGTGAGAAGGCGTATGTTGCCGTGCGCGGGCTCTCGGGTCTCGACGCCCGCCACATCTCACGACGGACCAGCAGGGGGCGCGGCTGATGCGGCACATCGCCGATGGCTCGCGCCCGTATGCCCAGCGCCTCACCCGCACGGCAACCCCCGCGCACCCGGCCGCGTCCTTCCTGCGCGTGACCGTACGAGGGGAGCCCGGATGACGACGGCCGACGATCCACAGCCCGGCCAAGCCGTCGTGGTCGGCGGCGGGCTCGCGGGCATCACCGCCGCCCTCGGGCTGGCCGACGCGGGACTGCGCGTCACGCTCGTCGAAGGCCGCCCACGACTGGGCGGCCTCGCCTTCTCCTTCCGGCGCGGCGGACTGAGCGTCGACAACGGCCAGCACGTGTACCTGCGCTGCTGCACCGCCTACCGCTGGTTCCTCGACCGGGTCGAGGGCACGGAGCTCGCGCCCCTGCAGGACCGGCTCGACGTGCCCGTACTCGACGTCGGCGGCGCCGAGCCGCGGCTGGGCAGGCTGCGCCGCAACGCGCTGCCCGTGCCGCTGCACCTGGCCGCGGGCCTCGCCGCGTACCCGCACCTCTCGCTCGCGGAGCGGGCGTCCGTGGGGCGCGCCGCGCTCGCCCTGAAGAAGCTCGACCCCGACGACCCGGCCCTGGACGGTGTGGACTTCGCCACCTGGCTCGGCGCGCACGGCCAGTCGCCGCGCACGGTGGAAGCCCTCTGGGACCTCGTCGGTGTGGCCACGCTCAACGCCAGGGCCGCGCAGAGCTCGCTGGCGCTCGCGGCCAAGGTGTTCAAGACCGGACTGCTGAGCGAGCCCGGCGCCGCGGACATCGGCTGGGCGCGCGTACCGCTCGGCGAACTCCACGACACGCTCGCCGGCAAGGCGCTCGCCGCCGCCGGCGTACGCACCGAAGTGGGCACCCGCGTCACGGACCTGACGCGCTCCGAGGGCGGACGCTGGCTCGTCCGCCTCGGCGAGGAGAGCGTCGAGGCGGACACCGTCGTGCTCGCGGTCGCGCAGCGCGAGGCGCACGCGCTGCTGCCCGAGGGCGCGCTCGCCGAACCCGGCCGCCTCCTCGGCATCGACACCGCGCCCATCCTCAACGTCCACGTGGTCTACGACCGCAAGGTGCTGCGCAGGCCGTTCTTCGCCGCGCTCGGCTCACCCGTCCAGTGGGTGTTCGACAGGACCGGCGCCTCGGGACTGACGGACGGCCAGTACCTCGCCGTGTCCCAGTCGGCCGCGCAGGACGAGATCGACACCCCCGTGGCGCGACTGAGGGAGCGCTACCTTCCCGAACTCGAACGGCTGCTGCCCGCCGCGCGCGGCGCCGGCGTACGGGACTTCTTCGTCACCCGGGAACGCACGGCGACCTTCGCCCCCGCGCCGGGTGTGGGGCGGCTGCGCCCAGCGGCACGCACCGACCTGCCCGGGCTCTACCTGGCCGGTTCGTGGACCGCCACAGGCTGGCCCGCGACCATGGAGGGCGCGGTGCGCAGCGGCATGAGCGCCGCGGGCGCCGCCCTGACCGACCTCGGCCGTCCCCACGAGAATTTTTTGGAGGAGGCGGCATGAGCCTGGGTACTGCACCTACGAGTACTGGAACTAGAGGAGAGACCGTGCCGACTGTGCCCCCGGCAGACATGGCTGTCGACACCGCGGACGTCAACGCGCTGCTCGACCGCGGGCGGAGCCTTGCGGCCCCGGTGCTGCGCGCGGCCGTGGACCGGCTGGCGCCGCCGATGGACACCGTATCGGCGTACCACTTCGGGTGGATCGACGCGGCGGGCAACCCCGCGGCGGGCGACGGCGGCAAGGCCGTGCGCCCCGCGCTCGCGCTCCTGTCGGCCGAGGCGGCCGGCGCGGCGCCCGAGCAGGGTGTGCCCGGCGCCGTCGCCGTGGAACTCGTGCACAACTTCTCGCTGCTGCACGACGACCTGATGGACGGCGACGAACAGCGCAGGCACCGCGACACGGTGTGGAAGGTACACGGCCCCGCGCAGGCCATCCTCGTGGGCGACGCGCTGTTCGCGCTCGCCAACGAGGTCCTGCTGGAGCTCGGCACGGCCGAAGCGGGCCGTGCGACGCGCCGCCTGACCAGCGCCACACGCAAACTGATCGACGGCCAGGCGCAGGACATCTCCTTCGAGCACCGCGAGAGCGTCACCGTCGAGGAGTGCCTGACGATGGAGGGCAACAAGACGGGCGCCCTGCTCGCCTGCGCCTCGTCCATCGGTGCGGTGCTCGGCGGCGCCGACGACCGCACCGCCGACCTGCTCGAGTCGTACGGCCACCACCTGGGCCTGGCCTTCCAGGCGGTGGACGACCTGCTCGGCATCTGGGGTGATCCCGGCTCCACGGGGAAGCAGACATGGAGCGACCTGAGGCAGCGGAAGAAGTCCCTTCCGGTCGTCGCCGCACTCGCGGCGGACAACGCCGCGTCGCGCCGGCTGGGCGAACTCCTCGCCGCCGACGCGAAAAGCAATGATTTCGAGACCTTCTCCGAGGAAGAATTCGCCACTCGCGCAGCGCTGATCGAAGAGTCCGGCGGCCGGGAATGGACCTCCCAGGAGGCTCGCCGGCAGCACGCCGTCGCGGTGGAGGCCCTGGCGGGAGTGGACATGCAGGAAGAAGTCCGGGCGCAGTTCGTGGCGCTCGCCGACTTCGTCGTCGTACGAGAGAGATGATCACGATTCGCATACCTGCCCTTTCTGGGGGTTGACCTGAGCAGTCGCCGCCCGTGCCCGCCACAGGCACGGGCACGGGCGGCAAAGACCCCAGCACAGCAGATGCACCACTGCACGGAGGGGAAGTTATGACAGCGACGACCGACGGAAGCGCCGGGGCGATGAGGTCCCAGGCCGTTTCGGCGGGCGTACCGGCCGACACCGCCACGGCCGGAGATGTACGAGAGGCCGCCGAGCGTGCCACCCGGCTCGGCATCGAGCACCTGCTCGGCCGCCAGGACGAGGCCGGCTGGTGGAAGGGCGACCTCGAGACCAACGTGACGATGGACGCCGAGGACCTGCTGCTGCGTCAGTTCCTCGGCATCCGCGACGCGCACACCACCGAGGCCGCCGCACTCTTCATCCGCGGCGAGCAGCGCGCCGACGGCACCTGGGCCACGTTCCACGGCGGCCCCGGTGAACTCTCCGCCACCATCGAGGCGTACGTCGCCCTGCGGCTCGCGGGCGACAGACCCGAAGCGGAACACATGGCGCGCGCCGCGCAGTGGGTGCGCGCACACGGCGGCATCGCCGAGAGCCGGGTCTTCACACGCATCTGGCTGGCCCTCTTCGGCTGGTGGAAGTGGGAGGACCTGCCGGAGATGCCGCCCGAGGTCATCTTCTTCCCCAAGTGGCTTCCCCTCAACGTCTACGACTTCGGGTGCTGGGCCCGCCAGACCATCGTGCCGCTGACGGTGGTGGGCGCGTTCCGCCCGGTACGTCCCGCGCCCTTCGCGCTGGACGAGCTGCACACCGACGCCGCCGACCCCAACCCCGCCAAGCCCCTCGCGGCGGCCGCCAGTTGGGACGGCTTCTTCCAGCGCCTCGACAAGGGCCTGCACGCGTACCGCAAGGTGGCGCCGCGCAAGCTGCGACGCGCCGCGATGCGCGCCGCGTCCCGCTGGATCATCGAACGCCAGGAGAACGACGGCTGCTGGGGAGGCATCCAGCCGCCCGCCGTCTACTCGCTGATGGCGCTGCACCTGCTCGGCTACGACCTGGAGCACCCGGTCATGAGCGCGGGCCTCGCCTCGCTCGACCGGTTCGCCGTGTGGCGCGAGGACGGCGCCCGGATGATCGAGGCGTGCCAGTCCCCGGTGTGGGACACCTGCCTCGCCACCGTCGCGCTCGCCGACGCCGGCCTGGACGCCGACCACCCCGCGCTCGTCAAGGCGGCCGACTGGATGGTGCGTGAGGAGATCGCCCGTCCGGGCGACTGGGCCGTGCGCAGGCCGTCGCTGGCCCCCGGCGGCTGGGCGTTCGAATTCCACAACGACAACTACCCGGACATCGACGACACCGCAGAGGTCATCCTGGCGCTGCGCCGGGTCAACCACCCGGACGCGGCCAGGGTCGAGGACGCGGTCTCACGCGGCGCCCGCTGGACGCTGGGCATGCAGTCGAAGAACGGCGCCTGGGCCGCGTTCGACGCCGACAACATGAGCCCGTTCCCCAACAGGCTGCCGTTCTGCGACTTCGGCGAGGTCATCGACCCGCCGTCGGCGGATGTCACCGCGCACGTCGTGGAGATGCTGGCGTACGAGGGCAGGAGCCACCACCCCGCCACGCGGCGCGGTGTGGAGTGGCTGCTGGCCGAACAGGAGACGTTCGGCGGCTGGTTCGGCCGCTGGGGCACCAACTACCTGTACGGCACCGGGAGTGTGGTGCCCGCGCTGACCGCCGCTGGGCTGCCCACCTCGCACCCGGCCGTGCGGCGCGCGGTGACCTGGCTCGAGTCCGTGCAGAACGAGGACGGCGGGTGGGGCGAGGACCAGCGCTCCTACACCGACGAGAAGTGGATCGGGCAGGGCGACTCCACCGCGTCCCAGACCGGGTGGGCGCTGCTCGCGCTGCTCGCCGCGGGGGAGCGGGACAGCACGGCCGTCGAGCGCGGCATCGGATTCCTCGCCGCGACGCAGCGCGAGGACGGATCGTGGGACGAGCCGTTCTTCACCGGCACCGGCTTCCCGTGGGACTTCTCCATCAACTACCACCTCTACCGGCAGGTCTTCCCGCTGACGGCCCTCGGCCGCTACGTGCACGGGGAGCCGTTCGCCGGCCGAGCGCTCCAGGGCAGTTGATGGCCGACGCCGCAGGGGCCGAGCCCCGGGGAACGCATCCCTCGCTGCTGATCGCCTGCGCGCTCGGCATCGAGCGGTTCGCGCTGCGTGGCAGGCGCGGCGAGCCCGCGGGGCCCGTGACCGTGCTGCGCACGGGCATGGGCCCGGCCAACGCCGAGCGCGCCGTGAGGAACGCGCTCGGCGACGACCGGCACAGGGACGCGGCGGTCATCGCGTCCGGCTTCTGCGCCGGTCTCGTCCCGGGCATGAGCCCGGGCGACCTGATCGTCGCCGACGAGACGAGGGACCAGCGGGGCATCACGCCCTGCACCGGCTCCGCGGAACTCTCCGAGGCGTTGTCCCGGGCACTGCCCGGACACACGGTCCACACCGGTCCGCTGACCGGTTCGGACCATGTGGTACGCGGCCAGGAACGGGCCGAACTGCGCACCACTGGAGCCGTCGGGGTGGACATGGAGTCCGCCACGACGCTCCGCACCGCTCTGGAGACCGGGCCACGCCCGGTCGCGGCCGTACGTGTGGTCGTCGACGCTCCGGAGCACGAGCTCGTCCGGATCGGCACGGTAAGCGGAGGAACAACAGCCTTCCGCGTCCTTCGTGCCGTCCTTCCGGTTTTCCATGAATGGCACCGTTCTTTGCTGCTCCCCAGGAGGTGAGCCAGATGGCTATGCCGCTCCGACAGACCATCAGGGTCGGGACGTACCTTGCCGAACAGAAGCTCCGCAAGCGGGAGAAGTTCCCGCTCATCGTCGAGTTGGAGCCGCTGTTCGCATGCAATCTGAAGTGTGAGGGCTGCGGCAAGATCCAGCACCCCGCGGGCGTGCTCAAGCAGCGCATGCCGGTCGCCCAGGCGGTCGGCGCCGTGCTGGAGTCCGGCGCGCCGATGGTCTCCATCGCGGGCGGCGAGCCGCTGATGCACCCGCAGATCGACGAGATCGTGCGCCAGCTCGTCGCCAAGCGCAAGTACGTCTTCCTGTGCACCAACGCCATGCTGCTGCGCAAGAAGATGGAAAAGTTCACGCCGTCGCCCTACTTCGCGTTCACCGTCCACATCGACGGCATGCGCGAGCGCCACGACGAGTCGGTGGCGAAGGAGGGTGTGTTCGACGAGGCGGTGGAGGCCATCAAGGAGGCCAAGCGTCGCGGCTTCCGGGTGACCACCAACTCCACGTTCTTCAACACGGACACCCCGCAGAACATCATCGAGGTGCTCAACTACCTCAACGACGACCTGAAGGTCGACGAGATGATGATCTCGCCCGCCTACGCCTACGAGAAGGCCCCCGACCAGGACCACTTCCTCGGTGTGACGCAGACGCGCGAGCTGTTCAAGAAGGCGTTCGGCGGCGGCAACCGGGCCCGCTGGAGGCTCAACCACTCCCCGCTCTTCCTGGACTTCCTCGAGGGCAAGGCCGACTTCCCCTGCACGGCGTGGGCCATCCCCAACTACTCCCTGTTCGGCTGGCAGCGGCCGTGCTACCTGATGAGCGACGGCTACGTGCCGACGTACAAGCAGCTCATCGAGGAGACCGACTGGAGCAAGTACGGGCGGGGCAAGGACGCGCGGTGCGACAACTGCATGGCGCACTGCGGCTACGAGCCGACCGCCGTCCTCGCCACCATGGGCTCCCTCAAGGAGACCATCCGCGCGGCGCGTGAGACGGTCGCCGGAACCCGATGACGCCGGCCGCCGGGAGCACCGCACACCGCGGTGCTCCCGGCCCCGCAGGGGGCAGGACAACAGCTTCTGAGACATCGCCTGGCCGAATACCGGGTGCCTTCCGGGGCACCCGTCGCCCGTGCGACGGTGGAACGATCCGAGAGGGGGCCGAGCGTGTCGATCCTTGAGAACATCCGGGGGCCACGCGATCTCAAGGCGCTGAGCGAGCACGAGCTCGACGAACTCGCCGAGGACATCAGGGAGTTCCTCATCCAGGCGGTGGCAAGAACCGGCGGCCACCTCGGACCCAACCTCGGTGTGGTCGAGCTGGCCATCGCCCTGCACCGGGTCTTCGACTCGCCCGTCGACCGCGTCCTGTGGGACACCGGGCACCAGAGCTACGTGCACAAACTCCTCACCGGGCGGCAGGACTTCTCGAAACTGCGCGGCAAGGGCGGCCTCTCCGGCTACCCGTCACGCGCCGAGTCGGAACACGACGTCATCGAGAACTCGCACGCCTCCACCGTCCTCGGCTGGGCGGACGGTCTCGCCAAAGCGGGCCAGGTGCGGGGCAGCGACGCCCACGTCGTCGCCGTCATCGGCGACGGTGCGCTGACCGGCGGCATGGCCTGGGAGGCGCTCAACAACATCGCCGCGGCCAAGGACAGGCCGCTCATCATCGTCGTCAACGACAACGAGCGCAGCTACGGTCCCACCATCGGCGGCCTCGCCGCCCACCTCGCCACCCTGCGCATCACCGACGGCTACGAGCGCGCCCTCGCCTGGGGCAAGGGCGTCCTGCGGGGCACACCGGTCGTCGGCAGGCCGCTCTACGATTCGCTGCACGGCGCCAAGAAGGGGTTCAAGGACGCCTTCCAGCCGCAGGGCATGTTCGAGGACCTCGGCATCAAGTACCTCGGGCCCATCGACGGCCACGACGAGCCCGCCGTCGAGGCCGCACTCCAGCGCGCCAAGCGCTTCACAGGACCCGTCCTCGTGCACTGCCTGACCGAGAAGGGCCGCGGCTACCCGCCGGCCCTTCAGGACGAGGCGGACCACTTTCACACCGTCGGCGCGATGGACCCCCTCACCTGCGAGCCGCTCGCGCCCAGCCTCCCGTCGTGGACATCCGTCTTCGCCGACGAGATCGTCGCCATCGGTGAGGAGCGCCCCGACGTCGTCGCCATCACCGCGGCCATGCTGCACCCCGTCGGCCTCACGAAGTTCGCCGAGCGCTTCCCCGACCGTGTCTGGGACGTCGGCATCGCCGAGCAGCACGCCGCCACCTCGGCCGCCGGACTCGCCACCGCGGGCCTGCACCCGGTCGTCGCCCTGTACGCGACGTTCCTCAACCGCGCCTTCGACCAGGTGCTGATGGACGTGGCGCTGCACCGCTGCGGTGTCACCTTCGTCCTCGACCGCGCCGGTGTCACCGGCAGCGACGGCCCCTCGCACAACGGCATGTGGGACATGTCGATGCTGCAGGTCGTGCCCGGCCTCAGGCTCGCGGCCCCCCGCGACGCCGACCAGCTGCGCGCCCAGCTGCGCGAGGCCGTCGAGGTGGACGACGCGCCCACCGTGGTGCGCTTCCCGAAGGAGTCGGTGGGCGAGCCCGTCCCCGCCCTCGCCCGCATCGGCGGGATGGACGTCCTGCACGGCGGCGGGGACACCGAGGTGCTGCTCGTGTCTGCCGGGGTGATGGCACCCGTCTGCCTGCACACCGCGGAGCTGCTCGAAGCACGCGGCATCCACTGCACCGTCGTCGACCCGCGCTGGGTCAAGCCGCTGGACGAGCACCTCGCGCCGCTCGCCGCGCGCCACCGGCTGGTCGCGGTCGTGGAGGACAACAGCCGCACGGGCGGCGTCGGCTGGGCCGTCGCCCAGTCGCTGCGCGACGCCGGAATCGATGTGCCGGTGCGCACCTTCGGCATCCCCGAGCAGTTCCTCGCCCACGCGAAACGCTCGGAGCTGCTCGCCGACATCGGTCTCACCCCGGTGGAGATCGCGGGACGTATCAGTGCCGCCCTGGCACGCAAGGAGAATGCGGAATGACCCACCCCACCGGCGCCGAGGGGCCCGCCGAACTGAACGAGCCGAAGGAGCTCAGGGAGCCCAAGGGCTTCGACCTGGCCCAACTGCTCGCCGAGCGGGGCGCGGAGCGCTACGAACTGCACGCGAAGTACGTCAACCCGCAGCTGCCCCGCATGCTGCACACCATCGGCTTCGACAAGTTCTACGAGCGCGCCGAGGGCGCCTACTTCTGGGACGCGGACGGCAACGACTACCTGGACATGCTGGCCGGCTTCGGCGTCATGGGCCTCGGCAGGCACCACACCGTGGTGCGCAAGGCACTCCACGACGTCCTCGACGCCTCCCTCGCGGACCTCACCCGCTTCGACTGCCAGCCGCTGCCCGGCCTGCTCGCGGAGAAGCTGCTCACCCACAGCCCCCACCTCGACCGCGTGTTCTTCGGCAACAGCGGCACCGAGGCGGTGGAGACCGCCCTCAAGTTCGCCCGGTACGCCACCGGCAAGAAGCGCGTCCTGTACGCCTCGCACGCCTTCCACGGCCTGACGACGGGCTCACTCTCCGTCAACGGCGAGGACAGCTTCAGGGACGGCTTCGCGCCGCTGCTGCCGGACACCGCGATCCCGCTGGGCGACCTCGACGCGCTGGAGAGGGAGCTCAAGAAGGGCGACGTCGCCGGCTTCGTCGTGGAGCCGATCCAGGGCAAGGGCGTCCACGGGACACCGCCCGGCTTCCTGCGCGCCGCCCAGGACCTGCTGCACCGGCACAAGGCCCTGCTGATCGCCGACGAGGTGCAGACCGGCATGGGCAGGACCGGCACCTTCTACGCGTACCAGCACGAGGCGGGCGTCGAGCCCGACCTCGTCTGCGTCGCGAAGGCACTGTCCGGCGGGTACGTGCCGGTGAGCGCGACCCTCGGCAAGGACTGGATCTTCAAGAAGGTCTACTCGTCGATGGACCGGGTGCTGGTCCACTCGGCGAGCTTCGGGTCCAACGCGCAGGCCATGGCGGCCGGGCTCGCCGTCCTCTCCGTGATGGAGGACGACAAGATCGTCGAGAACGCGCGCACCACCGGCGACCTGCTCAGGCAGCGCCTGACGGACCTCATCCCGAAGTACGAGCTGCTGCACGACGTGCGCGGCCGCGGCCTGATGATCGGCATCGAGTTCGGCAGACCGAGCTCGCTCAAGCTGCGCAGCCGCTGGACCATGCTCCAGGCGGCACGCAAGGGCCTGTTCGCGCAGATGGTGGTCGTGCCGCTGCTGCAGAAGCACCGGATCCTCACGCAGGTCTCCGGCGACTTCCTCGAAGTGATCAAGCTGATCCCGCCGCTCACCATCGGCGAGCGCGAGGTCGACCGGTTCGTGGACGCCTTCACCGCCGTCATGGACGACGCGCACGGCGGTGGCGGGCTGATGTGGGACTTCGGCAAGACCCTGGTGAAGCAGGCGGTCGCGAACCGCTGACGTCGTCCCGGAGCGTGGTGCCCGCCCCGGTCCTGCCGCACTTGCTCCGGTCCTGCCGCACTTGCCCCGGGGCGGGAGCACAGGCCCGGGGCGGGAGCACCGGTCCGGGTGGGGTCACACGGTCAGCAGCCGCGCGCGCATGCTCTCGCGCGCGGCGGGCGTGAGGCCGAGGCCCTCGGCGAGATAGCGGTCGGTGCCGCCCCAGTGCTCCTCGATCGCCGTGAAGGCCGTCCGCAGGTACTCGACGCGTGCGCCGAACAGGGGGCCGAGCAGTTCGAGCACCTCGGCGGAGCGGCCGCCGCCCGCGTTCTCGTCGCGCCGCACCTGGTAGCGCCGATGGGCCGCGTTCGACTTGAGGTAGTCCTCCTCGATCGCCTCGTGCCCCACGCCGAGCGCCAGCAGGACGACCGCCGTCGTGACACCGGCCCTGTCCTTGCCGGCGGCGCAGTGCACCAGCACCGGCACACCGCCGTCCGCGACGGTGCGCAGCACGCGGCCCACCTCCGCGGTGCGCTCGACGACGATCCTGCGGTACGAGTCGGCCATGCGGGCGCCGGCCTTGCCGTCCGCGAGGATCGACCGCAGCTGATCGACGTCGCCGTGGCGGACGAGCTTCCAGAACTCGGCACCCTCAGCCGGGTCGTTGAGCGGGATGTTCACGTTGCGCACGCCCGGCAGCTCGATGTCGGGGCCGTCGAGCTTGCGGTCCGCCGCGTTGCGGAAGTCGAAGACGGTGTGCAGGCCGAGCGACGACAGGAAGACCGCGTCCTGCGCGGTGGCGCCCGCCAGGTGCCCGCTGCGGAAGAGGACTCCCCGCCGCACCTGCCTGCCGTCCGCCGCCGGGAGACCCCCGACGTCGCGGAAGTTGCGCACACCGGTCAGCTCCGGCTCGGCCGCGTGCCCGTCCCCCCTCTCGGTCTCGGCCGAAGGGACGTGCTGCGACTCCTGCGTCACGGGTACTCCTCCGTGGTCGGTACCGGTGCGGACGCCGATACGGCTTCTCCCCACGCACCCTAGGGCATCGACGCCGCGAGCGAGTTGTCGGCAATGGGGCTATTGCCCCAACACGCCCCGGGTGGGCGGAGGGTGGCCCGGCCGTCCGTGAGCAGGATCATAACCGTGACACACCGTGGCGGAGCGCGAGTGCCCACCGTCCATGGGGGCACGGGGAACCACCGCCCGCCGGCGACGCAGAGTCACCGGGAGTGGTGGTCGCCGGTGGTGTCACGGGAGGCCGAACGGCACGCGGGCCTTGTCCGGTGTGCGCCGCTCGCCCTACCGTCACGGCAGTCCGGGCGGAACGCCGAATCCTGCCGCCGCCCGGCGAACACACCTCACATCACCCACGCACGGCAGGAGCGGGGGACCCAGGCAGTACGCCGTCACCGGCGCGCACGTGTGTCCGCACGCGTCCGCACGGACGGCTCGGGGTGAAGCCGCGCCACGGCGCGGCCGGGCAACTCCAGCCCGAACCCGACAGCTCACCTCGCAGGCGCCGGAGAGGAAAGCGCCATGCCCGCACGGGGTAAGCACCGCCGTCCCAGGAACCGCTCACTGACCCGCGGCCTCACGGCCGTCGGCACGGGCGGGGCCGCCGTCGTCCTGCCGCTGCTCGGAGCCACGAGCGCCGGCGCGGCGGAACACACCGCGCCCGCCGCCAAGGCCGCGACCACCGCGGCGGCCACGTCCACCTACACCGTCGCCAAGGGCGACACACTGGCCGCGATCGCCGCACACCACCACATCAGCGGCGGCTGGAAGGCCCTCTACCGGGCCAACAAGGACGTGGTCGGCGCCGACCCGTCGCTTATCCACCCGGGCGAGAGGCTCCGCCTCGACTCCGCGGCCGGCCCGGCGGGAACCGCCGCCACGGGGACCTCCGCGCACCAGACTTCGGCGCACCAGGCATCCGCGACCACCGGCACCGGCTGGATGCTCCCGGCGGGCAAGGCACCCATCGGCACCCCGTACCACGCCGCGGGCTCCATGTGGTCGAGCGGATACCACACCGGCACGGACTTCCTCGTCGACAGCGGCACGCCGGTGCACGCCGTCGCCGCCGGCACCGTCGTCACGGCGGGCTGGGGCGGCTCGTACGGCAACCAGGTCGTCATCCGGCACGCCGACGGCCACTACTCGCAGTACGGCCACCTGTCGTCCCTGTCCGTGTCAGCGGGCCAGACCGTCACCGAGGGCGAGCAGATCGGCCTGTCGGGCGCCACCGGCAACGTGACCGGGCCGCACCTCCACTTCGAGATCCGCACCGGCCCCGACTACGGCTCGGACATCGACCCGATGGCGTTCCTCCAGTCCCACGGCGTGACGATCTGACGCATCCTGCCCGGCGCGCGGCACGTCAGCGCGCGCCGGCCAGCAGGTCGTCGCGGCCGATCAGGGCCGAGGGCCCCTGGCCCGTACAGGCGTAGGCGCCGGCCCGCGCGCCGAGGGCCGCGCTCTCCTCGAGGTCACGGCCGGAGAGCCGTCCGTAGAGGAAACCGCAGACGTACGCGTCCCCCGCGCCGTTGGAGTCCACCACAGGGCCCGGCGGCACCGTCGCGGCGACGGGCCGCGGCGTGCGGCTGCCCTGCCGGGTCATCAGGTACGAGCCGCCCGCGCCCGCCGTCGCGACGACCGCCTCCGCGCGGCCCTCCCGCAGGATCTCCTTCATCACCGACGCGATCCGTCCGCCCGCGCCGGTGGCGCTCAGGAACACCAGGTCGGCGCGGAGGGCGAACTCACGCTGCGGCTCGGTCAGTCCGTCCCAGTCGTGCAGGTCGGTGGAGACGGGGACGCCCGATTCCTCGATGTCGTCGAAGAGATGGCGGGCGAAGTCCACGACCGACAGGTGCACGTGGCGGGCCGCACGCAGGTGCGGGCGGTAGAAGGACGGCGGCATCCGCAGGCCCGCCGGGTCGCGGCTGTCACGGAACGACATGCGCCGCCCCGTGCGCTCCACCAGGTTCACCGCACGCCGCGTGCCCGCGGGCGAGATCAGCGCCTCGAAGTCCACGTCCCCCTCGGCGAGCCGCAGACGCACCTGCTCACCCGTCCAGTCGTCGCCGACGAAGTCGAGGAACTTGACGGCAAGACCGAGCGCCCGGCAGCCGAGGGCGACGTTGCCACCGGTGTGGCCGGGCCACTCGTGTATCGCGCTCACGTCCACCGAGTCGGCCAGCGGCACGGGCAGCGAGTCGACCCGGACCACCGTGTCCACGCCGCTTCCGCCGACGACCAGGACGTCGTGCGCCGCCCGGCCGGGTCCGTCGTCGCTCCGCTGGTCCGCCACAGTCTCCCCTTCGCGTCGGTGCCCCGTCCCGGCATGCTGACGCCCCGCGGTGAACCCGCGAACGACGTCGTCTGAACGGCGAATCCCGACACCCTACTCACCCCGCCCCGAGGATCCTCGGCGCGTACCTCGCACGCCGGGAATCCCAGGAGCCCCGCAGACGTTCAGCGGCTGTGGAGAACTCCGTAAGCCCAGCAAGCCCCGTGCCGGCCACCGGCTCGCCCCGCTCCCTCCGCGCGCGACTGCGCGGCTACCGCCCCGGCGCCTTCGGCGCGGACGCGACGGGGGAGCGCCTCGCGCGCATCCACCGCTCGCCGCACTTCGCCGACGGCACGTTCAGGAACCCGGACGGAACGGCGCGCACCAGGCCCTCGGGGTCACCGCTCGAGTACGCGAGGGCGTACTTCGAGAAGGAGGCGCGGGCCAGGCGCGCGCCGAACGGCACCGTGCCCGTCCACGCCACCACACTCGCCGACATCGCGAAGCCGCCGGCCGACGGGCTCCGGCTGACGTGGATGGGGCACTCCAGCGTGCTCGCCGAGATCGACGGCGCGCGGGTCCTGTTCGACCCGGTGTGGGGCGAGCGGTGTTCGCCGTTCGCCTTCGCGGGCCCGAAGCGGCTCCACCCGGTGCCGGTACCGCTCGCCTCGCTCGGGCCCGTGGACGTGGTGGTGATCTCGCACGACCACTACGACCACCTGGACATGGACACCATCAAGGCACTCGCCGCCACGGACACGGTCTTCGCCCTCCCCCTCGGCGTGGGCGCCCACCTGGAGCACTGGGGCGTCGCACCGTCCAGGCTGCGCGAACTCGACTGGCACGAGTCCACCGAGGTCGCCGGCGTCCGGCTGACGGCCACACCGGCCCGCCACTTCTGCGGCAGGGGCATCCGCAACAAGCAGCACACCCTCTGGGCGTCCTGGGCCGTCGCGGGCCCCGAGCACCGCATCTACCACAGCGGCGACACCGGCTACTTCACGGGCTTCCGCGACATCGGCGCGGCACACGGCCCGTTCGACGCCACGATGATCCAGCTGGGCGCGTACTCGGAGTACTGGCCCGACATCCACATGACGCCCGACGAGGCCCTGCGCGCCCACCTCGACCTACAGGGCGGCGCCCCGGGTGGTGTGCTGATGCCGATCCACTGGGGGACGTTCAACCTGGCGCCGCACGCGTGGGCGGAGCCGGGGGAGTGGACGAAGGACGCGGCCGCGGAGGCCGGCCAGGCAGTGGCGTTCCCGCGGCCGGGCGAGCCGTTCGAGCCGGCGGGGAAGCTGCCGGTGGAGCCGTGGTGGCGTGCGGTGTCCCAGCCGATCGCGCACCCGTGGCGGCGTCCTCAGCCTGTGGAGGTCGTCGGCGAGCCGCACAGCGACGATCTCGACCTCGCGGGCGAGCGGTAGCGTTGACCGGCACGACCTCGCTAAGAGTTAGGGGATGCCGGTGCTTCTCCGGTCTGCCGGTGGTGCGGGTGGCGAGGCCGTCGGCATCGTCCGGTTGCGTGTTCCTGACGGGACTCGTGTACTGGACCCACTCAGAGGTGGTCGTACGCTCAGGCCCAGCGCGCTTGCCGGAAGGGGGTCCGCCCGCGTGTCGGTGACTTCCGGTCCGTGGGCCGATGCGCGGCCGGTGACGTCCGCATGTCGGGCGTGCCGGTGCTGCGCGGCGCCGGAGACGCGTTCACCCGGCGTGCGGTGGTGTCGCCGATCATGCTGAGCGTGCTGCTCGCCGTCCTGGCCGCGGTGGCCAATGCCACGTCTTCTGTGCTGCAGCGCAAGGCCGCTCGTGACCGCCCCGCAAGCGAGAGTCTCAGCTGGCGGTTGGTGTGGCAGTTGCTGCACCGGCCGGTGTGGCTGTTCGGCATCCTGTCGATCATCGCCGGCTTCCTGTTGCAGGCCGTGGCGCTGGGCAGCGGCAGCCTCGCGGTGGTGGAGCCGGTGCTCGTGCTGGAGCTGCCCCTCACGCTCGTCCTGTCCGCGCGGGTCTTCAAGAGCCGGCTGGGGCGCCGGGAGTGGGGTGCGTCCGGGGTGATGGCCGCGGGCCTGGCCGGCCTGCTGTACTTCCTGTCCCCGTCCCAGGGCTCCACCACGGCTGTCAGCGGGCTGGTGTGGGTGCTGGCGGCAGGCGCGAACGTGCTGGTGGTCGCGGCCCTGGTGGTGTGGGCCAGGCTCGGCGGGGTCGACGCCCGCAGGGCGGCGCTGCTGGGTGTGGCCACCGGGTGCGGGTTCGGGTTCACCGCCGCACTGATCAAGGGCATGACGGTCACTGCCTCGCAGGGCATCGTGGCGCTGTTCACGAGTTGGCAGGTGTACGGCATGGTCGTGGCCGGCGCCGGTTCGATGTTCCTCCTGCAGTCGGCGATGCAGGCCGGGCGCTTGCTGGCCACTCAGCCCGGGCTGACGATGTCCGACCCGGTGGTCTCCATCCTCTGGGGCGTCTTCGTCTTCGGCGAGCAGGTGCGCGGCGGGATCTTCATCGTCTTGTCGGTGGTGGCCGCCGCGGTGGTCGCCGGCGCTGTCCTCGCGCTGACCCGCTCGCCGCTGCTCGCCGGTGAGTCCGGACAGCAGGAAGAGGACCAGTCCGCCGGCGGCACGTCCGGTCCTTGAGCGGGCGTCGGCCTGCCGGCGCGTTACTCGCCCCTTGGCTTCACAGGATGGGTTGGCCGCCGGTGATCGCGATGCGGGCCCCGGAGACGTAGCTTGCCTCGTCGGAGGCGAGGAGGACGTAGACCGGGGCCAGCTCGGCCGGCTGGCCCGCTCGTCCGAGCGGGACCTGGGATCCGAAGCTCTCCACCTGCTCGGGCGGCATGGTGGCGGGAATGAGGGGCGTCCAGATCGGGCCAGGTGCCACACTGTTGGCCCGGATGCCCTTCGGGCCCAGCAGCTGGGACAGCGTCGCCGCCATGTTCGCGACGCCGGCCTTGGTGACGTTGTAGGCGAGGAGCTGGGGCGGCGCGATGTCGGAGTTCACCGACGTCGTGCCGATGATCGACGAACCGGGCCGCATGTGGGGGACGGCCGCCTTGGCCAGGTGGAAGAAGGCGCTGATGTTCGTCGCGAGGGTGCGGTCCCACTCCTCGTCGGGGATGTCCTCGATCGACTCCCGCGTCATCTGGAATCCGGCGTTGTTGACCAGGACGTCCACCCGGCCGAATTCCGCGACCGCCCGGTCGACGAGCGAGCGGCAATGGGCCGGATCGGCCACATCGCCGGGCACCAGCACGCAGGTGCGGTCCGCCTCCTCCACCCAGCGCCGGGTCTCGGCCGCGTCGTCGTGCTCGTCGAGGTAGGAGACCAGGACGTCTGCTCCCTCCCGGGCGTAGGCGATCGCCACGGCACGTCCGATGCCGCTGTCCCCACCGGTGATCAGCGTCTTCTTGCCGGCGAGCCGTCCCGATCCGCGGTAGCTCTCCTCACCGTGGTCCGGCTCGGGCTTCATCTCGGACGTGGCACCCGGCGGCGTCTGCTGCTGGCGGGGCTGGGACATGGCGGCTCCTTGCGGGAAAGCGGGAAAGGACGATCGTGTTGTCGGGAGAGGAATCGGAACCCTACGTTTCCCATGGGTCATGTGCGCGCCCGGCGAGCCGGACAGCGGAACAGCCCCTCGAACGGGCGCATGGTCCGCCAATGTGCATGCGAGCATGACGGCGGCCTCAGTTCGCTGTTCGGCACGTCATTCGCGTGGGTCCGATCACCGGTGGCGGAGCGGCCCGGAGCGACGGTCGCGTGTGCGGTGTCCCGACCCGGCGGCCGGCGCGGTCGTCGGCGGGATGGGCCCCGAGGGGTCGATCATCGCGGGCGGAGGCGCCCTGCCGGCGGACAGCAACGGCGGCCCGTGGAACTGCGCGAACGCGAACGACTCACCGTGCGCGGCGCCCAGATGTACGGCCGGCGCGCGTCCCCACGCTCCTGGAGCGGATGGCTGCGGGGGCCATCGACACGGCCCACATGGCCGGGGGAGTGCATGGGCCTGTATCGAGTCAGTGGCGTCGTCTTCAGGGCCGGGTGCGGCGCTCGGCGGCGTCGAGCGCGGGGGCCAGCGGGGCCAGCACCGCGCGGAGCCGGTCGGGCAGGGAGCCGGAGGGCACGACCAGTCCTCCGGCGGCGAGTCCCTCGGCGGCCTCCGCGTTCCCGGCCGGCTGGAGCCAGCCTTCCAGCGCGATGCGAACCGCCGCGGCCACGCTTGCCGCGAGGACGCGGGCAGTGTGCTCTCCGGTGTCATGCAGGCGTTCGGCGATCACCGCCGTGAGCGGGGGCGCGATGCCGGCGGTGGCATCGAGGTAGGCGTCGCGCAGCGCGGTGCGAGTGGTGATCAGCAGCAATGCCCTGGGGTCGTGCTCGCCGGTGGCCGTGTACTGCTCGACCACCGCGTCCGTGACGGCGTCGGCCAGGCTCACTCCTGCGGGCCGCACGGCGACGGCCGCCGCGACGCGCGCCTCTCTGTCCGCTGTCACAGCGGAGACGATCGCCTGCTCCCGGCTGGCGAAGTAGTTGTTGTAGGTGCGCGGCGAGACCCCGGCCGCTTCTGCGATGTCCTCCACCCGCACCTGGTCGGGTCCGCGCTCGACGGCCAGGCGCAGTGCAGCCTCCCGTAGCGCCTCGCGCGTGGCCTGTTTCTTCCGCTCCCGCAGCCCTGAAGGTGGTGTTGTCACGGTCCGAGCCTCCCATTCGCGATGCGTGCACGCAAACTTGCGTGCACGCACTTTTCCTGTCAGCCTCGGCCCGACCGGGATCGGCAGAGAGGACGTCACATGCGGGCAAGAGGAATGACCTACGACACCGGATTCGTCGCGCACGGCCGGCAGTCCCGCCACCACTTCGACCTCGCCGTCGTCCGGCGCGAGCTCGCCATCATCCGCGACGACCTCCACTGCAACGCGGTCCAGATCATCGGCGGTGACCCGCGACGACTGGAGCTGGCCGCCGGCGCCGCCGCCGAACTCGGCCTGGAGGTCTGGTTCTCGCCCTATCCACTGGAGCTGGAACCCGAGCAGATCCTCACACTCTTTCGCGACTGCGCCGCGCGAGCGGAGCGGCTCCGGCGGCGGGGAGCCACAGTCGTGTTCGTCGCCGGGGTGGAGCTGAGCGTGATGAACCGCGGGTTCCTGCCGGGAGAGAGCCCCGAGGAACGGGTCGAGCAGCTGATGGGCCGGCCAGAGCGGCGGGCCGAAGCGATGCGCGAACTCGGTGTGCGCGTCAATGCGTTCCTCCGCGACGCCGCGGCCACGGTCCGGGAACATTTCCAGGGCCGGCTCACCTACGCCTCCATCCAGTTCGAACAGGTCGACTGGTCCCCCTTCGACCTGGTGACGTTCGAGTTGATCCGCTCCGCCGAGGTCGCCGATCGGTTCCGGGAGGCGGTGCGCACCCTGGCCCGAGGCCCGAAGCCGCTCGCCATCACCGGCTTCGGGACCGCGGCCTACCGCGGCGCGGGGGACCGCGGTGGGCGGGTGCTTGAGGTGGTCGAGTACGACCCGGAGACCAAGGCCCCTGTGCGGCTGAACGGCATGTACGAGCGCGACGAGGCGGGCCAGGCCGCGTACGTGGGCGAACTGCTGGAAATCTTCGAGACCGAGGGCGTGGACAGCGCGTTCGTGTTCCTGTTCGCCCTCCCCGGCTACCCGCACCGCCCGGACGGCGACCCCAGGGACGACCTGGACCGGGCCGGTCTTGGCATCGTCAAACTCCTCGAAGGGCGCCGGGGCCGGACCTACCCCGACATGGAGTGGGAACCCAAGGCCGCGTTCTCGGCAGTGGCCGAGCGGTATCGAGGATGACACGCCCGACGCGCGGCCACTGTCCGGACGGCAGCGTCAGCGCGTCCGTGCGGGACGCGCTGCACGGCTTGCCACTCCCGCCTCCTCCGGTGCGCCGCACCGGAGGAGGGGTCGTGAACTCCCGGCGCGCCGAGTCCCGCCCCACCGGCGAGACCCTCCCCGTGAGGCAGGTGGTCCGGCGGCCGGACGCCGACCGCGGACGAGCCGGGCCGCCGCGTCAGCCGCCCGCGAGCGAGGCCCCCCGGACGCCCGCGGCCGCCCGCTTGCGCCGCCTGCGCAGCAGCACGACGACGAGCGCGAAGACCTGGAGCACGAGTTCCAGGCCCGGCAGGTCGGCCGTCGCCTCGGAGTGGACGTGCCCGGAGCAGTGGATCGTGCCGGCGGGCTCGCCGTCGTCGCCGATCATGGTGTGCTCACGGCCCGCCGCCGCGGTCCGCCGGAACGGGACGGTCCGCCCCGAGCACGTCATGTGCCAGTCGCGGCGCACCCGGTCCGTGGCCGCGACGGCGTTCCCTTCGCCGTCGAGCAGTTCGTAGACACCGCTGAAACGATGCGTGCGGACGAGGTAGTCGACCCCGTTCAGTGTGAACCGCGCGCCGATGCGGCCTCTCGGCAACGAGAACGTCGTCAGCGCCCGGCCGTCCTCGGTGAGCTCGTACTCCTGGTTCGCCAGCTTGGTCCTCTTCGCCTGCAACATGACCCCATTGCAGCATCGGCGCGGCGGTCGCACCCATGTCATCTGTCATGCATGGCCGGGTGACAACCGAACGGCGGCAGCGAAAGCGGCCGGTACCATGACCGGCGTGGGCGCACACGATCCGGACGAATTCTCCGCCGGCCAATGGCCGGACTGGAGTTTCTGGAAGGATCGGCCGGACAGCCCCAGGCGCGCCGGTCGCGGCCGTGCGTCCGTCGCCGCGGCCACCGCGCTGGCCTCGCTCACCCTGATCGCCCGGGCCGAGGACATTGCGCACGGCACAGCCTCTCCCTCGCTCACCTGGCTCGCGATCGGCCTCGTCGCCTGCTACGGCATCGGCTGCATGCTCGCGCCCTGGTACGGGCCGATGGCGCTGCGGCGGGGACGCGTCACCATCGTGGCCGTGCTGTTCCTGCTCGGGGCCGCGCCGGCCGTGCTCCTCGCGTCGCCGTACTACCTGACCGATCTGACCTACGCCCTCTCCATCGGACTCATGCTGCTACCACTGCGCCGTGCGATGCTGCTCGGGCTCGCCACGGTGCTGGGTCAGATCGTCTGGATGCGTGCCGCCCAGGGCGAGGTGGCCTGGGCGCAGGTGGCCATCCTCGTCGGGGTGACCGCGGCGCTCGGCACCGTCTTCGCGCTCAACTTCACGATCGGTCACCTGCGGGCCGCGCGGGAGCAGGTCAAGAGGCTGGCCGTCAACCAGGAACGGGAGCGCGTCGCCCGGGACATGCACGACGTCCTCGGCCACAGCCTCTCCACGATGACCGTCAAACTGGGGCTGACGCGGCGCATCCTGGAGTCCTCGGGAGACGTCGCACTCGCCGTCGGCCAGGTCACCGAGCTGGAGAACATGGCCCGCACGGCGCTGTCCGACGTGCGCGCCACCATCTCGAACTACCGCACCCTGTCACTGGACAGCGAGCTCGCCGGCGCCCGCATGGCGCTGCGTGCCGCCGGCGTACGGGCCGACCTCCCGGCCGGGACCGACGCCGTGCGCGCCGGGCTGCGCGAGGTGTTCGGCTACGTCGTGCGCGAGGCGGTCACCAACGTGCTGCGCCACTCCGACGCCGAAGTGTGCACCGTCCGCATCGGGCCCGACTGGGTCGAGGTCACCGACAACGGCGGTTTCACCGGCGGGGCGAGCGCCGGCAACGGCCTCACCGGCCTCACCGAACGGCTCGCCGCCGTGTCGGGCACACTCGAACACGGGCCTGCCCCCGGCGGCGGGTTCCGGGTCGTCGCCCACGGGCCGGCCACGGCGGCCGGCCCCGCACCTTCCCAGGAGGACGAGCCGACATGATCCGTGTCCTGCTGGCCGACGACCAGGCGCTCGTACTGGGCGCCCTGGCGTCCGTGCTCAGGCTGGAGCCCGACATCGACGTGGTCGCGGAAATCGGCACCGGCACCGAGGTGCTGCCCGCCGCGCGGCGGACCGAGCCCGACATCGCGCTGCTCGACGTGCAGATGCCCGGCCGGGACGGGCTGGCCGTCGCCGCCGACCTCCAGCGGGCGCTGCCCGGCTGCCGCACCATCATCTGCACGACCTTCAGCCGGCCCGGCTACCTCGCGCGGGCGATGTCCGCGGGCGCGGCCGGGTACGTCGTCAAAGACTCGCCGCCGGAACAGCTGATCGACGCGATCCGCCGCGTCCACGCAGGCCTGCGCTTCGTGGACCCGGCACTCGCAGCGGAAGCGCTCGCCGGCGGTGCGAGCCCGCTGACCGCGCGCGAGGCGGACGTGCTGCGCGCCGCCGCCGAGGGCGGCACCGTGGCCGACATCGCCAGAGCGCTACGGCTCTCGCAGGGCACCGTGCGCAACCACCTGTCGTCGGCGATCGGCAAGACCCGGGCGCGGACCCGCGCGGAGGCGGCCCGGCTAGCGGAGGCCAACGGCTGGCTGTGACCGCTGCGCCGTCGAGCGGGACCGTTTCGGTGGGAACGGTCAGCTGTTAGGTTTCCCGGGTGAGGAAAGGACCTGCCGCGCGAGGCGCCGGGGCGGACGAGCCACTCGGCTTCGTGATCGCGTCCACGGGCAATGCGGCGGCGCTCGCGTTCGAGTCGGCGCTGGCCGCCGAGGACCTGCTTCCGCGGCACTTCGCCGTGCTGCGCGGTCTGCGTGACGGCGAGGAGCACGCCCAGCAGCAGCTCGCCTCCTCGCTCGGCATCCCGGCCAGCCGCCTGGTGGGGCTGCTCACGCTGCTGATCGAGAGGGGCCTGGTGGAGCGGCGCGAGTCGCCGGCCGACGCCCGGGTGAAACTGGTCCGCCTGCGTGAGGCGGGCCGCGGGGAGCTGGAGAAGCTGATCCGGCTCGCGGGCGCGTCGGAGGAGCGGCTGACCGCTGGGCTCACGGCCGAGGACCGGTCCGAGCTGCGGAGGCTGCTCGGCATCGTGTACGCCAACGTCGCCGTCGAACCCGAGGGGCGACCCGTCCGGGCATGGTGATCGGCCCCCTCAGGCCGCTTTATCGATACAGCGATGGGTAGTGCTTGCGCAAATCGTTTCGGTTGGAATAGTTTCGGTGAGAACGAATCGAATTGCGGTGCTGCCGTGAGGCGGCCGGGCACAGGAGGCGACGATGGCGGTCACGAGACAGGACACGGTCGAAGAGTTCCTCGGACGGATCCGGGATGCCTGGGACGCGGGGGACGCGAGCCGCTACGCGGCGCAGTTCGCGGAGGACGCGTCCTATGTCATCTTCATGGGGGACGCCATGCTCGGGCGGGCGGCCATCGAGCAGACACATCATGAGGTGTTCACCCGGTGGCAGAAGGGCACGCGCATGGTGGTCAAGCCGATCGACGTGCGGATGCCGGACGCGTGCACGGCGGTGGTGACCACCGTCGGCGGCATCGGCAGGGGCAGCCGGATCGGCTTCGACAAGTTCCAGACCTTCACACTGCACCGCCAGGAGGGTCGCTGGGAGTGCGTGGCCTTCCAGAACACGGAGATGAGCCGCAGGTCCAAGCGCGCCTACCGCTCCTGACGGTGTCCAGCACCTGACTGGTCGCGTGATGCTCGACGGCCGGCGGAGCTCACACGGCGGTTGCGTCCCGCGCCGTATCCGGCGCTCGCCATGGCGAGGCTGAGGACGACCAGGACCGTGATCGGCAGCGTCCATGCCGGCCGGCGCGGCTGCTTCCGCGTGGCCTGCGGCGCGCTCGCTCTGGAAGGTCAGTGCGAGGACGAGGCAGGCGCCACCGCCGAGACCGAGCAGCGTGCAGGCGAGCACGGACAGCGCGGGCGCGGAGAGCAGCACGGCGAAACCGCCGGCGACGACGACCGAGGCCCCCACCGCGGTCCATCGCTGGTCGTGGCGGCCCCGGGTGAGCAGGGGCAGGGGGCTGCCGGCCGCCAGGGCGATCGACTGGCAGTGGAAGAGCATCCATCCGGCCGTGGTGCTGGACGTGCCGCGGTGGATCAGGATGCCGGGCAGCCATGCGACGGCGGTGCAGAAGCCCAGGGACCGCAGGCCCATGAAGATGCTGACCTGCCATGCCGGCCCCGACCGCCAGGGGACCGGGCTGTGCGAAACGCCGCTCGACGGCTGGGCGCGGTCGCCCCGCAGCCGGGGCAGCCAGCCGAGGAAAGCCGCGACGGTGAAGGCGACGCCCCAGGCGAGAGTGGTGTGCCAGGAGCCCGGCACGGAGTGGGCCAGCGGCGCGGAGATCCCGGAGGAGACGGCGGCCGCCACGCCCATGACCGTGCCGTAGAGGGCGCTGACGGCCTGGATGCGGTGCGCGGGCACACTCCGCCGGATCAGGGCGGGCAGCAGCACGTTGCCCCACGCGATGGCCGCGGAGAGGATGACCGTCCCGGCGAACGGCGCGGCAGCGATCTACTGGGCCGGGCGGGTGGAGTTCGCCGACATCGGGGCCGCGGGCGGGCCCATACCGCCCGTCGCCGCGCGGACCGGCCGATGATCGGGGCCGGGTCGGCATGCCGAGGTGCCGGCGGACGGAGGTCCCGATGCGCACCGTGCGGGCCGAGGGCCGCCCGCGGACCGCGCGACGGCATGCGGCCGCCACGTCAATACCGCCCGGGCGCCGCCGATTTGATGGCGACGGGATTCGGCCCCCGCGCTCCGCGCCGCGCCCCAGCTGCGACGATCCCGTTGCCTCGGCGTCCTTCACCGGCCTGTACCACTGCCAGTTCGTCCGGCTATTGGCAGCCGGCCCGCCGTGGGCCCACCATGGCCATGCCCCACCTGATGGCCATGCACCCCACGTCCCGTCATGACGCCCCCAGGAGCCCCCACATGGAACGCATCCCGCCTTCCGCCACCCTCGCGACGCCCACACGCCGAGCGCTGCTGCGCGGCGGACTCGCCGCAGGCGCCGCCGCGAGATCGGAAGAGCATTTGACTGAACTCTTGTT
>NZ_JAGIQL010000055.1 GCF_017813245.1 Streptomyces montanisoli
CACCGTGGCCGCGGCGGGGCCCGCGCGGGGGCCTGCCGCGCTGGCGGCGGCGCACGAGGAGGCGTGCCGCTGCCTGCGGGCGATGCGGGTGCTCGGCAGGACGGGCGAGGGCGCGAGCACGCCGGAACTCGGCTTCCTCGGCGTGGTGCTGGGCGACGGCCACGATGTGGGGGCGTTCGTCGAGTCCGTGCTGGGCCCCGTGCTGCGCTACGACGCGCAGCGCGGCACGGAGCTCGTGCGCACGCTCGGCGCCTACTTCGGCTGCGGCGGGAGCCTGACCCGGGCGAAGGACGAGCTGCACGTGCACGTCAACACGGTGGTGCAGCGACTCGACCGGGTCCAGGCGCTGCTCGGCCGGGACTGGAACCGCCCCGACCGCGCCCTCGAACTGCAACTCGCCCTGCGGCTTCAGCTGCTGGCGAGCACGCCCTGACGCGGGGGCCGGCCTCATGCGCCGTGGCGGTCGCCTGCGCGCGCCGTGCCCACGGCCCCCTGGGCGGCCGGCGGGGCGTCCGGTGGTGGTTCGGTTCGGACAGTTCTCCCGCGCCGCACTACGGCGATGCGTGCGGGCAGCCGGGCCAGGCCCCCGGGCAGGACGGCGACGATCACCACGAACAGTGCGCCGAGCAGGAACAGCGGCTGGGACAGCGGCACACGCAGGACGCCGGGCAGCGAGGCGACGGCGCCCGAGCCCGCGACGTCCGAGAGCCGCTGGTCGGCCCAGGTGTAGAGGATGCCGCCGATCATCGGCCCCCATCGGCTTCCCGATCCGCCGAGGACGACCATCACCAGCAGGGAGAGGCTGAAGTCGGTCGTCGTGGTGCCGGGTGTGGCGCCGCCGGTCAGCAGCAGGTGCACCGTGCCGGCGAAGGCCGCGAGCGCGCCGGCGATCACGAACGCCGTCAGTTTGAACCCGTAGGGCCGCAGGCCGAGCACCTCGACGCGCTGCTCGTTCTGGCTGATGCCGTCCCACACGCGTCCGAGCGGTGAGCGCAGCGCCCACGCGCTCACGCCGAGGGTGAGCAGGAGACAGCCGAGTGCCAGCCAGTACAGGTCGGCCGTGTGGTCGATGCCGACGAAGCCGCCCGGCAGGAGGCCCGCGGGGGCGGCGCGGCCCTCCTCGCCGCCCGTGAGGCCGCCGGGGTCGCGCGAGACGACGATGGAGAAGGCCTGCGCGAAGGCGAGCGTGACCATGGAGAACCCGATGCCGGACACCCGCAGGCTGACGGCGCCCAGCACAGCGGACAGCGCCGTGCCGGCGAGCACCCCGATGAGGGCCGCGACGGGGAACGGCAGGTGTGCTTCGAGCATGACGGTGTTGGTGGCGTACGCGCCGAAGGCGAAGTAGAGGACGTGCCCGAAGGAGAGCAGTCCCGTGCGCCCGAGCAGCAGGTCGTAGCCGGTCGCCAGCGCACCGAACAGCAGGCACAGGGCGAGCAGTTGCAGGTTTCCCGGGCTGCCGACCGGTCCTGCGAGCAGTCCGGGCAGCGGGAAGGAGCCGAACGGCACCGCGGCGGCGGCGATGAGCAGCGCGGCCGGCCACAGCCGCAGCAGCCCGCGGGTGCCTCGCGCCGGGTGTGTGCGGTCCACGGCGTCGCGCGGTGGGTTGGAGGACATCAGGTGAGCCTTCCCATCAGGCCGCGGGGGCGGACGAGGAGCACGACGGCGAGCAGGACGACGACGGCCAGGTCGCCGAGGCCGGCGGTCGTGAAGTAGTTGGCGAACTGCTGGAGGAGGCCGACGGCCACGCAGGCAGCGGCGGCGCCGGTGACCGAGCTCATTCCGCCGACGACGACCACGACGAAGGCGTAGATCAGCAGAGAGGTGCCCTGGCCGGGGTCGACCTCGCCGAAGTACACGCCTCCGAGGGCGCCGCCGAGGGCGGCGAGGGCCCCGCCGAGCGCGAAGACGAGGGTGAAGGCGCGACGGACGTCGATGCCGAGGGCGCTGACCATGGCGCGGTCCTGCACACCGGCTCGGACGACGAGGCCCGCGCGGGTGCGTCCGAGCAGGACGCGCAGCCCCACCAGGACGGCGAGGGCGCATCCGATCAGCAGGATCCGGTTGGCGGGCACCCGCGCGCCGAGCAGGGTGACGGTCCCGGACAGGGCGTCCGGTACCGGGAACGTGCGGGCGTCGCTGCCCCAGATGCCGGACAGCAGGGCGGGCACGGCGAGACCGACACCGACGTTGGCGAGCACCTGCTCGCGCGGCCTCGCGTACAGCGGCCGTACGACACCTACTTCGAGGGCCACCGCCGCGAGCGTGCCCGTGACGACGCCGAAGGCGACGGCGAGGACGAACCCAGCGCCGTGCGGGCCCGCGCCGGGCAGGTGCCCGGAGGCCGCCCACCAGCAGGCGTAGGCGCCTACGGACAGCAGGGCGCCGTGGGCGAAGTTGAGTACGTCCATGAGGCCGAAGATCAGCGAGAGACCCGAGGCGATGAGGAAGTACAGGGCGCCGAGGCCGAGCCCGGTCATGGTGAGGAGTACGAGGGTGTCCATCAGGACTGGGCCTCCCGCGTGTCGGGGCTTTCCGCGGCGCTCGCGCGGGCGCCCGGCGGGTCCTGCCCGCCGCGCGTGCTGCCACTGGCGACTCCGAGCAGCCGCCGGGTGGCCCGCGGGTCGGCGAGCAGCGGCGCGGCCTCGCCCGCGTACGCGGTGCGTCCGTCGACGAGGACGGCGCAGGTCGTCGCGAGCCGCCTGACGACGGCGAGGTTCTGCTCGACCATGAGGACGGGGACGGCGCGGGCGGCGCGTTCGAGGGCCTCGGCGACCTCGGTGACGATCTTCGGCGCGAGTCCCTTGGTCGGCTCGTCGACGATGACGAGACGGTTGTCGGCGAGGAGGGTGCGGGCGATGGCGACCATCTGCTGCTGCCCGCCGGAGAGGGTGCCGGCCGGCTGGCCCGCGCGCTGCCGCAGCTCGGGGAAGAGGTCGTGGACCAGGGCGTAGTCCGGAGGGCGTGAGCCGGGGCGTTCGGCGAGTCTGAGGTTCTCCGCGACGGTGAGCGCGGTGAAGACGCCCCGGTCCTCGGGCGCGTAGCCGATGCCCCGGCGGACGAGGACGTGGGTGCGCAGTCCCGAGACGTCCTGCCCGTCGAGGAGGATGCTGCCGGTGCGCGGGACGAGTCCGAGGATCGCGCGGACGGTGGTGGTCTTGCCGGCGCCGTTCCTGCCGAGGAGCGCGGTGACGCCGTGCGGTGCGACGTCCAGGTGGACGTCGTGCAGGATGTGCCGGCCGCCGATGCGGACGCGCAGGTCGCGCGCGGCGAGCAGCGGCCGGGGGTGCGCGTTGCCCGCCGCGTTCACAGTTCCTCCCCCAGGTAGGCCTGCTGGACGGTCTCGTCGGCCATGACGGCCGCCGGTGTGTCGACGGCGAGCAGGCCGCCGTGGTGCATCACGGCGATCCGGTCGGCCAGTCCGAGCAGGACGTCCATGTGGTGCTCGACCATGAGGACCGTGCGGCGCTCCTCCTGGTGGACCGCGCGGATGAGAGCCGTCAGCAGGGGCACGTCCTCCGCGCTCACGCCGGCCATGGGCTCGTCGAGCAGGATCAGCCGTGGCTCGCCCACCAGCACGACGGCGAGCTCCAGTTGGCGCCTGCCTCCGTGGGACAGCTCGGCCGCGGGCGTGCCGGCGCGGTGCTCGAGGCCGGTGCGGCGCAGGACGTGCGCGACCTGGCCCGCGTAGCGGGGCGCGCGCCGCCACAGGCGGTAGGAGACACCTTCGGCGGCCTGTGCGGCGAGCCGGACGTGGTCGGCGACCGTCATCGCGGGCCAGAGGCTGGAGAGCTGGAAGGTGCGTCCGAGGCCGAGCCTGGCTCGGGCGTGCACCGGTGCGTCCGTGATGTCGTGCCCGTCGAGTCCGATGGTGCCGCGGGTGGCGGGCGTGATCCCGCTGATCAGGTCGAACAGGGAGGTCTTGCCCGCGCCGTTGGGGCCGATCACGGCGAGGAACTCGCCTTCGCGCACGTCCAGGGTGACGTCGTCGACGATGGTCGCGCCGCCGACGCTCCGGCCGAGTCCGCGCAGGGCGAGAACGGCCGGGGAGGCCGCCGGTGCGGGTGGGGGTGGTGTGCGGGGTGTGTCCGTGCGGGCCACGCGTCAGCCCTTCTTCCGGACCGGAGGGGCGACCGCCGAGGCCGGCTGCGTGGACACCAGCCGCGGCTTCGCCGAGGCCCCGGTCCCCACCAGCCGTGCGGTGAACATGGGTTGCAGCAGGGCGTGGTCCGCCGCGCGTACTTGCTCCTTGCCCTTGGGCCCGGCGAAGCTCCAGCCTTCCAGGGCCTTCACCATGGCGTCGGTGTCGGTGGGGCTGCCTGCGTGCACGGCCCGTACGACCATCTGGGCGGCCGTGAATCCGTCCGGGGTGAAGAGGTCTGGTGTGCCGCCGGCCTTCGTGACGTCGTCGATCATGGCCTTCTCCACCGGGTTGCCGCCGCCCGCGCCGGGGAAGTAGTGGGCGAGGAAGGACACCTTGGAGGCCGCCCGTCCGAACACCGGGTAGGACGCGGTGCCGGCGAGCCCGGTGACGACCTTGGTGGAGCCCAGCACGCCCTGCTGGTCGAGGGCGGTCCACAGGGCGGGGGCGGTCGAACCCGCCCAGGCGACGAAGACGAGGTCGGGCGCGGCCGCCTTCACCTGGCGTGCGAACGGCGTGAGGTCGGTGGCGCTCGGTGGGGCGAGGACGGCGGTCACCTTCGCTCCGCGGCCGCCGAGCACGCCCTTCACCGCGGCGACGTTGGCCTGGCCGAAGGCGGTGTTCTGGCCGAGGACCGTCACCTTCTTGTCCTTGGCGGACCCGAGCACGGACGCCGCGGTGAGGGTGTCCTGGTAGGACTGGCGGCCGGAGCGGAAGGTGTAGCGGTTGACGCCGGTGATGTCGTCGGTGGCCGCGGGGCCGTCGATGTACAGGACGCGGTTCTGGGCGGCGAGCGGGGCGGTCTGCAGCGCCACTCCGGAGTCCGTCGTCCCCGCGATGATCCGGCATCCGCGTCCGATGAGGTCCTTGGTCTCCGCGACCGCGGTCCCGGGTGAGCCCGCATCGTCCTTGGCCGTGACCTCGATGCGGTGTCCGTCGACCGTGCCGGTGCCGTGCGTGGCGTACTTCAGCCCGGCGTCGAAGCCCTCGCGGTACTGCTTGCCGTAGGCGGCCAGCAGACCGGTGCGCGAGTAGACGAGCCCGACCTTGACCGGCGCCGAGGAGGAGGGGCCCGAGCCGGTCGTTCCCGACGTGCCGGGCGCCGAGCATCCGGCGAGCAGGAGCCCCGCCGCGAGCAGGACGGGAAGGGCCGGCGCGGAGAGTGATCCGGCGCGGCGTGCGCGTGTGGTCGGCCAACGCATCGTGAGCGGCTCCCGGTGTTGTGCCGTCCGCAGCGCGGCCGGCGCCCCGCCCTGGGGGGAGTTGGCGGGTGGCGCACGAGCCGCGTGGCTGCCGGCGAAAGGCTGATGTGGCCGAAACCGTAGGAGCCGGGCGGCGAGTGGGGACATGGTGGCGCGCGCCGCTCCCGGCGGCCTGGGGGTGTCGCCTCGTCACATGGCGAGCGGTCGTGCGGCGCCGTGAGGGTGGCTTCGCCGGACGGTACGCCGAGAAAGAGGGAGTTCATGGACAAGAGGGTGCGATCGGCCGCGGCGGCTGTCGCCGACATACCCGGCGGGGCGACGCTCGCCGTGGGCGGTTTCGGGGTGTGCGGCATCCCGTCGACGCTGCTGGCCGCTCTGGTGGAGGCGGGGCCCGGCGGCCTGCGCGTGGTGTCGAACAACTGCGGTCTGGACGACTGGGGTCTCGGTCTGCTGCTGCGCGCGGGCCGGATCGTGCGGATGACCTCTTCGTACGTCGGGGAGAACAAGGAGTTCGCGCGCCAGTACCTGGCCGGCGAGCTGGAGGTCGAGCTCGTTGCGCAGGGCACTCTCGCGGAGCGCCTGCGCGCCGGCGGGGCGGGCATCCCGGCGTTCTACACACCGGCAGGGGCGGGCACCCAGATCGAGGAGGGCGGTCTGCCGTGGCGCTACGCGCCGGACGGTTCGGTCGCCCGGTGCTCACCGCCCAGGGAGACGCGCGAGTTCGGCGGCCGGCGGCACCTGCTGGAGGAGGCACTCACCACGGACTTCGCGCTGGTTCGCGCGGCGGTGGCGGACCGCCACGGCAACTGCGTCTTCCACGCGGCCGCCCGCAACTTCAACCCGCTGTGCGCGATGGCGGCGCGGGTGTGCGTCGTCGAGGCCGAACGCATCGTGGAGGCGGGCTCGCTCGACCCGGACCACGTCCACCTGCCCGGTGTCTTCGTCGACCGGATCGTCCAGGCGGACGCGGCGGACCGGCGCATCGAACGGCGTGGCTCCGCCCCTGCGGCAAGCAAGGAGATCTGACCGTGTCCCTCGATCGCGCACGCCTCGCCGCCCGCGCCGCCCGCGAACTGCGCGACGGCCAGTACGTCAACCTCGGCATCGGGCTGCCGACCCTGATCCCCGACCACCTGCCGCCGGGGGCCCACGTCGTGCTCCATGCGGAGAACGGGCTGCTCGGTGTGGGGCCGTCGCCCCGTCCGGGCGAGGAGGACCCCGATCTGATCAACGCGGGAAAGGAGACCGTCACTCTGGTGCCCGGCGCGTCCACGTTCGACTCGGCGCTGTCCTTCGGGATGGTGCGCCGCGGCCGTATCGACGTCTCCGTGCTCGGGGGGATGCAGGTCTCGGCAGGCGGGGACCTGGCGAACTGGAGCGTCCCCGGCAGGATGATCAAGGGCATGGGCGGTGCGATGGACCTCGTCCACGGCGCGCGTCGGGTGATCGTCGTCATGGAGCACACGGCGAAGGACGGGTCGCCCAAGATCGTGGAGGAACTGACCCTGCCGGCGACCGGGCGCGCCGTCGTCGACCGGGTGATCACCGATCTCGCCGTCCTGGACGTCACGCCCGAGGGGATGGCCGTCGCCGAACTGGCGCCCGGGGTCACTCTGGACGAGGTCAGGCGGGCCACGGGGACTGCTCTGGCGCCGGCGGCGGGCCTGGCGGGCGCCGGCTGATCCGGCGCCGACAAAAGTGTGTGCGACTGGTTGCGCTCCGCGAGCACCGATGCAACACTCCCGAACGACAATCAACTCGTTCGCACATTTGCGCACAACGGTGTGGGGCGGCCGGGGTGTTGGCGGGGCTGCGCGTCCCGGCGGCCCTGGCCGGCTCGCGTGCTCCCGTACCTGACGTGGAGGTAGGTAATGCCGGTTCACCGCTTGCGCCGCCGCATACTGCGGCGCTTCCTTTCGGTCTGCGTGACGCTGGCGCTCGCGGCCGGCCTGGGCGCGGGCCTGGCGACCGGCGCGAGCGCCGCCACCCGCGCCGGCGCTTCCGCCCGCACGGCGTCCGCCGCGGCGCACGCCGGGAAGCCCGGCGCGCACACCGTCACCTACGACGGATACTCCTTCAAGATCGACGGCAAGCGCACCTACCTGTGGGCGGGCGAGTTCCACTACTTCCGGCTGCCGAGCCAGGACCTGTGGCTCGACGTCCTGCAGAAGATGAAGGCGGCCGGGTTCAACGCCGTGTCGCTGTACTTCGACTGGGGCTACCACTCGCCGGCGCCCGGCGTCTACGACTTCACCGGTGTGCGGGACGTGGACCGGCTGCTCGACATGGCCGACCGGCTCGGCTTCTACGTGATCGCGCGCCCGGGCCCGTACATCAACGCCGAGGTGGACGGCGGCGGTTTCCCCGGCTGGCTGTCCACCAAGGCGGGCAACACCCGCACGGACGATCCGGCGTACCTCAAGTACAGCGACGAGTGGCAGACGCGGATCGACCGCATCCTGGCCCGCCACCAGCTCACCAACGGCACGGGCTCGGTGATCGAGTACCAGGTCGAGAACGAGTACTACAACGGCAGTGCGTCCGGCCGCACGTACATGAAGCACCTGGAGGACAAGGCCACCGCGGACGGCATCACCGTGCCGCTCGTCGGCAACAACAACGGGACGTTCAACTCGGGTGACGCGGCCCTCGACGTCGACGGGGCCGACTCGTACCCGCAGGGCTTCAACTGCAGCAATCCCACGCGCTGGAGCGGTGTCCCGGACATCAGCTACGACCACCCGGCCGGCAAGCCGCTGGAGACGGCGGAGTTCCAGGGCGGCGCGTTCGACCCGTGGGGCGGCCCCGGCTACGACAAGTGCGCCCAGCTGATCAACGACCGGTTCGCCGACGTCTTCTACAAGCAGAACATCGCCGTCGGCGCCACCTCGCAGAGTTTCTACATGACCTACGGCGGCACCAACTGGGGCTGGCTCGGCGAGCCGCAGAACTACACCTCGTACGACTACGGCGCGGCGATACGCGAGACCCGCCAGCTCGACCCCAAGTACGGCGAGGACAAGCTGATCGGCTACTTCACCCAGTCCGTCGCCCCGCTGACCAAGACGGACCCGCTGCCCGCGGTCCCGACCGCCAACGGCGACATCGTCGACACCGCGCGCATCAACCCGGACACCGGGACGCAGTTCCACGTGGTGCGGCACGACGACTCCACGGCGACGACCGCCGACAGCACGCACCTCACGATCGATCTGGGCGCGCACTCCGGCTACACCCACGACGACACCGACTCCGCCCTCACGTACAAGGGCTCCTGGTCGCACGTCGGCGCCGAGCAGAACTACACGGGCGGCGACTACCAGCACACCGAGTCCTTCACTGACACCGCGGGCGACAGCGCGAGTGTCGACTTCACCGGCACCGGCGTGAAGTGGATCAGCAACCTCGACGGCAACCACGGCACCGCGGACGTCTACCTGGACGGCACGAAGGTCAAGACGGTCGACCTGTACGGCGCGAGCAAGCGCAACCAGTACGCGGCCTACGAGGCGCACGGCCTCAGCAACGGCCCCCACACGCTGCGGATCACCGCCACCGGCGACAAGAGCCCTGCCGCGTCGGGCACGTTCGTCACGATCGACGCGATCGACGTCACCACCGGCTCGGCCGCGAGCGCGCCCGTCTACACCGTCCCGCAGCAGCCCGGTACGGCGCTCGCCCTCGACGGCCGCCAGAGCAAGATCATCGTGGCCGGCTACGACCTCGGCGGCAACTCGCTGCGCTACTCCACCTCGGAGATCATGACGCAGGCCGAGGTGGCGGGCCGGGAGATCGCCGTGCTCTACGGTGACCACGGCAGCGACGGCGAGACCGTGCTGCACTACGCCTCCCGGCCCACCGTGACCGCGAGCGGCGGGAAGGTGACCACGACCTGGGACGCCAAGACGGGCGACCTGAGGCTCGACTACCAGCACTCGGGCCTGACCCGGGTGCAGATCGGCGGCGACCATCCGCTGATGCTGCTCCTCGCGGACACCGCGACCGCGAAGACCTTCTGGCGGCAGGACACCGCCGCCGGCCCCGTCCTCGTGCGCGGCACCCACCTGCTGCGTGGCGCGGTGTCCCACGGCGCCCACCTCGCGCTGACCGGCGACAACGGCAGCGGCAAGAGCATCGAGGTGTTCAGCGGCGCCAGGTCGGTGTCCTGGAACGGACGGCCCATGCACACTCACGTGACGCCGACCGGCAGCCGCACCGGCGCCATCGCCACCGCGGCACCGATCACGCTGCCGAAGCTGACCGGGTGGAAGCACGTCCAGGGATCACCCGAGGCGCAGCCCGGATTCGACGACTCGAGCTGGCAGGTCGCCGACAAGACCACCTCGAACAGCACCACGAGCCCCGCGAGCCTGCCGGTGCTGTTCGCCGACGACTACGGCTTCCACACCGGCAGCACCTGGTACCGCGGACGCTTCGCGTCCACCGGCAAGGAGAGCGGGATCACGCTGTCGACGCAGAGCGGCGGTGGCGCTGCCGCGTCCTCGGTGTGGCTCAACGGCACGTTCCTGGGCAGCTCGACCGCCGACGGCAGCAAGACCTACCGCTTCCCCGCCGGCGCGCTCAAGGCCGACGGCGACAACGTCGTGTCGGTGCTGACGGTCAACATGGGCCACGAGGAGGACTACAACGAGTCCAACGGCAACAAGGCGGCACGGGGCCTGATCGGCGCCTCGCTCACCGGGGACCCACTGAACACCGTCACATGGCGGCTGCAGGGCGTCCGCGGCGGCGAGGACCCCGTCGACACCGTGCGCGGCCCGCTGGCCACCGGCGGCCTGTACGGGGAGCGCGCCGGGTACATGCTGCCCGGCTACCCCACCCGCGGCTGGAAGCCGGTCACCCTTCCGGCGACCGACACCACGCCCGGTGTGTCCTGGTACACCACCGGCGTCAAGCTCGACCTGCCGAAGGGCCAGGACACGTCGCTGGGCCTCACCATCACCGACGACCCGTCACGCAAGTACCGCGCCGAGATCTACGTCAACGGCTGGGACATGGGCAACTACGTCAACTACAAGGGCCCGCAGACCAGCTTCCCGGTCCCGAACGGGATCCTGAACCCGCACGGGTCGAACACCGTCGCCATCGCGGTGTGGAACCTCGACGGGAGCACCGGCGGCCTCGGCAGCGTGGCACTGACGAACTACGGCAGCTATGCCTCCTCGCTCAAGGTCGCGCAGAACGACAGCCCGCGCTACGACGCGTCGCGCTACCGGATGCCCGCCGCGCCCGGCGCGTCAGTCTCCCTGGCCGCGCCCGGTTCCGTGGAGCCCGGCGGGCAGTTCACCGCCACGGCGACCGTCTCCGTGCCGGCGGGCAGGCCGGCGGCCGAGCACGTCACCGCCGCTCTGACGGCTCCTGACGGCTGGACGGTCGACAAGCGGTCCACACCACCGTCCGTCTCCCGCATCCCCGCGGGCGGCTCCGCGACCTTCCACTGGAAGGTCACCGCCCCCGAGGACCTGGCCAAGGTCAGCGACCTCAAGGCCGCTGTGCGGCTCACCCAGCACCACAAGGCGGCGACCGTGCGCGACGAACGCGTCGTCGGGACGGTTCCCGCACCGCCGCCCGCGGGCACCGACCAGGTCAGCGACCTGACGTTCCTCTCGGCCACCAACGGCTGGGGGCCTGTGGAGCGCGACCAGAGCGTCGGCGGCACCGCCCCGGACGACGGGACACCGATCACCCTGGCGGGAACCGTCCACGCCAAGGGGCTCGGCACCAACTCCCCCAGCGATGTCCAGGTCTACCTGGCGGGCCGGTGCAGCCGATTCACCGCGACGGTCGGCGTCGACGGCGGCGACCCGGGGAGCGTCACCTTCTCGGTCCTGGTGGACGGCAAGACCCTCACCACGACGCCGGTGCTGCGGGGGAGTTCGGCGCCGGTGGACATCGACGTGCCCGTCACCGGGGGCCAGGTCCTCGACCTGGTGGTCGGCGACGGCGGTGACGGGAACGGCAACGACCACGGCGACTGGGCCGACCCGGTCCTCACCTGCTCGGCCGGGTGACGCGGCGGCGGGGGCGTTGATGCCCTTGGGGCCGACGACCAGCGCCCCGGCCGCTACGAGCCCCTCCCCCGTGCCCCGTACGGACCACACGGCGCCGTTGCCGCCGTCCTCGTGGGGCGCGGGAAGCGCCCGCCGTGTACAGGGCCGTGGCGTACGCGCCCTCGCCGGTGTACTCCAGTGCCACGAGGTCGTCATGGCCGTCGCCGTTGAGGTCACCCGCGGCGACGGCACGCATCGCCGAGGCGTGTGGTGGGTGTCTGGGAACGGAACATCGGTTGCCCGCCGGTGAGTCAGTGGTCACCAGTCAGGCAGGTTGGGCAGCCCGATGGTTGTCCCTGGTGCCCCGGGGGGGCGGTCGCGGGCCTGCCTTCTGCCCGCGACCGCCGTGCGCCCGTGCGTCTGTGCGCCCGTGCGTCCGTGTGAGGCCGTCAGAAGACCGGCGCACCGTCGCGGACCAGGCGCCAGGTGTCGCCGCCGAAGGCCGAGGGGTCGATGGTGCCGTTGGCCTGGACCCAGGCGATGATCGTGTTGCGGATCTCGTCGCTGCTCGACCAGATCGACTGGGCGGTGGCGATGTGCGGATAGCCGCTGCCGCCGCCCGAGCGGTAGTTGTTGACCGCGAGGACGAACGAGGCGGCCGGGTCGAGCGGCGCGCCCGCATGGGTGAGGTTGACGATGCGCGACCCCTCCGGCTGGGCGATGTCGATGTCGTAGGAGAGGCCGCTGAGGATGTCGTAGCTGAAGTCGGGGATGCCGTTCGCGTTGGTGATCTTCGCGGGGTCGGCCGGGTCGCCGGGCGCGGTGCGGGCGAAGTACCGGGCGGACCACTCCAGGTAGTCCTTGACCTGGGCCCCGGTGAGGATCTTGGCCTCCAGGGTGTTCTCGTAGACGTACAGCCCCGCGACGTCCCGCAGCGAGACCTGGCCTGCCGGGATGGACGCGGTGCGGGAGAAGCAGGAGGCCTCGGAGAGCACGGGCAGGTCCGCGTACTGGCCGCCCGCCAGGGCCTTCGTGACGGTGTCGGTCTGCACGCGGTTGACGAAGTCGATGATCGGGGTGTCCTTGTAGGTGGACTCGGTGGCGCTCATCGCGACGGCGCACGTGCCGACGATCTGGTTGACGTAGCCGACGACCGCCTCGTGCTCCGCCTTGACGAGCGAGGCGACGCGCGCGTCCTCCTCGACGTCGGCGGCGTCGCGGACGCCGGCCGTGACGGAGGTGACCTCCCAGCGTCCGTGGCGCAGTTCGAGGTCGAAGTCGAAGACGCTGAGCCGCATGCCCCACATCAGCGGCTCGGAGAGCACGACCTGCTTGCCGGTCTCCTCGTTCGTGACGATCGTGCAGGGCCGCTCCACGTGCGTGTGGCCCACGAGGATCGCGTCGATGCCGGGCACCTGGGCGGCGACGAGCGAGGAGGCGTTCTCCGGGTAGGGGATCGCGTCGCCGTACGTGGTCGCGCCGTCGAGACCGGAGTGGTCGGTGCAGAAGACGACGTCGCAGCCGAGGCTGCGCAGCTTGGGCACGTAGATCTTCGCCTGCTCGACGAGGCCGGGGAAGACCATCTTGCCCTGCACATTGGCCTTGTCCCAGATGGCGATGCCGGGGTTGGTCAGGCCCAGGATGCCGACCTTGATGTCGGGGCCGCCGGGGACGTGCACGCGCTTGACGAGGTAGGGCGCGAAGGCGGGCCTGCGGGTCTTGGCGTCCAGCGCGTTCGCCGCGAGGAGCGGGAAGTCGCACTGGGCCTCGAAGGCGCGCAGCAGCGGGATGCCGTAGTTGAACTCGTGGTTGCCGAGGGCGGCCGCGTCGTACTTCATGTGGTTCATGGCCAGGGCCATCGGGTGCGTGGGCGGGCGCTTGCCGTCGCCGCCGGTGATCGGGTCGACGCGGGCGTAGTAGTAGGACAGTTGGGTGCCCTGGATGATGTCGCCCGCGTCGACGAGGAGCGTCCTGTGGCGGCCTGCCTCTTCGCGTGCCCGCTCGACGAGGGTGGCGACCTTCGCGAGGCCCACGTCGTTGTGCGCGGCGTCGTCGTACTCGGCGTTGGTGAAGTAGTCCCAGTTCAGCACGTGTCCGTGCACGTCCGTCGTGCCGAGCACCCGCAGTGAGGCCGTGTGCGGGCCCCTGCCCCGGTGGTGCCCGCCCCGCGGCGCGGCCTCGGCCGTGTCCGCCCCGGCGATCGCTCCGCCAGTGGCCAGGGCGACCCCCGCTCCTGTCGCGGCGGTCCGGTTGAGGAAGGTTCTGCGGTCGATCGGCATGCGGGGCTCCTGTCAGGCGACTGAGAATCAGCGACGCGCGTAGATTCTGCACTGCCGGGCGCCCGTGCGGTAGCCCTGAACGCCGAGCGCGGCGGGGGACGGTGGCGCCGCGGCCGGCGCGCCCCGTTCGGGCCGCACTCCCCCGGTACCCACGCCGAACACTCTTGCCCCTTCAAGGATCACGTGCCCGCGCCAGGTCAGGGTCGTTGGGCCCGACGTGAAGATGACCGAACTCGACCAGTATCCCGTCAGGCCCGGGCAGGTGCGGGAGTGGACACTGCACGCTCCCGCGGTCACGGCCGCGCAGCAGGCGGAGCGTGACGCCGTACCCCCGTCGTACAACCAGGAGTCCCACGTCCTGACGGTGGCGAGACTCCAGGAGCGCGGGGTGCGCACCCCCGACTGGGGCGGTGTGGCCTTCGAGATGCCGGGTGAGCTCCAGGTGGAGGCGTTCGGCAGGGCGCTGGTGAACTGGATCGGCCGGCACGAGACCCTGCGCAGCGGATTTCGCAGGTCGGGCGACGAGTTGCACCGCTTCACGCTGCCCCAGGACGTCGTCGGCGTGGAGAGCTCGGTGCTGGGCAGCTTCCGCGACGCTTCGATTCTCGGCCGGTTCCTGCGCGACCGGCTGGACGCGGCGACGCACACGCTCAGGTGGCCGAGCTACGTGGTGGAGACCGTCCAGCGGGACGGCTCCGCCACGGTCGTACTGGCCTTCGACCACACGCAGACGGACGGCTACACGCTGTTCGGCATGGTCCACGAGATCCGCGAGTTCTACCGCGCCGCCCTCGAACGGCGCGAGCCCGCGCTGCCGGACACCGGCAGCCACGTCAGCTACAGCAACGAGCAGCGCGCGGAGGCCGCGCTGGTGGGCCGGGACCACCCCGCGGTCCTGCGCTGGGAGCGCTTCATCGCCGACAGCGGCGGCCGGCCGCCCGGCTTCCCGCTGCCGCTCGGCACCACGGGTGAGGAACTGCTCCCGCAGAAGTCCCTGTTCTCCTGGCTGCTCGACCCGGGCGAGACGGACGCCCTCACGGAGGCGTGCCGGTCGGCACGCGCGGCACTGCCCGCGGGGGTGCTGGCCGCGCACGCCCTGGCGGCGCGTGAGCTGGGCGCGCCCTCGCCCTACCGCACCGTCATGCCCTTCCACACCCGCTCGCGCTCGGAGTGGTCGGCCTCGGTCGGCTGGTACGTGGAGGGCGGCCCGGTGGAGATCGACCTGACGCCGGAGTGCGACTTCCGCTCCGTCGCGCGCCGCGCCCAGCGCTCGGCCCGGGAGGCCAGGCAGGTGGCGCGCGTGCCGTTCTTCCGCGTGTGCGAGCTGCTGGGGATGGACTTCAAGAAGACGACGCCCGACCCGTTCTCCCTCCTGTCGTACATGGACGTGCGTGACTCGCCCGGCGCCGCGGAGTGGGAGGGGTGCAACGCGCGTGCCCTGCTGCGGCTTTCCGACAGCGGCAAGGCGTGCCTGTGGGTGGTGTGCACCCGGGAGGGCCTGTACCTCTTCGCCCGCTATCCCGACACGGAACTGGCCGCCGCCAACGTCGGGCGTTACGTCCGGTGCGTCGGGGAGATCCTGCGCACCGTCGCGCACCGCGGGAATTTCACCGGCGCGCTGCTGCAGCCGGTGTCCTCCCCCGCGTGACGGCAGCCGCGCGCCTGCCGCCGCGTGACGGCACTCGCTCGACTGCCGCCGCGTGAGGGCCCGTTCGTCCCGGGCGCGGCCACCGGGGCGAACGGGCCCCTCCGTGCGCTAGGGCGCACGGGGGTCGGGAGCGGGCTGCGGGCTCGCGGTTCGCATGCCGGACACCCTTGACACTTCCTGATCAAACAGGAAGCATCCCTTCCTGAATTGACAACGTTGTCGGGTGGCTGACCCCCACTCAGGCCCGGTCGCGTTGCCGTCCGCCACCAGGGAAGGGCAAGAACGGTGTCAGACACCCGGGAGAGCCGTACGGCCTCCAGACGGCGCCGGCTGAGAAGGGCGGGGCTCGGCTCCGTCGCGGTCGGCGCCATGGCGGCCCTCGGGGCCGCCCTCACCGTGGCGCCGGCCTCCGCCGCCACCATGTCCCACGCCGGCCGCGGCATGGTCCACAACCCCGTTCCGTACGTGAACCCGCTGATCGGCAGCTCCAACGCCGGCAACACGTACCCGGGCGCGGTCCGGCCCTTCGGCATGCTGGCGTGGAGCCCGCAGAACTCGACCGGCAACCAGGTCTCCACCCCGGCGCCCGGCGGCTACCGCTACGACGCCAACAAGATCCGCGGCTTCAGCCTGACCCACCTGAACGGCGTGGGCTGCTCCGGGGCCAACGGCGACATCCCCATCATGCCGATCGTGGGGGACGTGACGTCCTCCCCCACCTCGGACACCAAGGACGCCACCTACGCCTCGACGTTCTCGCACGCGAACGAGTCCGCGAGCGCCGGCTACTACAAGGTGGGCCTGGACAGCGGCGCGAGCGTACGGCTCACCACCACGGACCGCACCGGAACCGGCGAGTTCGGCTTCCCGGCCGACAAGCCCGCGAGCATGCTCTTCCGCACCTCCAACTCGGAGAGCGGCAGCACGGACGCGACCGTGCACATCGACGCCGCGGCCAGGACGGTGACCGGCTCGGTCACCGCGGGCAACTTCTGCGGGCCGCAGAGCGCGAACAACCGCCACGACGTGTACACGCTGTACTTCACGGCGCACTTCGACAAGCCGTTCGCCGAGGTCGGCACCTGGAAGGACGGCACCCTCGACGCCGGCTCCACGTCGGCCGAGGGCGGCACCGGCTACAGCTCCTCCGGCAATCCGGTCGCGGGCAAGGGCTCTGGCGGCTACGTCACCTTCAAGAAGGGGACGAAGAACGTCCAGGCGAAGGTGGCCGTGAGCTACGTCAGCGAGCGGAACGCGGAGGCGAACCTGCGCGCCGAGAACCCGCCCCGGCTGTCGTTCGGCGCGGTCAAGGCGCGCTCGGCCGACGCCTGGCGGCGTGCGCTGTCCAAGATCCAGGTGGGCGGCGGCACCGACGACCAGCGCAGCACGTTCTACACCGCGCTGTACCACTCGATGCTCGAGCCGACGCTCACCAGCGACGTGAACGGGCAGTACCTCGGCGCCGACCGCAAGACGCACCGGCTCGCCAGGGGCCAGCACGCGCAGTACGGCACCTTCTCCGGCTGGGACCAGTACCGGGCGCAGGTACAGCTGCTGACGATGCTCAACCCGACGGCGGGCAGCGACTACGCGCAATCGCTGTACAACTACGCGAACCAGCGTGGCGGCGAATGGGACCGCTGGCTGCTGGAGAACGGCAAGACGAGCGTCATGTCGGGCGATCCGTCCGACGCCGCCCTCGCCGGCATCTACGCCTTCGGCGGCCGCCACTTCGACGTGAAGGGCGCCCTGAAGTCGCTGGTCAAGGCAGCCACCGTACCGACCGCCAACGACTCGGACAGCTCGGGCTGCAACGTCGAGTGCGTCGGTCAGCGGCCGGCCCTCGACCAGTTCCTGAAGCTGGGTTACGTGCCGGCCGACAACTGCCACTGCTGGGGTGGCGCCGCGGAAACACTGGAGGACTCGGCCGCGGACTTCGGCATCTCCGAACTCGCCGGAGCCACCGGCGACCGCAAGGACCAGAAGGACTTCCTGTCCAGGTCGGGCAACTGGACCAACGTCTTCGACCCGAACGCGACGCCGCAGGGCGGCTACATCCGCGACCGGCGTTCCGACGGCACCTGGTCCGGCACGTTCACACCGGACACCGGCAGCGGCTTCGTCGAGGGCACCAGTGCCCGCTACACCTGGATGGTGTACTCGGACGTGGCGGGCCTGGCCGCCGCGATGGGCGGCGACAAGGCCGCGGTGCAGCGCCTCGACGCGTTCTTCAGGACGCAGGACGGCAAGTTCGACTTCTCGGCCAATGACGGCACACGCTACGACCCGACCAACGAGCCGGACATCAACGCGCCCTACCTGTACGACTACCTCGGCGTCCCGTACAAGACGCAGGAGACCGTGCGGGCCGAGATGGACCAGCTGTGGACGAACACGCCCGGCGGGATCCCGGGCAACGACGACGCCGGGACCATGTCGTCCTGGTACGTCTTCTCCGCGCTGGGCATGTACCCGCAGGTCCCCAGCCGCGCCGATCTGGTGCTCTCCGCGCCGCTGTTCCCGCGCGCGGTGGTGCACACCGGCCACGGCAGGGCCATCAGGGTCAACGCGCCCAAGGCCTCCGCGTCCAACACGTACATCCAGGGGCTCAGGGTCAACGGCAGGAGCTCCGGCAAGCCGTGGGTGCCCGCGTCGTTCGTCAGCAGGGGCGGGACGCTGGACTACACGCTGGGCAGCACGCCCGACAAGTCCTGGGGCAGCGCCGCCTCCAACGTTCCCCCGTCGTTCCCCGGTGGCGGCACCCGCCTGTTCACGGGGGTCGGCACAGGGTCGCTGAAGGCGGTCCCCGGCGGTGACGCGGCCACCACGACCGTGCGGGCGCAGACCATCGACGCCAAGGCCACCACGGTGCACTGGACGGCGAAGGCGCCCTCGGGTGTCACCGTCACCCCGTCGCAGGGCGACCTCGCGGTGCCGGCCTCGGGCTCGGCGAGCGCGAAGGTGTCCGTGAAGGCGGACGCCGGCACCAAGCCGGGGTTCTACACCGTGCCCGTCACGTTCTCCTCCGGCGGCAAGGAGCTGCGGGGGTCGTCGGTTTCCGTGACGGTCGCCCCCGAGAACAGCGTGCTGTGGAACCTCAACAGCAAGGGCATCTCGGACGACGCGAAGCCGCAGGGCAACTTCGACGGTGAGGGCTGGAGCTACTCGGCTCAGGCGCTCGCGGCCGCGGGCGCGGCCCCGGGCGGCACGGTGTCGGCCGGCGGCTTCTCCTTCACGTGGCCCGACGTCCAGGCGGGCGAACCCGACAACATCCAGGTCACACCGGGTCAGCCGGCCACGGGCCAGGTCGTTTCGGTGCAGGCGGCCGCAGGCGCGACCAAGCTGAGCCTGCTGGGCAGCGCCGCCGAGGGCACTGCCAAGGGCACCGTCACGCTGACGTACACCGACGGCACCACGCAGCAGGCGGACATCGGCTTCAGCGACTGGACCCTGGGCGGCGGCTCGCAGCAGCCGTCCTTCGGCAACACGGTCGCCGTGAAGACCTCGTACCGCGACACGCTCAGCAGCGGGCCCGACCCGGTGGGCACGGACGTCTTCGCGACGGCGCCGATCGCGCTCCAGGCGGGCAAGCAGCTGGCAAGCGTGACTCTGCCCTCGACGGTGTCGGGCGGCGTGATGCACGTGTTCGCCGTGGCGACCGCGTAGCGGTCGAGCGAAACCGGCACTCGGCCGGGGGTGGCCGCAACCGATTCGGTGCGGCCGCCCCCGGCCTCCGGCGTCACGGGGCCGTGGCGGCGCGGTCCGCGTGCCACACCGAGCGGGGCGGGAAGCGGCCCGGCCGGGCGGTCGGCTGGTATCGGTTGTCACGTCAGCGAACGACGCACGAAAGGCGGTCACCATGCCGATGGACGGCTCGTACGAGCCCAGTTCCTCCTCGATGGCCAGGGACCAGGTGGCGCTCATCGAGAGCAGCGACGGTGCCGACGGCACCCTTCTGAAGGGGCGGCCCGTGGTCGTCCTGACCATGCGCGGCAACAAGTCGGGCAGCATCCGCAAGACGCCGCTCATGCGGGTGGAGCACGACGGGAGGTACGCGCTGGTCGCCTCCCTGGGTGGCGCGCCGCGCCACCCGGTCTGGTACTACAACCTCAAGGCGGACCCGCACGTACAGGTGCAGGACGGCGCGGCGCGCGGGGACTACGTGACACACGAGGCCTCGGGCGCGGAGCGCGACGAGTGGTGGGAGCGGTCCGTCGAGGCCTTCCCCGACTACGCGGACTACCAGCGCGAAACGGACCGGGTCATCCCGGTCTTCGTCGCGGAGCCGGTGGACCGGGCGACGCGCTGAGTCCGGCGCGCCCGGGCGGCCGAGTACGCGGCTCGTCCGGGCGCGGCCGCTCCGCCGCATCCGGGACGGAGGGGTGATTTCGTACCGAGGTGATTTCGCGCCAAATCGCTGCGTAACGGAATAATCGGCGCGGTATGCGTGTCGGTGGCTGTGTGGACGAGAGCACCGAGCGCGCGGGTCCGGCGGCCGAGCGGCGGCAGGCCGCGGAGCTGATCGCCGAGAAGCGGGAGAGCACGGCGCGGCTGGTCGCCTCGCTGACGCGCCTGTGGGACGACGTCGTGGCGGCGTCCGCCCTGACGGGCGACGACGACGAGCACGACCCCGAGGGGCAGACCGTCGCGTTCGAGCGGGCCCAGCTGCGGGACACCCTCAAGCAGGCCCGCGGCGATCTGGAGGCACTCGACCGGGCCGCGTCCCGGGTGGCCGGCGGCGAGTACTGGGTCTGCGAGCGGTGCGGCGGCCCCATCGCCGCCGCGCGACTCGCCGCGCGCCCCACGGCGACGTGCTGCATCGACTGTGCGGGCCTGCCCGCACGGTGACGGCACACCGGAGCACGCCGCAGCACGCCGCTCAGTCATGGTGGTCCGGCCGCGGCCGGTGGGACGGTCACAGGATGTCGAGGGGCTGCCTGCCGGCAGGGGGCGGGAACGCCCGGTCGAGGGCCGCGAGGTCGTCGTCCGTGAGCCGCAGGTCGAGGGCGGCGCGGTTCTCCTCGACGTGCGCGACGGTGGACGCCTTCGGGATGGCGATGACGTCATCCCTGCGCAGCACCCAGGCGAGGGCCACCTGGGCGGGACTCCTGCCGTGCGCGGCGGCGACGGAGGCGAGCGCCCGGTGGCGCAGCAGCCGGCCCTGCTCCACGGGCGAGTAGGCCATGATCGGGACACCGAGCTCCCGGCAGCGCGGCATCAGGTCGTACTCGGGGCCGCGGCGCGTGAGGTTGTAGAGCACCTGGTCGGTGGCGGGGAGGGCTCCGCCGGGCAGGTCGGCGAGATCGTCGACGTCCAGGTTGGAGACGCCCCAGGCGCCGATGCTGCCCTCGGAGACGAGGGCGTCGAGGGCCTCGACCGTCTCGTGGAGGGGCACGTCCCCGCGCCAGTGCAGCAGGTAGAGGTCGATGCGTTCGGTGCCGAGCCTGCGCAGGCTCGCGTGGCACGCGTCGACGGTGCCCTCGCGGTCCGCGTGGGACGGCAGCACCTTGCTGACCAGGTACACGTCGTCCCTGCGGCCGCGTACCGCCTCGCCGACGAGCTCCTCCGACGCGCCGTGCCCGTACATCTCCGCCGTGTCGATCAGCGTCAGCCCGAGGTCGAGGCCGCGCCGGAGAGTCGCGATCTCCTCGGCGCGCCGGGCGGGATCGTCGCCCATGCGCCAGGTGCCCTGCCCGAGAGCGGGCACGCGCTCGCCCGAGGGCAGTGCCACCGTCCGAATCCCCGCCATGCCCGCGCCCCTTCCGTCGACCCTGTTGTGCGATCACCTGCCCGGCGGGTGCGGTGCCGAAGCATCACCATGATCGCAGGGTGAGCGCGGCCGGGCCGGGTGCGGGGCCGATCGGGTCACGAGCCCGCGAGCGCGATGCGGACCGTGTGGTGGCCCCCGCCGTGCGCGGGCAGGGACGCGGTGCGGGCGCGCCGGCCGTCGACGACGCACGCGTGGACCCGGTCGCCCGCGCCGGTCAGCTCGATGTCGAGCGTCATGTCCCGGTAGGCGAGACCCCGCAGCCGCACGTCACCCCAGCCCTTGGGGAGCGAGGGCTCGATCCGCAGCCCGTCGGCCGCCGGGCGCAGGCCGAACAGGCCGTGGTGGATGAGCCGCAGGTAGCCGGTGGCGGACCAGGCCTGGTCGGGCTGGGAGTCGAAGTGGGTCAGCGTGCCGCTGCCGCCGGTCTGCCAGCCGCCGTCGACCTTGCCCGTCACGGAGTGGTACAGCTCGTAGAAGCTGCCGCCGGTGCCCTTGACGAGCGCGGCCAGCTCGGTCACGGCGCGGGCGAACAGGTCGGTCCTGCCGCCTCGCGCGGCGGCGTGGCCGAACATGGAGTGCACCATCGGCCACACCATCACGTTGTGGCGTCCCGGGCGGTCGTCGCTGAAGCGCTCGAAGTGCGGCCAGACGTTGACGATGCCGTGCGGCTGCCAGTGCGCCCCGTCGAGCAGCAGCCGGGTCCTGCGCCGGTCGGCGACGCCGAACAGCACGGCGAGCGCGAGTCCCGCGCCTTCCTGGGACGTGTCGAGGTGTCCCTTCCCGGCGTCGCCGCCGTGCACGAAGTAGCCGTAGGTCCCGGCGTCCTCGCGCCACAGGTGGCGGTCGATCGCGGACCTCAGGGACGCGGCGGCCTTGCGGTACCCGGCGGCCGCCGCATGGTGGCCGAGGGCGGTCGCCATGCCCTCGAGCGCGAGGTGGGCGCCGTGGTAGAGGCAGTTGGTCGAGAGCACCATCAGCTCGTCGGTGTGCGGGTAGTCCAGCACGAAGCTGGAGTCGATGCCCGAGGTCCAGGGCGGCGCCGGGTATCCGGCGATGCCGTCGTTCATGTATCCGGGGCCCTGGAAGAGTCCGGTGGACGCGTTGAGGTTCTGCGCCTTGCGCAGGGCGAGCGTGCGCGAGGCGACGCCGTAGGCGTCCGCCAGGAAGTCGTGGTCGCCGGTGACGAGGTAGTGGTTCCACGCGCCGACGGCCCAGACGATCTGGTCCCACCACTGGTTGTCCTGCTGGACGACCGGCCCCGTTTCCCCCTTCCCCGGGTCGACGACGGACCACAGGGTGTTCTCGCCGACCGAGGGGCCGAGGAGGCTGACGGCGCTCCAGGCGTTGATGGCCGCGTCGCGCGTCCACCGCTGCGGTTCCGGGTATCCCCCGCCGGCCCGTACCAGGGTGCCGGGCGGGTAGCTGACGAGTCCGGCCTTGTCGTACGTGGCGGGGACGGCGTACGTCGTGTTGATGCCGACGACGTCGGTGAGCGCCGAGTCGTACACCGTGCCGAGCTCGTCCTGGACGGCCGACGCGTCGAAGGTGAGGGTCGGCAGGACGTACTCGACGCGCCGCCGGCCGGAGGTGGCCGCCTCGGCCGGCGGGGCCGCCGCCCCGGCCACCCCGAGGCCCGCGGCTCCTGCCGCCGCCGCGCCCGCGGCCAGGAAACCCCGTCGTGAGGTGTTGCCCCGCGCTGCCGCCATGTCCGACTCCCCACATCTTGACAACGATGTCTTTCGAACGTTCGGAACCTAGGCAGGGCGCGCACGGCTGTCAATAGGGCCTGAAGGAAGGCCAGATGGAGGCGGGGCGCAGCCCGAGGCGGCCGGCGGGAACGGATCGAGGCAGCCAGGGGCGAGACGCCCCCATGTGACACATATGTACGATAGTCCGCATGCTTATCCGCACGGTCCCCTTCGACCACCCCGACGCCGTCCGGCTCAACGCACGCGTGCAGGCGGAGTACGCCGAACGATACGGCGACGACGGTGACATCACGCCGCTGGCCCCCGCCATGTTCGAGCCGCCCCGGGGTCTCTACCTGATCGCCTACGACGAGGACGGCTCCCCCGTCGCCACCGGCGGCTGGCGGCGGCAGGACGCGAACGACGAGGGGTACGCGGACGGCGACGCGGAGATCAAGCGCATGTACGTGATCCCGGAGGCACGCGGCAACGGCCTGTCCCGGCGGATGCTGGCGGCCCTGGAGGACGACGCGCGCGCCGCGGGCCGCACCCGGATGGTCCTCGAGACGGGCACCAAGCAGCCGGAAGCCGTGTCCCTGTACATGTCGTCCGGTTACGGGCCGTGCCCCAAGTTCGGCCTCTACCGCTTCGACGAGCTCAGCCTCTGCTACGCGAAACCGCTGGCCGAGGCGGTGGCGGCAGGCGCGGCGGCGGTGGACGGCGCCGCGGCCGATGAGCTGGCTCCGCAGTGCTGACCCGCGCCCCGGAGGCGTGACCGGGCAGGCCCCAACGGGCCCCGGGCGGAGGTGACATACTCCCGCGTGGGCCGCCGGACCGGCGGCCCGCCCGGGCGTTCTCCCGGGCCAGGGACGCGCAGCGGAGCAGCAGATGACGGCATTCAGCCCCAAGCCGCAGATCGACACGAGCAGACCGCACCCGGCGCGCGTGTACGACTTCCTGCTGGGCGGCAAGGACCACTACCAGGTCGACAAGGACATGGGCGATCAACTGCCGTCCGCCGTCGCGCAAGGGGCACGCCACAACCGCGCGTTCATGCACCGCGCCGTGGCCTGGGTCGCCTCCCACGGCATCGACCAGTACCTCGACATCGGCACCGGAATACCCACCGAGCCGAACCTGCACCAGATCGCGCAGCGCGCCGTGCCGGCGGCACGGGTCGTGTACGCGGACAACGACCCGATCGTGCTGCGGCACGCGGAGGCGCTGCTGATCAGCTCGGAGCAGGGGGCCACCGACTATCTGCAGGCCGACGTACGCGAGCCGGGCGTGATCCTCGACCACGCGCGCTCCCTGCTCGACTTCAGCCGCCCGATATGCCTGTCGCTGGTCGCGCTGCTGCACTTCGTCACCGACGACCAGGACCCGTACGGGATCACCCGCACGCTGGTCGACGCGATGCCGTCCGGCAGCTACCTCGTCTTCTCGCACGGCACTTTCGACTTCCACCGGCCCGACGACGCGTACTCGTCCCGCATCGACTCGAGGTGGCGCAGCCGGGCCGAGATCGAGCCGTTCTTCGAGGGACTCGAGATCGTGGACCCCGGTCTCGTCCCGGCACCGCGCTGGTACAAGGACACTCCGGCTCCTCGGGACGAGGTGTCCGGCATCTACGCCGCGGTGGCCCGCATCCCCTGACGCGGACGCGGGCGGCACGGCGCGTTAGGCTGGCGTACGTACCGGACACGGGGTGCCCCGCGAGGGGCTGAGATCACACCCGCCGAACCTGAACCAGTTCGTACTGGCGGAGGGATGTCTTTCCATGCCACGCTCCCACGCACCCGCGGTCGGCCGCCCCGGCGCCCCGCGCGAGTCCGTCTTCGACGGGCGGATGCCCGCGGCCGCCGGCGATCTGCGGATGGAGGCGCGGGGCATCACGCCCGTGCCCGAGGACCGGCGCTACGGCGGGCCCGGCCGGCTGTTCACCGTGTGGTTCGCGCCGAACCTGACGATGACGGGCGTGTTCACCGGGACCCTGGGCGTGGTGCTGGGCCTCGACTTCACGACGGCGCTGGTGGCCGTCGCGCTCGGCACGGTCGTCGGCGCCGTCCCCGTGGCAGGTCTCGGCACGTGGGGCAGCACGACGGGCGCGGGCCAGTTGCCGCTGGCCCGGCTGGCGTTCGGCCGCGGGGTGGTGCTGCCCGGAATACTGCAGTGGTTGTCGTCCGTCGCGTGGGACGCGCTGATCGGGCTGTTCGGCGGCGACGCGCTCGCCCGCCTCTTCGGCTGGCCGTTCTGGCTCGGCGTGCTGGTGATGCTCGCCGGGCAGGGGCTTGTCGGTGCGCTGGGCTACGAGGCGATACACCGTCTCCAGAAGGTCATGACACTGGCGCTCGCGGTCGCGTTCGCGATCCTCGCGGTGAAGATGCTCGGCGGTGTGCACCCCGCCGCGTCCGGCACGGCGCACGGTCTCGACCGGTTCGGCGCGTTCATGCTGACCAGCACGGTCGCGCTCAGTCTCTCGCTGTCCTGGGCGCCGTACGCCAGCGACTTCAGCCGCTACCTGCCGCGGGAGACTTCGCGCACGCGCATGTTCTGGTACACACTCCTCGGGGTCAGCGTATCCTTCGTCGCGGTGCAGGCGCTCGGCCTGTGGGGTGCCTCCGTCTTCACCGACCAGAGCGCCAAGGGCGTCGACACCCTGCTCGGCGGCGGCGCGCTCGGCGCCTTCGGTCTGCTCGCGGTGGCCTGCGCCGCGCTGTGCAGCAACGCCATGAACGACTACAGCGGTTCCCTCGCGCTGCAGACCGCGGGTGTGCGGATCGCAAGGCCGGTGGCGGCGGCACTCGCCGCCTGCCTCGGGTTTCCCCTCGTGCTGTGGATGCACGCGGCGGACACGGCGGCCCGCTTCCAGAACGTTCTGCTGTTCGTCGGCTACTGGATTCCGGGGTTCGTCGCCGTCGTCGCGGTGGACTGGCTCGCGCGGTCCCGGGAGCGCGGCGGGACGGCCGTGGACCTGGCGGCGGAAGCGTCCCGCCGGCGATCCTCGTGGCCCGCGCTGCTCGCCTTCGTGGTCGCCTTCGCCGCCGCTGTGCCGTTCATGGACACGACGCTCTACGAGGGACCTGTCGCCCGGGCGCTGCACGGGGCGGACCTCGCCTACTACGTGGCCTTCGCGGCCGCGCTCGTCGTCTACGCGCCCCTGAGGCTGCGGCGCGGCGCCCGAAGCGGCCGCTGAAAGACCGGGCCGTCAGCCGTTCCCGCCGGCCGGCGAGGGGGCCCGGACAGTTCGGCTGCGGCCGCGGAACTCGGCGATCGCGCGTCCGCCGCACGTCACGCTCACGTCGTAGATGCCGCTGCGGCCGAACCGTGTGCGCTCGGTCGCGGACGCGACGAGCATGTCGCCTTCGCGAGCGGGCGCCACGAAGTCGATGTCCGCGGCGGCGGCCACCGTCGCCGGTCCCTCGCTGTTGCAGGCGCAGGCGAAGGCCGTGTCGGCCAGCAGGAACAGGAAGCCGCCGTGGGCCGTTCCGTGGCCGTTGAGCATCCGGCCGGTGATGGTCATCGTCACGGTGGCCGTTCCGGGGCCGTGCTCCGCCAGTTCCATGCCCAGGTCCCGCGAGGCGGTGTCGCGCGCGAACATGGCCGCGGCGGGCCCTGAGCCGTGTGCCGTGCCGCCCCGCGTCCCACTCGCGTCCGTCACGCCCGCGTCCGTCACGCCCGCGTCCGGTTCACCCGCGTCCGGTTCACCCGCGTCTGTCTCCACACAACCCTCCGGCGCTCCACGATGCCGACCGAACATTCGGTCATACCCTGTCGCAGCCAAGCAACCAAGCAACGCGAAGTGCTGTCAAGACGGCGGCGCGTGGAGAGCGGCGCGCAGGGGTGGCGCGGCGCGGCCTCCCGGTCACGCCGAGGACAGCTGTTCCGCGATCTCCTTGACCCAGCCGGTGGTCTTCGCCGGGTCGTTGAGGGAGTCCGCCCACTCTTCGGGGGTCAGCCGCTGGTTGGCGGGGCCCGCTTTGAGAGCGACGAGGAGCGCCCGCGCCGAATCCCGCATCTCGGCCGTCGTGTCACCGCTCCCCCGGATGTCCGCGCCCGCCGCCAGGCCGTAGATCTTGCGCGCCATGGCCTGGCGTTCACCGTTTTGCACCTTCTTCCAGAACTTCAGGGCTTCCTTGAGCGCATCCTCGCGGGACGCGGGCGCCGCCGGGGTCTCTTCGTCCGCCGCCCAGCGGTCGGGGTGCCGGGCTCCGTCGTAGCGCTTCTTGCCCGCGCGGCCCGCCCGGTAGGCGGTGACGCCGAGGATGAGGCCGGCCGCGCCCGCGGCGAGGCCCCAGCCGACGGGGTTGCTCGCCAGTCCTGCACCTCCCGCCGTGGCGGCCACCGCCGTCACGATGCCGCCCGCGGCCTTGGTGGACTCGCCCACGGCGGTGAGGGCCTGCTTGCCGATCTTGTTGCGCTGCTTGCCGAGCGCGTAGGTGCGCACCGTGTTCATCGTGTTCGCGTCCTCGGCGCGCCGGAGGTCCCTGGCGGCGTCCCGGGCGTCGCCCATCGCGGTCCAGGCCGCGTCGACGGCGTCGGAGACGTGCTCCATCCGGTCCTCCCCCTCGTGGCCCCAGTGGGCGTCCAGCGCGACGTAGGCCTCGGCGGCAGCCCAATTGGCCTGTTCCCGCGCCTGGTTCAGCCGGGCCAGGGCAGCCTCGTCCGCGCGGTCGGGGACGTCGAGCCGTTTCAGCGCACGGTACTTGCGCGCCGTCAGCCCGACGCGCCGCGCGGCACGGGCGCCCTTCACCGCGCCGGCGGCACCGGAGCCGATCCCGCTCGCCTCGGCCGCCGCCATGGCGTGCGCCGCCTGCTCGGCCTTGGTCAGCCCCTTGGCGACGTCCAGGGCGTACTTGGCCGCGCTCGCGGCGCCCACGACCGCGTCGGCCGTCTTGGCCGTGGCCTTCTTGTCCGCGCCGTGGAAGGCCGCCCCGCTCTTGTGCTTCGCGGCCTCCTTCGTGGCTTTGGCCGCTTCCATGGAGCTGAGCACGGCGCCGGTGGCCTCGGTGAGAAGGTTCTCCGACCCGGCGGCCGCGCCCGAGGAGCCGGCGGTGTGTTTCAGGCCTTCGTCGACCGTGGCGGAGGCGTGCTGGGAGAAGCCCGCGTTGGCGGGGACATGGACGCCCTTGACGAAGGTGTCGATGAACTCGAGGTTCTTCTTGAGCCTGTCGAGGACCGCCGCGATCCGGTCGCGGTAACTCTTCGATCCGGTCGGCGCGTTGCCGCTCCCCGGTGCCTGCCCCTGCGCCGCGCTCCTGGCCCGCTGCACGGCCACGGCCGCGGCTCGGTTGCCGGCGCTGGACTGGATCCCGAGGAGAGCGCGCTCGGCCGGCTTCCCGTGCGGAGTGCCGCCCCCGCTCAGGTCCTCGCGCCGCCTGGCCGGCATCAGGGCAGCGGCCATGGGCCGCCGAGTCGGCGTGTGGTGGACCGGGGTGCTCATGGACGTGCCTCTCCTGCGCCGGACCGGGCCGGGCGAGATTAGCCACGCGAGACCAACGGAAGGGGAGCAGCCGGGAAACTCTTCGCGGATGGCGCGGAACGCGTTGTAACGGCCGGACCGGCCGTGGAAGTCCCTGGTGGGGGGCGTGATCGCCGTGGCGGCCCGCGGGGCGCGTGGCGCGGCCAAAAGATCCGGCATTCCCAAGAGTTGACCGACGCGTGTCGCCCGATGTCTTGACAGGCGTCCCCGCACCGAGATTATTGGTCCAGACCATTACCCCGGCCCTTCCGCCCCCCATCGAAGGGAGAACGGTCCATGCACGGACCCGTTCGCAGACCCGTCCGCACCCTGCTCGCCGCGATCGCCACCGGCGCCGCCGGCCTCGGGCTCGCCGTCACCGGCGCCGGCAGCGCGCAGGCGGCCACGCCGCTGCCCGCGCACGTCTTCGCCCCCTACTTCGAGGCGTACAACGGCGACAGCCTGTCCCAGCTGGCCTCGGAGTCGGGCAACAAGTACCTGACGATGGCCTTCCTCCAGACGCAGTCCGTCGGCTCCTGCACGCCTTACTGGAACGGCGACAGCGGCATGCCGGTCGCCCAGTCCCAGTTCGGCGCCGACATCGACACGATCCAGGCGGGCGGCGGGGACGTCATCCCGTCGTTCGGCGGTTACGCGGCCGACGACAGCGGGACCGAGATCGCCGACAGTTGCACGAACGTGGCGTCCATCGCGGCCGCCTACGAGAAGGTCATCACGACGTACGACGTCAGCCGCATCGACCTGGACATCGAGGACAAGTCCCTGTCGAACGCGGCCGGGATCGACCGGCGCAACAAGGCAGTCAAGATGGTCCAGGACTGGGCGGCGGCCAATGGGCGCTCCGTGCAGTTCTCGTACACGCTGCCCACCACGACACACGGGCTCACGGACGGCACCGCGGGGGACGGCAGTGGGCTGCCCGTCCTGCGCAACGCCGTGTCGAACGGCGTGCGGCTCGACGTCGTGAACCTCATGACGTTCGACTACTACGACGGCGCGAGCCATGACATGGCGGCCGACACGCAGACGGCGGCGCAGGGGCTGCACGACCAACTCGCCTCGCTCTACCCGTCGAAGAGCAACGCGCAGCTGTGGAACATGATCGGCGTCACGGAGATGCCCGGCATCGACGACTTCGGCGCGGCCGAGACGTTCACCACGGCCAACGCGCCCACCGTGTACGACTGGGCGGTCAGCAAGGGGATCAACACGATCTCGATGTGGGCCCTCCAGCGCGACAACGGCGGTTGCCCGGGGCAGGGCGGCTCCGACTCGTGCTCGGGCATCGCGCAGAGCACCTGGCAGTTCAGCCACACCTTCGAGCCGTTCAACGGCGGGTCCTCCACCCCGCCGTCCAACGGCGTGTCGGTCTCGCTGTCCCCGTCGTCGGGGTCCGTCGCGCCCGGCGGCTCCACCACCTCGACCGTCCGCACCGCCTCCACCGGGGGGACGTCCCCCTCGGTGAACCTCGCGGTCAGCGGGGCTCCGGCGGGCGTCACGGCCACCGTCAGCCCCGGCTCGGTGACCGCGGGCGGCAGTGCCACGCTGTCCGTGCACACCACGTCGGCGGCGGCCCCGGGGACGTACACCCTCACCGTGAAGGGCACGGCCGGATCGTCGACCGCCACCGCGGCGTACAAGCTGACCGTCACGGGCGTCGGCACGTGCACGGCGACGGCCTGGAAGACATCGTCCATCTACGTCGGCGGCGACACGGTCTCCTACAAGGGGCACACGTGGAAGGCGAAGTGGTGGACGACGGGCGAGGAGCCCGGCACCACCGGCCAGTGGGGCGTCTGGCAGGACCTCGGCGCCTGCTGATCCGCTTCCTTGCGATCCAGTGGGCCGGCCCACGCCTGCCCACTGGATCGGGCCGCACCAGGCCCCGGTCGGGGCGCCTGACCTCCACCCGGCCACGCGGCGGGCCCCTGTAGGCTTGGCGGCGTGCAGACGTCGTCAGGATCGGTGGAGCCGAGGTGACCCCGGCCACGAGGCCGGCGGGAGAACGCCCCGGCCCGTCCCGCACCGTCGCGTGGGTGAGCGCCAACGAGGCCAACAGGACCCGGGTGCTGCAACTGCTGTACGACGTGGGCCCCCTGTCACGCGCGGACCTCGCGAAACACACCGGGGTGACGCGCACGACGATCGGCTCCATCGTGCAGCCCATGCTCGACAGCGGCGTCCTCGTGGAGGGCGAGCCGCGCTCCAGCGGGTCCGTCGGCGGCAAGCCCGCCCGTCCGCTGTGGTTCTCACGCGACGGGCAGCCGATCGCCGCGGTGCATCTGATGCCGGGACGCGTCGAGGCCGCGACGGTCAGCCCGGTGGGCGAGGTGCTCGCGACGTCGAGCGGCACGTTCCCGGCCGGGGCGCCCGACGGCTCGGCCGCCGTGGACCTCGTCGTGGACTGCCTGAGGCGGGTACTGCCATCCGACGGCCGCCGCGCCCTGGGCGTGGGCATCGCCACCGGCGGCATGGTCGACACGGACACCGGCACCATCGTCGAGGTCAGCCTGGCCCCCGCGCTGTCCGGACTGCCGCTCGCGCCCCTCGTGTCGGAGCGGCTCGGGCTGCCCGTGCACATCGACCACCACCCGCGCGCCCAGGCACTCGGCGACCGCTGGTTCGGGCAGGCACGCGGGGTGCGGTCGTTCGCCTCGCTCTACCTCGCCGACGTGCTCGGTGTGGGGCTGGTCCTCGACGGCGCCGTGCAGCGCGGCAGGTCGGGCGCCGGTGGCGAGATCGGGCACAGCGTGGTGGCCCTGGACGGCGAAGTGTGCAACTGCGGGCGCAGGGGCTGCTGGGAGACCGTCGCGACCGGAGTGTGGCTGCGCCGGGAGGCGGGGCGCCTCGGCCTGCCGGCGGCGCGGGAGATGACGCCCGGGCGGCTCACCGCGCTCGCCGCGCGCCGCGACCCGGCGGCCGTGGAACTCCTCGACCGCTACGCGCGCAACATCGCGGTCGGCATCGTCAACCTCCAGCACACGCTGGCACCCGGCCTGTTCCTGCTGCACGGTGACGTCGTCGCGGGCGGCGAGACGCTGCGCGCCGCGATCGAGCGGCACGTGACCGGGTGGGTGCTGCCGCACCCCGGTGGTCCGCCCGGCATCGTCCTCGCGAGGGACGACGACCACGCCACCCTGCTGGGTGCGGCGGGGATCGTGCTCTCCCAGTCGCTCGGGCTGGTCCGCTGAAGCGGTGAGCTCGCGCGCCGGCGCGTGTCAGCCCTGGCCGCCGGGCGAGGCGGCCGGCCAGTGGCCGCCGTTGTCCCAGTAGCCCCGGATCTCCTCCAGCGAACGGCCCCTGGTCTCCGGGGCCATCCGGTACAGGAAGGCGAGGGCGAGCAGCGACAGCACACCGAACGCGCCGAATCCCACCGAGCCGCCGAGGTCCGACAGGACGCCGGGGAAGGCGAACGTGGCGATGAGGTTGGCCACGAAGTCGGAGAGCAGCAGGGCCGCGGCGCCGACGCTGCGCAGCCGGGCGGGGAACGCCTCTCCGGTGTAGACCCAGATGAGCGATCCGATGCCGAAGTAGAACCCGAGGTAGAAGATGCCGATGCCGGCCACGGCCGCGTAGCCGGCGCCCGGCGTGATGGTGTGCCGCGCGAACACCAGGGCCATGACCAGATGTCCCACGACCATGGCCACCGTGCCGATCAGCAGCGGCGGGCGCCGGCCCCAGCGGTCCACCACGAGCATGGACAGGACGACACCGACCGCCGCGACCAGTTGCACGAGCGCCGACAGCAGGATCGACTCCGAGGCGTCGGCGATGCCCGCCTTGTCGAAGATCAGCGGGCTGTAGTACAGGATCGTGTTGGTGCCGGTGATCTGGACGAAGAAGCCGAAGGCGATGACGAAGAACGTGGCGCGTGCGTAGCGCCGGGTGAAGATCTCCCGGAAGGTGCCCTGCTCGCCCTGGGCCAGGTCGGCCCGGATCGAGGCCAGTTGGGCGTCCGTGTCACTCTCCGGCTCCACCCGCACGAGGGTCGCCCTGGCCTCGTCGTAGCGTCCCCGCATGGCGTACCAGCGCGGGCTGTCGGGGAAGCGCAGCAGGGCGAGGAGCACCACGGCCGCGGGGACGGCGGAGATGCCGAGCAGGGCCTCCCACGAGCCGCCGCCCGACAGTGCCCACGCCACGACCAGCGAGACGATCACGCCCGCGCAGGTGAAGAACTGGTAGGCGGTGCCGAGCCTGCCGCGGTTGTGCTCCGAGGCGAACTCGGAGATGAACACCGGCGCGACCACGGTGGACAGGCCGATTGTGACGCCGAGCAGCAGCCGGACGCCGGTCAGCCACCACACGCCGAGGGGCACCGCGCTCAGCGCCGCGAACACCGCGAAGCCCCCGGCGACGAGGATCATCGTCAGTTTCCTGCCGAGCCTGTTGGCCGCCTTCGGTCCCATCGCGGCGCCCACGAGGCTGCCGAAGACCACGATGGACGTGATCACGGAGACCCACAGCGTGCTGAGGTCGTAGTCCTTCTTGAGGAAGACGAGCGCGCCGCTGATGGAGCCGGAGTCGTAGCCGTAGATGAGGCCGAGCGCCGCCGCGACGACGGCGACCTTCGTGCCGAGCGGCCGGCCGGCGCCCGCCGGCTGCGTGCCGCGTGCGGCCGTGTCTGTGGCGGCGGTTCGGGACAACGTGCGCTCCTTGCTTCGCGGCCTCGCGGCCGTGCGGTGGGCCCGGCGGCCCGGCTCGTACTGCGCCCGCCGGGGCGTTGTCAGCCCCGGGAGCCGGAGTCGACGGGGACCGTGTTCCCGGACTCGAGCGACTCGTGGATCGCCACGACGACGTCCGTCACGGCAGCTCCCTCGTCGAGCCCGGGCCCGACCTGCTCCCCACGCTCAAGCCGGGTGACGAAGTCCTGCACCATCCACGTGGGCGGGCCCTGGAGGCGTCCGTCGATCTCGCCGCCGAGCAGGCCGGGCCAGCGGAACCCGTCGGGGCCCGCCTGCCGGACGCTCTGGTCCTGGAGGTCGACGTACATGGCGGAGTCCTCACCGATCACCTGGTACTGGAAGTCCACGACGGACGGCATCGAGTCGGGCAGCACCCACGTCGACGTGAGGTTGGCCGTGGTGCCGTCGTCGAAGGTCAGCAGGGCGTGCACCACGTCCCAGGTGTCGATGGACCGCGCGGCGAGCACACCGCGCGAACCACGCGCGTCCACGGCCGTGACGGTGCGCCCGCTCACCCATGCGGCCGCGTCGACGGTGTGGCTCATCAGGAACCAGGCGGGGGACGACTTCGCCGCCCAGCCGATCATCGTCGTGGGCACGAAGTAGGTGTTGCTGAGCAGGATGTTCTGCGTCAGGACCCTCCCCAGCGCGCCGCCGGCCGACCGCTCGCGCAGCTGCCTGACCGCAGGGTTCCACCGGTTCTCGAAGCCGACCATGCACTGGACGCCCGCGGCACGTACGGCCGCGGCGATGGCCTCGGCGTCCTCGCGCGTGGTCGCGAGGGGCTTCTCCACCAGCAGGTGGCAGCCCGCGGAGGCGGCGTCGACGGCCGCCTGCCGGTGGGCGAAGTCGGGCGTCGCGACGATCACGGCGTCCAGTTCCTGCTCGGCCAGCATGCGCCGGTGGTCCGTGTACGCGCTGAGGCCGAAGTCGTCGGCGACCTTGAGCGCGACGGGCTCCGCCAGGTCGCACACGGCGCGCACGTCGGCGCCGGGGAAGCCGCGCAGGGAGTGCGCGTACATGGAGCCGCGGATGCCACCGCCGATGATGCCGATTCTCTGCATGCCAACCTCGCACAGGACTGTTCGTACGGACTGCCGCCCGGGGTATGTCTAGGTTCTGTACTAACCCTGCCTGAAGTCAACCCCACGCCCGGCGGCGTCTCACGCACCGGGCACAGCCCCTCGTCCCATGTTCGCCATGGCCTCCACGCGACGGGGCGACGCGGCGGGGCGGGAGTACTTCCACTCCGAGCCGGGCGGCGCGGGCGGGTCACACGTCATGAAGACCGGCCGCGCGCTCCTGCGCGCGGCCGGTCTCCTAATGTTACGGACCCGTGGCGAGCATGCGGCAGCCCTTGACAGGAGAGGCCCGGGGCTGGAGCCTATGGCAACGTTGTCAAAAGGGCATCGAGCCCCCGGGCCTGACGTGCTCCCGGGCTCTCCTGAATCGAACGGGCCGCACATGTCTGAGCAGTTGCCGTCGTCGCCTCTCCCCTCCCGCAGATCGATCGTCGCCTCCGGATCCGTGCTCCTCGCGGGCTTCGGCCTCGGAGTCTCACTGCCCGCTTCCGCTTACGGGGCGGCGCCGGCCGGACGGGGCGGCCCCTCGGCCGCGCCCGGCGAACTGGCCGCCTACCGGCCGGTCTCCGTGTCGTCCACGGACTACGCGCCCACGCCCGGATCGTTCGCGGTCGACGGGGTCAGCACGGTCGGCGTGAAGGGCACCGGGTGGCGGGCCGCCGACGGCGATCCGCAGTGGATCAGCGTCGACCTCCAGGGCCTGTGCCGGGTGGACTCCGTGCGCCTCACGTTCGAGGCCACGGCGGACGATCCGCCCTTCACGCCCGCCGACGGCTCCAACCCGCGCAACAACACGACGGGTCAGGAGATCCTGTCGAGCTGCGCGGTGGACTTCGCGGTGGAGACGTCCCGCGACGGCCACACGTGGGCGTCGGTGTACACGACGACGTCCGGCAAGGGCGGCGTCGTCGACATCCCTCTCGGCAAGCCCGTGACCGCCCGCTGGGTGCGGATGACGGTCCACAAGCGGTCCAACTCCAACCCGCTCGGTCTCAACGGCTTCGAGGTGTACGGCGCCGCGCACGGCCACCGCCCCGCGGCCACGGGCTGGACGGACTGGGGAACACACCACCACGACGCGCCGGAGCTGAAGGTCGCCGACGACGGCACCGTGCCGCTGGAGTCGGGGTGGACGCTGACCATGGACGACTGGGCCGGCGGCGCGGGCGCCGAACTGTCGAAGCCCTCCGTGGACACGCGCGCGTGGCTTCCCGCGACCGTCCCGGGCACGGTGCTGGCGTCGCTGGTCGAGCAGGGGCATCTGCCCGACCCGGTGGCCGGGCTGAACAATCTGCACGTGCCCGAGGCGCTGTCGCGGCACTCCTGGTGGTACCGGCGGGAGTTCACGCTGCCGCACGGTCTGCGGACCGGCTCGGGGCGTCACGTGTGGCTGGAGTTCGACGGCGTCAACCACACGGCGGACATCTGGCTGAACGGCCGGCAGGTCGGCGACATGACGTATCCGTTCGCGCGTTCCGCTCACGACGTCACCGCGCTGCTGGCCGCCCACGGTGAGCAGGCGCTGGCGGTGAAGGTGTCGCCGATGCCGTTCCCCGGCAGCCCCGGGGACAAGGGCCCGAGCGGCGTCTCGTACGTGGACGCCGGCGCGACGATGATGAACCGGAACTCGCCCACCTACCTGGCCTCTTCGGGCTGGGACTGGATGCCGGCCGTGCGCGACCGGGTCTCCGGCATCTGGAACCACGTGCGCCTGCGCTCCACCGGCCACGCCGTGATCGGCGATCCGCGGGTGGACACGTCACTGCCCGGCCTGCCGGACACGAGCACCGCGGAACTCACCGTGGTGGTGCCGGTGCGCAACGCCGACACATCGGACCACGCCGTCACCGTGACCGCGTCCTTCGACCGCGTGCGGGTGTCGCGCACCGTCACCGTCCCGGCGGGCGGCTCAGTCGACGTCACGTTCACGCCGGACGCGTACCGGCAGCTGCGGCTGCGCCACCCGAGGCTGTGGTGGCCCAACGGGTACGGAGAGCCCGCCCTGCACGACCTGACGCTCACCGCCGCGGTCGGCGGGCAGGAGAGCGACCGGCGCACGACGCGCTTCGGCATACGGCAGTTCGGCTACGACTACGAGGTGCCGCTGAAGTTCGTCGCGACGGGCGACTCGTACACGCAGAGCGTGGACGTGGGCGCGCGCCGGGCCCGCTACGTTCGCGTCAAGTGCCTGACGCGGGCGAGCGGCTGGGGATTCTCCCTGTGGGGGCTTTCCGTGTTCGACAGCTCCGCGCCCGCCACGGACCTCGCCCTGCACCGCACCGCCACGTCGTCGTCGGTGGACGAGCCGGACCACCAGCCGGGCAACGCGACCGACGGCGACGCGTCGACCCGGTGGTCGTCGTCCTGGGACGACGACCAGTGGATCGAGGTCGACCTCGGCTCGGCGGTCTCCTTCGACCGTGTCGACCTGACCTGGGAGCAGGCGTACGCCAGGACCTGCGTCGTCCAGGTGTCGGCGGACGGATCGTCGTGGACGGACGCCAAGTCCGTCGACAACACGGCGGTGCCGCTGCCCTTCAACGACGGCGACGCGAGCCTGCAGACCGTGGACTTCGCCTCGCGGACCGCGCGGTACGTCCGGCTGGCCTGCGCCGAGCGGGCCAGCAGCTGGGGCTTCTCGCTGTGGTCCCTGTCGGTGATCGACTCCTCCTCGCCCGGCACCGACCTCGCGCTGCACGCGAAGGCGGCCGCGTCGAGTGACGATCCGTCCCACCCGGCCGCGGCCGCCACGGACGGCGACGCGTCGACGCGCTGGTCCTCCACGTACGAGAACGACCAGTGGATCCGGATCGACCTCGGGAAGGCGGTCGCCTTCGACCGGGTCACGGTCCTGTGGGAACAGGCGTACGCCAAGACGTACACCGTGCAGACCTCGGACAACGGCACCGACTGGAGCGACGCCAAGGCCGTGGACAACACGACCGACCCGCTGAAGATCAGTGTCAACGGTGTGCGGGTGTTCTGCCGGGGCGGCAACTGGGGCTGGGACGAGCTGCTGCGCCGGATGGACGCCCCGCGGATGGACGCCGCGGTGCGCATGCACCGCGACATGAACTTCACGATGATCCGCAACTGGGTCGCCAGCAGCGACCGCGAGGAGTTCTTCGCCGGTTGCGACGAGCACGGGCTGCTGGTGTGGAACGACTTCCCCAACGCCTGGGCGATGGACCCGCCCGACCACAAGGCCTACAACGACCTGGCCCTCGACACCGTGAAGCGCTACCGCGGCCATCCGTGCGTGGTGGTGTGGTGCGGCGCGAACGAGGGCAATCCGCCTGCCGCGATCGACATCGGCATGCGGGAGGCCGTCCAGTCGCAGGCGCCCGGCGTGCTGTACCAGAACAACTCGGCCGGCGGGATCGTCACGGGCGGCGGCCCGTACAGCTGGACGGAGCCCGCGAACTACTACGCGCCGTCCACGTACGGCAGCGGCAGCTTCGGCTTCCACACCGAGATCGGCACGCCCGTGGTGTCGACGGCGGAGTCCGTCCGCGCCATGGTGGGTGACGAGCCGGAGTGGCCGATCGGCGGCGCCTGGTACTACCACGACTGGTCCACGAAGGGCAACCAGGCGCCCCAGACGTACGAGGCGGCGATCGAGGCGCGCCTCGGCGCGGCCGATGGGCTCGACGACTTCGCCCGCAAGGCCCAGTTCGTGAACTACGAGAACACGCGGGCGATGTTCGAGGCCTGGAACGCGAACCTCTGGAAGGACGCGAGCGGGCTGATGCTGTGGATGTCCCACCCGGCGTGGCACAGCACGGTGTGGCAGACGTACGACTACGACTTCGACGTCAACGGCACGTACTACGGGGCGAGAGCCGCCTGCGAGGCGCGGCACGTGCAGGCCGACCCGAAGGACTGGCGTGTCCTCGCGGTCAACCACACGCCGCAGGAGCTGCGCGGCGCGCGGGTGAGCGCCCGCCTCTACGACCTGACGGGACGTCAGCTGGGTGCCACACGACGGGCCGACGTGGACGTCGCTCCCGCGGCCACGGCGGAGGCGTTCGACGTCGCGTGGACGGACGGCCTGCCGGACCTGCACCTGCTGAGGCTGACGCTCGAGGACGCACGGGGCACGGTCCTGTCGCGCAACACGTACTGGCGCTACCGCGACCCGGCCGACATGAAGGCCCTGAACAAAACGCGGCGCGCGACGGTGTCCGCCTCGCTCGGACGGGTGCGCAAGGTCCCGGGCGACCGCCGCGAGGTGGTGGCGAGCGTGCACAACCGGGGCGCGGCCGTGGCCTCGATGGTGCGCCTGTCCCTGCTTGACGCGCACAGCGGCGACCGGGTGCTGCCGACGCTGTACGGCGACAACTACCTGTGGCTGCTGCCCGGTGAGTCCCGCACGGTCACCCTGTCGTGGCCGGCCGCCGCCCTGCGCTCCGGGCGGCCCGCGCTGCGGACGGAGGGGTACAACGCGGCCCGCGCCGTGACGCGCGGCTGAGGCGGCACGGCGGCGGGGT
>NZ_JAGIQL010000056.1 GCF_017813245.1 Streptomyces montanisoli
CTGCGCGCCGCGGCCGCCGCGCCGGCCGGAGGCGCGGTCGAGCAGGTCGAGCAGGCCGGCCGTGGAGACGGGCGGCGGCAGTTCGGCGAGCCTGCCGAGCAGTTCGGCGCGCTGAGCGGGGCTCAGCACCCTGCCCGTGCCCTCCTCCAGCCTGCCCTGGACGTCCGTCCAGCTCTCCTCGGGCCCCGGGTGGTGGTGGCGGTCGCGGTGGTAGCGGTCGTGCGCGTGGCACACCGCCTGGTAGGTGTCGTGCGCCTCGTCCTTGAGCAGCCCGGCGGGCCCCGGCAGGGACCTCAGCTGCTCGACGCCGACGGCCGTCCCGCCGCTGCCGCCCACGCTGCGGGACTTGATCACGCCGATGACCTGGCCGCGCCGCGGGTCGATGACGGGCCCGCCCGACATGCCCTCCGTGAGCACGTCGTCGCCGAGGCGGATCTGCGAGCCGACCACCCCGAGGTCGTGCCCGCGGGCGCTGAGCACGAACTGGAGCTCGCCGTCGACCTCGGCCCAGCCCGCCCACAGCACGGTGCCGCCGTCGAAGCGCCTGGTGACCCGCTCGGCGAGGTACGCGCAGGGGTGCTCCGTGGGGCTGTCGAGCCGGATGAGCGCGAGATCGGGCGACGGCACGCGGCGGCCCGCCACGGGCACCCGCGCCTCGCCCTCGGGCAGCACGGCGGCGAGGGTGCCGCTCACCGCGGACTCACCCCCTCCGTCGGGGTTCGCGAACACGACGTCCACCTGGCACGCCTCCCCCTGCCTCTCACCCGTCAGCGCGACATGGGCGCACGTCAGGACCCAGCTGGGAGCGACGAAGAACCCGCTGCCCAGGAAGGACCCCGGCCCGTGGGGGTCATACCCGTGCGTGGGTCGATGGATGCGCACCGTCGCGGCCGTCACGAGGCTCGCGAGAGCGGCGAGGGGTTCGTCCGGGTCGTAGAACGCGCCCGGTCCCTCGTCGTGACTCATGTCGCGCTCCCGGCGGCGGGCGCGCCGCCACCCGGGTGCGCCGTTGCGCCGGGGCCCGCTCCGGCGGGCGCGCCCGGCTGCGGGGGCACGGGGGCGCTCACGGGGGCGCCCGCGGGCGCCGGGGCCGTGAGGTCGGGCGGCCCGCCGTGCCAGTTCAGGGTGACGGTGATGCCGCCCTTGGCCTCGCCGTCCGCGATGAGGCCCACGACCTTGCCCGGCTTGGCCGTCAGCTCGATGGAGAACTCCACGCTCACCTCGTCGGGCCGCACCGCGCGCAGCGGCTCGGCCAGCGACCTGGCGACGCTCGTCACCAGGTCCTTGAGGTCCTCCACGCGCGCGGCGACCCGCTCCCCCGCGCCGACGTCGGAGAAGACCAGTTCGCCCGAGGGCTCCTCCAGCGCGTCGGCTCCGGAGATCCTGGCCCATACGGGCGTCCCGTCCGGCATCTCCACACGCGTCACCCGGCCACCGGTGTCCACCACGACTCCCCCGTTTCTGACGCCCCGTCCGTGCCGAACCCGAGGCCCGCAGGGTAGCGGGGACGGGCACGTCGGCGCGAGATCGGTGGCGCGCCACCGAGACGGACGCGGGCGGCCGCCGCCGCGGTTGCGGCCGCGCTTACAGCCGCGTCCTCCCGGCCGGGCGGCACTCCCCGGGCGGCACTCCTTAGGCTGACGAGCATGTACTTCACGGATCGCGGCATCGAGGAGCTCGCCTCACGCAGAGGCGAGGAAGAGGTCACCTTCGAGTGGCTGTCGGAGCAACTGCGCACGTTCGTCGACCTCAACCCCGACTTCGAGGTGCCGGTCGAGCGCCTCGCGACATGGCTGGCCCGCCTGGACGACGAGGACGAGGAGGACTAGGGACGCACACAGGTCCAGGGCAGTCGCGATTGACTTCCGCCATCCGCGATATATCGTGTTACGAGGAAGACGCGATATGTTGCGTCATGCCCAGGCGGCCGCACGGGCGCACGGGCGTCAACCGACGGGATGCGGGGTCAATCGATGGCAGTGTCGACCTGGAAGGTCTCGGACGCGCGGGAACTCACCTTCGACGGGGTCGAGCAGGTGCGCGTACGCGTCGTGAGCGGCGCGGTCAACGTCGTCGGCACGGACGAGGCGGCGCTCGCGGCGCAGGGCGGCGCGCGGCTCGAAATCTCCGAGATCAAGGGCCCGCCGCTGATCGTGTCGTTCGACTGCGGCACCCTCACCGTCGGCTACGAGGAGCCGCCCTGGCAGGGGTTCCTCTCCTGGCTCGAACCCAGGGGCAAGCGGCGCAGCGCCGTCGTCTCGCTCGCCGTGCCGTCGTCGGCGGCGGTGGACGTCGGCATCGTGGACGCGGCCGCGGTGGTCTCCGGCGTGCGGGGGCGTGCGGACGTGCGCGGCGTCACCGGCGACACCACGCTCGTCGGTCTTTCGGGCGGCGTGCGCGCCGAGACGGTCTCCGGCACGGTGGAGGCCCAGGCCGTCACGGGTGCGCTGCGCTTCCACTCGGTCTCCGGCGATCTGACGGTGGTCGAGGGCGCGGGCTCCTCCGTCCAGGCGGACTCCGTCAGCGGCAACATGGCGCTGGACCTCGACCCGGCCGGCGAGGCCACCGACATCCGGCTGACCACCGTCTCGGGCGAGGTGGCGATCCGGCTGCCGCACCCCGTGGACGCCGAGGTGCTGGCGAACACCGCGAGCGGCCGCGTCAGCAGCGCCTTCGAGGACCTGCGGGTGACCGGCCAGTGGGGCGCCAAGAAGATCACCGGCAGGCTCGGCTCCGGCAGGGGCAGCCTCCGGGCCACCACGGTCTCCGGGTCGATCGCGCTGCTGCGCAGGCCGCCCGGGGAGGACGGCCCCGATCCGCACGACACACCGCACGACAAGCCGGCCGGCGCCACCGGCGGGAAGGAGCTCTGACATGGCCCCCGTCTTCGCACACGGCCGCCTGCGCCTGTACCTGCTCAAGCTGCTCGACGAGGCGCCCCGCCACGGCTACGAGGTGATCAGGCTGCTTGAGGAGCGCTTCCAGGGCCTGTACGCGCCGTCCGCGGGCACGGTCTACCCGCGGCTGGCGAAGCTCGAGTCCGAGTCCCTGGTCACGCACACCACCGAGGGCGGCCGCAAGGTCTACTCGATCACGGACGCGGGCCGCGCGGAGCTCGCGAGCCGCAGCGGCGAACTCGCCGATCTCGAGCTGGAGATCCGCGAGTCCGTCTCCGAGCTGGCGGCCGAGATCCGCGACGACGTGCGCGGCGCGGCGGGTCGGCTGCGCAGCGAGATGCGCGCGGCGACGAGCGCGCCGGGCAACGGCGCGGGGCCGGAACAGGACGCCGGCGAGGACCCGTGGCGCACCGCGAAGGAGGAGATGCGCCGCGCAAAGCAGGGGTGGAAGGAGCAGGCGCGCCGCGCGAAGGACGAGTCGCGCAAGGCGCGCGAGGAGGCGCAGCGCGCCCGCCGCCAGGCGAGGGAGACGCAGGACTTCGCGCGCGACGAGATGCTGCGCATGGCCAGGCAGGTGCAGGACCAGGTGCAGGGCCACTTCGCCCGCGGCGACTGGCCCACGGGCGTACGGGAGGGCCTGTCGGAGATCGTGGGCCAGCTCGGCAGCCTGGGGAAGGGCGGAGGCTGGCCCGCCACCCCGGCGGAGCCCACCCGGGCAGAGCCGACCCCGGCGGAGCCGACCCCGGCGGAACCCGCCGCGCCCGGCCCGGAGGCCCCGTCCTCCTGGGCCGCCGACACGCCGTCGACGGGCAACCCGGAGCGCGACCTGGAGCGCCTCCTCGACCGCTTCCGCGACGACGTGCGCGACGCGTCCCGCGACCACGGCGTGACGTCGGCCCAGCTGGGCGAGGTCCGCCGCCATCTTTCGACGGCGGCGGCGCACATCACGGCCCTGCTGACGCTCAAGGGCGACGGCACCCAGCTCTGAACACACGCACCACGCGCGTGCTCAGGCGCGGGCTCGCGCTCGCGCTCACGTCGTCAGCACGAGCTTGCCGAACAGGTTGCCGGACTCCATGCGTTCGAACGCCTCGCGCGCCCGGGTCATCGGGAGGACGTCGTCGATGACCGGGCGCACGCCCGTCGTCGCGCAGAACGACAGGAGGTCCTCCAGCTCGTCCTTGGAGCCCATCGTCGAGCCGACGACCTTGAGTTCGAGGAAGAAGATCCGGGTCAGCTCGGCGTTCGAGGGGCGGTCGCCGCTCGTCGCGCCCGAGATCACCACCGTGCCGCCGGGACGCAGCGACTTGACGGAGTGCGACCAGGTGGCCGCGCCCACCGTCTCGATCACCGCGTCCACGCGCTGCGGCAGCCGGGCGCCGGGCTCGAACGCCGCCACCGCGCCGAGCCGCACGGCGCGCTCACGCTTCGCCTCGTCGCGGCTCGTCGCGTACACGCGCAGCCCGGCGGCGCTGCCGAGCACGACGCACGCCGTGGCGACGCCGCCGCCCGCGCCCTGGACGAGGACCGAGTCGCCGGGCCTGACGCCCGCGTTGGTGAACAGCATCCGGTACGCGGTGAGCCACGCCGTCGGCAGGCAGGCGGCCTGCTCGAAGGTCAGCTCCGCCGGCTTGGGCAGGACGTTCCACGTCGGCACGGTGACGCGCTCGGCGAACGTCCCGTCATACGCCTCGGTGAGGATGGACCTGCGCTCGGTGGGGCCCACGCCGTGCCCGGTCTCGCCGATGACGGAGTGGACGACGACCTCGTTGCCGTCCTCGTCGACGCCCGCGGCGTCGCAGCCGAGGATCATCGGCAGCCGGTCCTGCGGCAGGCCCACACCGCGCAGCGACCACAGGTCGTGGTGGTTGAGGGACGCGGCCTTCACGGTCACGGTCGTCCAGCCGGGTCGCGCCTCGGGCTCGGGGCGCTCCCCCAGCTCAAGGCCGTTGAGTGGCCGGTCCTTGTCGATGCTGCTTGCGTAGACGGCGAACATGCCAAGACGATAGGCGCGCCCCGCCGCCGCGCGGAACACGCCGCGGCAGTGAGACGCGCCCCACCGTCCTGCCCGCCGCCCGTCAGCGGCGGGCGACGCCGTCCACCCGCGCGGCGGCCGCGACCGCCGCCGTGACCGCGGGGGCCACCCGCTCGTCGAACGGCGAGGGGATGACGAAGTCGGCCGCCAGCTCGTCGCCGACGACGTCGGCCAGCGCCTGCGCCGCGGCGATCTTCATGCCCTCGGTGATCCTGGACGCACGCACCTGGAGCGCGCCGGCGAAGATGCCGGGGAAAGCGAGCACGTTGTTGATCTGGTTCGGGAAGTCGCTGCGGCCCGTGGCCACGACCGCCGCGTACTTGTGCGCGACGTCCGGGTGGACCTCGGGGTCCGGGTTGGCCATGGCGAAGACGAACGCGTCCTTCGCCATGGACGCCACGGCCTCCTCGGGGACCGTCCCGCCCGACACCCCGATGAACACGTCCGCGCCTTCGAGCGCCGAGGCGAGCGAGCCCGTGAGGCCCGCCCTGTTCGTCAGCTCCGCGATCTCCCGCTTGACGTCCGTCAGGTCGTCGCGGCCGGCGCTGACGACGCCCTTGCGGTCGGTCACCGCCACGTCGCCGATCCCGGCCGCCAGCAGGAACTTGGCGATCGCGACACCGGCGGCGCCCGCGCCCGAGATCACCGCGCGCAGGTCGCCGAGCGTGCGCCCGGTGAGCCGCGCGGCGTTGCGCAGGGCGGCGAGCGTGACGACGGCGGTGCCGTGCTGGTCGTCGTGGAAGACCGGGATGTCCAGGCGCTCCTGCAGCCTGCGCTCGATCTCGAAGCAGCGGGGTGCGGCGATGTCCTCCAGGTTGACGCCGCCGAAGGACGGCGCGAGGCGGACGACGGTCTCGACGATCTCGTCCGCGTCGGTGGTGGCGAGCGCGATCGGCACCGCGTCGACGCCGCCGAACTGCTTGAAGAGGATGGCCTTGCCCTCCATCACGGGCAGCGAGGCCTCCGGCCCGATGTCGCCGAGGCCGAGCACCGCGGTGCCGTCCGTCACGACCGCGACCACCTGGGACTTCCAGGTGTAGTCGTGCACCAGCTCCGGCTTCTCGGCGATCGCGGTGCACACGCGCGCGACGCCGGGGGTGTAGGCGAGGGACAGGTCGTCCCTGTCGCGCACGGGCACGGTGGCCCGCACCGCGAGCTTTCCGCCGCGGTGCAGGGCGAACGCCGGATCGAAGGGCTCGTCGGTCACGCTGTCCGTTCCGCTGTCCGTCTCCGCGCCGCTGCGCGGGTTGACGATCTCCGCTGCCATGTGGTGTGTCCCCTTTTGCATCGTTCGTTCGAGGGTGGTGCCGGGGTGTCCGCTCCTGGTCGAGGAGCGGTCGACGTGCCGCACGCACGTCTCACGTCCGGTGTGGGGAAAGCGTCATTCATACCCGACGGTGGCATCGCCACGCGTCGCGGATCACTCCGTGGGCGGCCGGAGATTCTCCGGCCGGGGAAAGACATCCCGCAAAGAAAGGTTCCCGCCGCGGTGCGCGGCCGGGTGATGGTTCGGGGGGTGACCCGTTACCCGATTTTGACATGCCCGGCGCTCTGATGGGGTCGGTCCGAATGGCAAGATGCCGTAATCACACACGGTCGCGACACCCGAAGAAGCGTGCCCGTCCACCTGGCACACACCGCCATCGCCGTCACGGCAGCGTGACCCACCGTCGGAGGACCTGACATGAGTACCACTTCCCGCACGATCGCCCCGCGGTCCCGCGTCGCCGCCGTCGCGGCGGTCGCGGTCGCGGGCGCCCTGGTCCTGACCGGCTGCGGCGACCAGACGAAGAAGTCGGGCGGCGGCGCGGACAGCGCCCCGCTGCACGACATGCTGCCCCAGGACCTCGCCTCCAAGGGCGTCATAAAGGTCGGCTCCGACATCGCGTACGCGCCCGTGGAGTTCACGGACAAGTCGGGCAAGACGGCCGGCATGGACCCGGACATCGCCGCGGCGCTCGGCAAGCAGCTCGGCGTGAAGTTCCAGTTCAACAACGGCAACTTCGACACGCTCGTGACCGGTCTGCGCGCGAAGCGCTACAACCTGATCATGTCGGCGATGACCGACACCAAGGACCGGCAGAACGGTGTCGAGGGCGGCAAGAAGGTCGGCCAGGGCGTCGACTTCGTCGACTACTACAGCGCCGGCGTCTCGATCTACACGCAGAAGGGCAAGACGCACGGCATCAACGGCTGGAGCGACCTCTGCGGCAAGACGATCGTCGTGGAGCGCGGCACCGTCTCCGAGGACCTGTCCAAGGCCGAGGCGAAGAAGTGCCCGGCGGGCAAGAAGGTCAAGATCGAGTCGTTCGACACCGACCAGCAGGCCGAGGTGCGTCTTCGCAGCGGTGGCGCGGACGCGGGCTCCGCCGACTCCCCCGTCGCGTCGTACGCGGTCAAGACGTCCGGCGGCGGCAAGGACTTCCAGCTGGTGGGCAAGACCGTCCAGGCGGCCCCCTACGGCATCGCGGTGACGAAGGGCGACACCAAGCTCGCCAAGGCGATCCAGGCCGCGGTGAACGCGATCATCAAGGACGGCGAGTACCAGAAGATCCTTCAGAAGTGGGGCGCGCAGGGCGGCGCCGTGACCTCGGCCAAGATCAACAGCGGCGTCTGACGTCCGCCGGGCGCCCCGGCGCGCGCGCCGCACGTCCCCGACCGGGACGTGCGCGCGCCGGCGGGCGCCGCCGGACCGAGGGGGGACCGAGGGCCGAGAGGACCGAGAGGCAGACAGTGCAGTGAGTGTCGACATGAACAAAGAGGCGGAATCCGCCGGCGCACAACCAGCGCCACCGGAGGCGATCCGCGCCATCCCGGTCAAGCACTACGGACGGTACGTGTCCGGCTTCATAGCCGTCGCCGTGCTCGTCGTGATCATCTACGCCTTCTCGCAGGGGAAGGTGAACTGGGGCGCGGTCCCCGACTACTTCCTCGACGGGCGCGTGCTGGGCGGCGTGGTCAAAACGCTGCTGCTGACCGTCCTGGCGATGCTGATGGGCGTCGTCCTCGGCGTCATCCTGTCCGTGATGCGCCTGTCCAAGAACCCCGTGACCTCCTCGATCTCGTGGTTCTACATCTGGTTCTTCCGCGGCACGCCGGTCTACGTGCAGCTGCTGGTCTGGTTCAACCTGGGCCTGGTGTTCGAGTACATCAACCTCGGGCCCATCTACAAGGACTACTGGTCGTCGTTCATGACGCCGTTCCTGACGGCGCTGCTCGGCCTCGGCCTCAACGAGGCCGCGTACATGGCCGAGATCTGCCGGGCCGGCCTGTTGTCGGTGGACGAGGGCCAGACGGAGGCGTCCCAGGCGCTCGGCATGTCGCACGGCAAGACGCTGTGGCGGATCGTGATCCCGCAGGCGATGCGCGTCATCGTGCCGCCGACGGGCAACGAGGTCATCAACATGCTGAAGACGACCTCGCTCGTCTCGGCGGTGCAGTACTCGGAGCTGCTTCGGGTGGCGCAGAACATCGGGCAGACGTCGGGCGCCGCGGCGGAGATGCTGTTCCTCGCCGCAGCCTGGTACCTGATCCTGACGACCGTCTTCAGCATCGGCCAGTTCTACCTGGAGCGGTACTACGCGCGCGGGTCGAGCCGCTCGCTGCCGCCGACACCGTGGCAGCGGGTCAGGACGAACCTGCTGTCCTTCAGCAACCGCGCCGGAGGGGGTGCCGTATGACCGCGACCGCGATGGTGAAGGCCGAGGGCGTGCACAAGTCGTTCGGCGCGGTGCAGGTGCTCAAGGGCATCGACCTGGAGGTGGCGCCGCGCGAGGTGTTCTGCCTGGTCGGCCCGTCCGGCTCCGGCAAGTCGACGTTCCTGCGGTGCATCAACCACCTGGAGAAGATCAACTCCGGGCGGCTGTACGTCGACGGCGACCTGGTCGGCTACCGGCAGCAGGGCGAGAAGCTCTACGAGCTCCGCGACAGCGAGGTGGCGCGCAAGCGCCGCGACATCGGCATGGTGTTCCAGCGCTTCAACCTGTTCCCGCACATGACGGCCATCGAGAACGTCATGGAGGCGCCGGTCCAGGTCAAGGGCGAGACCCGGGCGTCGGCGCGGGAGCGCGCGGGGCGGCTGCTCGACCGCGTCGGCCTCTCGGACAAGGCGGGCAACTACCCGTCGCAGCTCTCCGGCGGCCAGCAGCAGCGGGTGGCGATCGCCCGCGCCCTGGCGATGGAGCCGAAGCTGATGCTGTTCGACGAGCCGACGTCGGCGCTCGACCCCGAGCTGGTGGGCGACGTACTCGACGTCATGCGCGACCTGGCGTCGGACGGCATGACGATGATCGTCGTCACCCACGAGATGGGCTTCGCCCGCGAGGTCGGCGACGCGCTCGTGTTCATGGACGACGGCGTGGTGGTCGAGGCGGGCCACCCGCGGGAGGTGCTGACGAACCCGCAGCACGAGCGGACGAAGGCGTTCCTGTCCAAGGTGCTGTGACGGGCCGTCGCCCCGCGCCCGTGCACGGGACGCGGGGCGACGGCGCGCGCGTGTGTGTGCTTGTGCGCGTGCGTGCTTGTGCGCGTGCGTGTGCGGCGACTCGGCGCGCTTGCCGGCCGCGGCGGCGCGCATGTGCGTGTGAGCCCGGGTTACTTCAGCGCGAGGACGAGCGTGTCCGACGGGGACGCCCACACCGCGCGCGCCTCGCCGAAACCGGCCGCGAGGAGCGTGCGCACGTGCCAGTCGGGCGACGGCATGTCGCCGTCCGCGTGGCTGCCGTAGATCCGGTACCGCTCGGCGGTCGGCTCGGCGAGCGCCGGGTCCTCGGCCGCCTTGGCCCACCACTGCTCCCAGTCCAGGGCACCCGCCGCCTTCGCGCGATCCATCCCGGCGTGCCGGTGCGCGCGCTCGGCCGCGTCGATGCGCGGGGTCCCCTCGTGCGCCATGTGGTCCGCGTTCATGAAGACGCCGCCGTCGCGCGTGAGGCCGGCGATCCGCCCGTACAGCTCGGTCAGCGGGTCGGCGTGCAGCCAGTGCAGGGCGGTGGCGGTGAGCACCGCGTCGTACGAGGAGTGCGGCAGCGCCCGCGTCCAGCCCGGGTCCTTGAGGTCGGCGGCGACGAACGAGGCGCGCTCGTCGCCGGCGAAGTACCCGCGCGCGATGGCGAGGAGTGCGGGGTCGAGGTCGACGCCGGTGCTGGTGGCCCCGGGGAACCGCCGCAGCAGCCTGTCCGTGATACTTCCCGTACCGCACGCGAGGTCGAGCACCCGCGGCTCGGGCCCCACCAGGGCCTCCACCATGTCGAGCATGACCCGGAACCGCTCCTCGCGGTCCGGCATGAACCACTCCTGCTGGCGATCCCAGCTCTCCTGCCAGGCCCGCCAGTCCGTCCCGCCCGCCACTGCCCGTGCGTCGCGCGCTTCCCTCGATCCCTGCGCCGCATCCCGAACGTCCGACATGAAAGCCTCCGCATCCGAACCCGGGGCTCCGCACCCCGGCCGTAATACCCTGAAGAGGACGACACCCATTACGTCCCTCTTCCCGGAACCATAGAACGCCGCCGTAAGGACTACAAGTGGATCTGGCCTCTTACTCGGATTACGCGGTACGCCTCGTCAACACCGAGGAGCCGCTGCGCGGCACGGACACGCTGACGTCCGTCGACGCCGTACGCGCCCTGTTCGGCACGGCCTCGCAGGTGGCGCGCAGGTCGACGGACGCGGACGTCACGCGCCTGAGGGCAGTGCGCGGACGGCTGCGCGCGGTCTTCACGGCGGCGGACGAGGGCGACGAGCGACTCGCCGTCGACCTGCTGAACGCGCTCCTGCTGGACTTCCCCGTCAGCCCGAAGGTCTCGGGCCACGACACCCTCAACGACGAGGGCAGGCCCGACTGGCACATGCACCTCGCGGAGCACACCTCGAACGCCACGGCCGCCTACGCGGCGACGGCCGCCATGGGGCTCGCGTTCCACCTCACGGGGTACGGCGCGGACCGGCTCGGCCTGTGCGAGGCCGCCCCGTGCCGCAACGCCTACCTCGACACGTCGACGAACCGCTCGCGCCGCTACTGCTCCGACCGCTGCGCGACCCGCGCCAACGTCGCCGCCTACCGGGCGCGCAAGCGCCTGGAGACGGAGCGGTCGGCGAGCACGGGACGCACGGCCGAGGCCAGCCACGCCGCCGTCGCACGCACCGAGCGGTGATCCTCCGTCCGCGGCCGGTACCTGCCGCGGACACGGCCGAGCAGCAGCTCGTCGGGCACGGTGCCGAACAGCCGGCTGTCGCCCTCGGCCGCCGGATTGTCACCCAGCACCCACCAGCCGCCGTCCCGCCGCTCGACGAGGCGCTTGACGATGAGGAGGTCCTGCTGCAGCGGATGCTTGAGCACGGCCACGTCGCCCGCCTTGACGGGCGCCCGGTACTGCACGAGGAGCCGGTCGCCGTGTTTGAGCGTCGGGTACATGGAGGGACCCGTCACCTCGGCGATCCCCAGCGGCACTCTCGCCTCCCGCGGCTCCCGCCCCGGCTCGGTCATCCCGGCACCTCCCGGTCGCTCCTGCACTCGGTCGTCGGTCCAATTCTGATGCCGGACTTTTGTCGTAAGCCCCACGGGGCACTCGCGAAAGCGGGCTTCTCACAGAGTAATGTCCCACCTGAGAAGACGATCACGAGGAAGGACAGCTCATGCTCTCCCGCCTGTTTGCCCCCAAGGTGAAGGTCAGCGCCCACTGCGACCTCCCCTGCGGCGTCTACGACCCTGCCCAGGCCCGTATCGAGGCGGAGTCCGTCAAGGCCATCCAGGAGAAGATGGCCGGCAACGACGACGCCCACTACCAGATGCGCGCGACCGTCATCAAGGAACAGCGCGCCGAACTGGCGAAGCACCACGTCTCGGTGCTGTGGAGCGACTACTTCAAGCCCCCGCACTTCGAGAAGTACCCGGAGCTGCACCAGCTCGTCAACGACACCCTGAAGGCCCTCTCGGCCGCGAAGGGCTCCGCGGACCCGGCCACCGGCCAGAAGGCCCTGGACTACATCGCGCAGATCGACAAGATCTTCTGGGAGACCAAGAAGGCGTGAGCGCGGCTCACTCGCTCTGACCGTCGCGACCGCGCCGGCCAGAGCATCTCCTTGTCCGCACCCGGACCCGGGCCCGCCGGCCACGACGGCGCCCGGGGGCCGGGTGCGGTCGCGTGTCGGCCCTGCGAGGCAGGCGGGCCGACGGGGACCTCACACGGCTCGCGGCGCGCGGGAGGGGAACCTGTATCCGGCGAAGTCGGCGATGTGGACGTACCCGATGCGCTGGTACAGGGCGTTGCTGGTGGGGTTGCTCGGGTCCGTGAACAGGACGACGTCCGTCGCGCCCGCGGTCAGCGCGGCCTCGCTCACCTCGGCCGTCACCGCTCCCGCGTAGCCGCGGCCGCGGTGGCGGGCCGGGGTGTAGACGGGGTCGATCCGGACCATGCCGCGGATGACCGAGGTCGTGGCCGCCATGGAGACGGGAGTGCAGTCAGAGGACTCCCAGAACGTGAAGTGCCTGTCGCCGAAACGCGAGTCGTCCCAGGAGCCGGCGTCGATCAGGTCGATGGAGGGCTGCTCCCCGACATCGACGCAGAACTCACGGCACCATCCCACGACTTGGTCACGATCCCTACCGTCCGCGGCGCGCCCATGCCCCTCCGGGCCCGGCTGCGGCGCGGTGAGGGTGCCGAGACGGTACAGGTGCGTCCGCCAGAAGGATGCCGACGCGGCGCCCGTGTGCCGCTGCCATGCCTCGGCGAAGGCCCTGGCGGTCTCGTGGTCCGCGAGGACATTGGAGGGAGAGCGGCCCAGGCCGGCCAGGCGGGCGGCGAGAGTGCCGGCCTGCTCGGCGGAGAGGGGCGTGGGGCCCAGGCGGCCGCGGGGAGTGAGACAAAGCGTCGCACGTACCTCGCCCCCTGACTCCAGTCGGCCGAAGACGGCGCCTCGGACATCGCGTCCGGCCGCCTTGCGCAGCCGCAGCTTCTCGATGTCCGTGAGCGACATGTTGTGCAGGGCGGCGTTCGAGCCCAGGAAATCTCCGGCTCGCACGAGGAAGTCGTCGACGTCTTCGGTGAGGTGCCAGTCATCCGGTCGCATGCGCTCGATGATCCCGGTGTTCCCGACGGGCGGGAACACCGGGCCCGCTGGCAGTCGGCCGGTGTGGCCTCCACGCTTCTGGGCATCCCTGGGTCACCGCGGAGGCGGCCGAGTGCCACGCCGGATCTCAGCAGATCGTGACCACTCGCGCCCACGAGGGCGGGACGTCCGGAACATAGTCCTCTTCGTTCACGGCAAGGGAGGGGCGAGGGAAGAGGCCGACGACGGTGCGGCAGGGTGGCCGCGTGGCCGGCCACGGTGTCTGGCCGTCCGTCAGGGCGACGATGACCTCCGGGCGTGGGTTGGAGCGCAGCGCCCGGGCGAACCCGGAGCGCAGGTCCGTACCCCCGCCGCCGACCAGTTCGATGTTCTCGGCGCGGCAGAGCGGGACGGCGATTCTCGCCGCTGCGTCGCAAGAGATCACTGAGACCAGGTCGCGCCGCCCGCCGACCGCCCGTGAGATCGCCGCCACCTCCAGCAACGCGCTGCCCAACTCCGCGTCACTCACCGACCCGGAGGTGTCGATCACGACACAGACCCGGGGCGGCGTACGGCGCAGACTCGGCAACAACACTCCCGGCAGTCCGGCCGAGCGGCGGGAGGGGCGCCGGTAGGTGTGATCTTCCCCCGCCCCCGGGGCTCCCACCGCCGAGCGGACCGCCGCCCCCAGCAACTGCCGCCACGGCTGGGGCGGGTGGAATGCCTCGTCCGCCCATCGCCGCCACCCCGCCGGTGCGTCGCCCGGTCTGCCCCTGATTCCCTCCGCCACCCGGAAGCGGACCGCGTCACACTGCTGCCCGCTCAGCCCGTGTGCCCCATCGGGCCCCAGCTCCCACGGCCGGTGCACACCGTCGGCGCCACTACCGCAGTCGAGCCACGCAAGGTCCACGGGGAGGCCGGACATCGACGCCGTCCGCAAGTACTCCTCCATCAACAGCCCCAGCGGCAGACCCAGCAGCGAGGGGAGGACCGCCCCGGCAGGCAGGGGCAGGCCGTCCCCGTAGATGTCGTCGTTGATCTCGAAATCGGCGGCGATGTTGCGTCGCAGTCTTTTCCAGCCCTCGTCCGGCCTGCTTCCGCGCCCGTCACGCCTGCCCGGCCCCTGGCCCTCGTGCTCCCGCTCATACCGCTCGCCCCGCCCGTGGTGATCCCGGAGCAGATGCGAAACCTCGTGCACCCACACGCCCGCCAGCTCTTCCACCGGTGTGAGCGCCACGAAGCCAGGAGACGCGTAGCAGCGCCAATGGGCGTCCACCGCCATCGTCGGCACCGACCGGTCCTCCACCACGTTCAGCGCGAAGAGCGCGTCGGCCAGGTAGGGACGTACCTTCACCGCATGCAGCCTGGCAGCCAGCAACTTCTCGGTGTCGAGTGGGAGCCCGGGCGGGCCGGCTTGTCCCTCGGAGCCGGCCGAAGGCGCGGGCACGGCGGCTTCCTCCGGGCGCCGCGGCGCCGGCCGGGACATCGGGCGAGGCAGCGGACGAGGCACTGGGCGCTTCGCGGGCCCCGTCATCGGCGGGCACCCGTCGCACGCCCGGCGTTGGTGGCCGCCATGGCCCGTCCCACCGACTGGTCCACACGACGAGTCAGATCGACGATCCCGGCCAGCCGGTAAACCGCCTCGGGCACCTCCCAGTCGTCGCGCCGCAATCCGGCAAGTGCCCTCGCCGGTGCGACCAGGAGGTCGGGGGCGCCGGTCTCCAGCGCTCGCACCAGTACCGCCCAGCCCGCTTCCCACCGGTCCCGCTTCGGCCGCGCCCCGACAGCGGCCACCACCGCCTCAAGGGCGGCCTGCCGTAGATCGCCCCGCTCCGGGAGCTCGGCGGAGCCGGGATCGGCCAGCAGGGTCTCCGGGTCCGGCAGTTCCATCCGATCCAGATGAGCGAGGAACTCGAGCCCCGGCCCGTCGCCGACCGTGCCACGCACCAGCAGTGCGAGCACGTCGCGGGAAACGGAGGCCGCTGTGCCGAAGGCCAGCAGGATCAGCGCCGCCTCCCAGCTCCGGGGTGAGGGCCAGGCACCGCCGCGCCGTGTCTCGGTACTCGGCAGCCGGTGGATCAGCGTGGGCCGGGCTTCGAGAAAGCCGCAGACCGCGCGCCGGGCGTAGACCACCGCCTCGGTGAGCAACTCCGGCGCGAGCCGGGGCAGTTCCGCCCGCGGCCAGACCCCGCCCAGCCCGCGCACCACCACGTGCCGGTCGTGCACCCAGTGCAGATGCACGAAGCGGTTGGCCAAGGGCGGGCTCAGCTCCCATCCGTCCGCCGCCGACGCGGGCGGGTTCGCGGCCGCCACGATCCTTACGCCCGGCGGCAGTTGCAGCGCACCGACCCGCCGCTCGAGGACGACCCGCAGCAGTGCGGCCTGGACGGCCGGGGTAGCCGTGGAGAGTTCGTCCAGGAAGAGCAGCCCCCGCCCGGCCCGCGCCAGCTCCACGGCCCATTGGGGCGGCGCCATGGGTACCCCGCGTGCCGCCGGATCGTCGCCCACGATGGGCAGACCGGAGAAGTCGGACGGCTCGTGGACGCTGGCGACCACGGTCGTCAGCGGCAGGTCGAGGGAGTCGGCAAGGTGCGTCAGGGCCGCGGTCTTGCCGATGCCCGGCTCACCCCACAGCAGAACGGGCAGATCGGCCGCGACGGCCAGGGTGAGCGCTTCGAGCTGCTCGTCGGGGCGCTGCTCCGTGGTGGTCGTGCGGAGCAGGGCCAAGAGGTCATCGGCGAGGACAAGGCCGGCTCCGGCTCCGGTTCCGGACGGGCCGACCGCGGGCGCTGCCGTGTGGACGGTCGGGACCGCGGCGGACGGAAGGACATTGGTACTCATGAGCATCACCTGAGGCGTGTTGTGGGGACGGGAAATCCCGTCCCGGTGGGTGGTGGTGCGAAGGGCGCGAGACGCGCATCGCGGTAAAAGTGCGGGGTCGGGCAGTGCTTCAGTCGAACAGGCCGGTGCGGGGACGGCTCCGGCTGTTGCGCTTGGCGCGCGTCGCGCGATCCGTGCGGCGGTCGAGCCGGGGGCGGTGGCCCGCAAGCGTGTGATCCACGACCGGGGCGCTCCCGTCCTTGTCGACCCCGCGGCCGGGCGGCGCGGCCACGAGACCCGAGCGGAAGAGACCGTGCTCGACGAGGCGGGCCGCGACCGATTGCAGTTCGTCTCGCAGTGGCCCGTCCCGCAGAACCGCACGGGGGCCGAGGAGGCCCTCGACGACGGTCAGTGCCCCGGCAACGTCGCCGTGGCCCAGCCGCTCGCGGACGGCAGTCAGTGCCTCGGGCTCGCGATGCGCCGCAGCGATCGCCCGCAGGCAGGGCAGCGGCGGTCCGCCGAGTGCTACCAGCAGGTTCTCGCGACGCAGTTGTTCCGGGTCGTGGTCGACCGCTGCCAGCACGCCTTCGCGGAGCGCGATCCGGTGGATCTCGCCCCGGCATTCCACGCGGTGGGGATCGTCGGACCCGGGCACCGGTCCAGTGACCGGTGTGTGGCCTGACGCCCCCAGCGCCGTGGCGACGAGTGGATGCAAGCGCTCGGTCAGGACAAGGCCCGCCCGCACCAGCGCCAGATCCGGGAGGATCCGGGCCGCCGCCTCGGGCAGCAGGGGCAGCGCGGCGATCTCCTGGGGCGGGAGCGCCTCGTGCGCCGGACGGAAGGTCGGGGCATGGCTGACGTCCGGGGCTACGAGTTCGAACACCGCGCGGCTGCTACTGCCGAACCGTACGGCGAACGCGGCCGAAGAGCGTCCCTCGGCCCGGATCAGCAACTCCGCCTCGGCGGCCCAACGTGTCACCGCCCACTGCGAGGACGGGCAGGTGGGCTGATCCGGCAGGGCCAGCCGCTCGGAAGTGTCGGGCCGGTCGAGTGGTGTTGCGGGCACTGCCCCTCGCACACCGCATCGCCAGGCCAGTTCGCCGCTCCGCGAGGCGTCCCAGAGATGCCGGTGCAGGTCGAGCCGGAAGCGGCGGTCGGGATGCGGGTGGGGATGCGGTTGCGGGTGCGGATGGCGTCGGCAGGCACCGTTCCCCGGCCCGCCCTCCCACAGGGCCAGGGACATCCGCTGTCCGCCGTCCGCCCAGGCCGGTGGCGTCCGTACCACCAGTTGCGGCATCGCGGCACCGAAGCCGTGGTAACCGGCCAGAGAGAGCGTGAGGCCGGGCCTCAGCCGTCCGTCGGGGGCGATCCTGGGCATGTGCCATCGGAGCAGATCCGGCGCCAGCCTGCGAAGATCTGCCCGAAGGCGGGTGACGAGTTCGCTGCCGTGGCGGTCTCGCACGGCGCGCAGATCGAGGTCGACATCGATCCTGGCGGCGGCGCACGCCCCCGCCCAGTCACCGACCTCGCGTCGCGCGGTCGCGGTCTCGATCATGGAGGGCGGCACCGCGTACTCGCGCACGCGCCGCCACATCAGCAAGTGGGGTGGAATGTCGTTCACGCGGTGATGTGCCATCAGCAATCACCTTGTGTCGACGATTCCCCCAATCCATACGAGGAGAATGTGTTCATCCCCAGCAGCGTAACAACGTCGATCACCATCTGTCAGCCCCCTCGGGCCGGGCCGCTCCTGGCGAAAGCGGTATTTAGTACCGCACAAGGCTCGCGCTCTCGATCAGCGCTGACGTAAGGTCAGGCGCCATGACGGGCACGCCGAACTCGGCGATCGACAGCGGCAGCAGACCCCGCACCGCCGGGGTGTACGACTACCTTCTGGGCGGTAACGAGCACTACCGCGTCGACCGCGAGGTCGGCGAGCGGCTGCCCGCGCCGACGCGGGAAGGGGCGCGGCAGAACCGGGCGTTCATGCACCGGGCCGTGGGGTGGCTCGCGCGGCAGGGTGTGGACCAGTTCCTTGACATCGGCACCGGCTTTCCCGCCGAGCCGAACCTGCACCAGATAGCCCAGGGCGTGAACCCAGCGGCCCGCGTGCTGTACGTCGACAACAACCGCATCGTGCTGCGGTACGCCGAGGCGTTGCTCGTCAGCCACCCCGACGGCGTCACCGGGCACCTGCAGGCCGACGTGTGCGAGACCGCCGCCATCATCGAAGGCGCCCGCGCGACCCTGGACCTGCGGCGGCCCCTCGCCCTGTCCCTGATCGGGCTGCTGCACTTCCTGCCCGACAGCGCCGACCCGCACGCGCTGGTCGCCGAACTCGTGCGGGCGCTGCCGTCCGGCAGCCACCTCGTCGTGTCGCACGCCGCGTCCGACCTGCATGCCGAGCGGGCGCGTGAGGTCATCGAGGCGTACCGCCGCGGTGGCATACAGCTCGTTCCGCGTGATCGCGCCACGTGCGCGCGGTTCTTCGACGGGCTCGACCTCGTCGAGCCGGGTCTCGTCACCGTCTCGCGGTGGTTCCGCGACACCGCCGCACCGGCCTACTCGGACGCCGGCGTGTACGCGGGTGTGGCCCGCGTGCCGTAGGCCGAGGCCGAGGTCGACGCCGTCGCCGTCGCCGTCGCCGTCGCGGGCAGGACTCGTTGCTCCGTCGGGGTGACCGCGCCGTGAGGTGCATCCCGGGTCACCCGCATCGTCCGTCCGCCGCCCTAGCGTCGCTGCTCTGTGGCGGGTGCCCCCGGTCCATCCGGTGAGGGCGGACGACGGAGGAGTCATGGCACGATCCGAAGGGTCCGACCGGCCGGACAGCGGCGAGGGCGGGGGTGACAGCGGCGGCGGAGGTCGTGGCGGGAGCACCGCCAAGGGGCCGGGGGACCTGCCCAAGCGGTCCTGGACGGACGTGCTGAAGCGCGCCGGCAAGCAGTTCCAGGCGGAGGCGCTGACGGACAAGGCGGCGGCCCTGACCTACTACGGCGTGCTGGCTCTCTTCCCCGCCGCGCTCGCGCTGCTGTCCATCCTCGGCCTGATCGGCAAGTCGGCGATCCAGCCGCTCATCAACAACGTCGCGTCCATCGCGCCCGGCCAGGTGCACGGCATCCTGACGTCCATGCTCAAGCAGCTGGGCGGCGGCCAGGGCAAGGCCGGTGTCGCGCTCGCGATCGGCATCGTCGTCGCGCTGTGGTCCGCCTCGGGGTACGTGGCCGCCTTCATGCGCACGTCCAACAGCGTGTACCACATGGGTGAGGGCAGGCCGGCGTGGAAGACGCTGCCGGTGCGCTTCGGCATCACCGTCGCGGTGATCGTCCTGCTGGCGCTGACGGCGTTCGGCGTGGTCGTCACGGGCACCGTGGCGCGCAAGGCGGGAAACGTGCTCGGCGCGGGCGACACGGCCGTCACCGCGTGGAACTACGCCAAGTGGCCGGTGATGATCCTGCTGGTCAGCCTGGCCATCGCGCTGCTGTACTGGGCGGCCCCCAACGTCAAGCGGCGCTTCCGCTGGGTGACGCCCGGCAGCCTGGTGGCCGTCGTGATCTGGATCATCGCCTCGGTGGCGTTCGCGTTCTACGTCGCGAACTTCAGCAGCTACAGCAAGACGTACGGCACCTTCGCCGGGATCATCATCTTCCTGGTCTGGCTGTGGATCACCAACATCGCCATCCTCTTCGGCCTGGTGCTCAACGTGGAGTCCGAGCGCCAGCGGGCCATCGAGGACGGCCACCCGCCCGGCGAGGAGCCCTTCGCCGAGCCGCGTGACACGCGCAAGCTGTGACGGCGCGCGGCAGCGGCCGCCTCACGCCGCGCCGGGCTCCGGTCCTGGCCCCGACCCTGGCCCTGGCCCTCGCCCCGGCTCTGGTCCTTCCGGCGCCTCGGCCACCGCGGTGATCTCGACGAGCTGCCCGGTGTAGCCGAGGCAGGCCACGCCGAGCAGTGTGGACGTGTGCGGACCGAGCGTCAGCCCCGACGCCCGTACGACGTCCCACACGCGGCTGAGGTCTCCCGTGTGCCCTGACACCACGTACACGTGTGTCGCCACGACATCGGCGAGCACGCAGCCCTCGGCGGCCAGCGCCGCCTCCAGGTTCGCGAGGACCTGCCGCGCCTGCGCCTCGAAGTCGCCCTCCCCCACCAGGGCGCCGTCCGCGTCGAGGGGTACGGCCCCGGCCAGGAACACCAGCCGCCGTCCACTGCCGACGACGGCGGTGTGGGCGTACCCGGGTGGCGGGAACAGCCCGCTGACGATCGCGCGCTCGGCCATGGTGCTCCTACTCGGACAGCGGTAGCGGACGGAGCATTGTCTCCACAGCCGGTGGCGGCGGGGCCAGTTGTTATCGGCGGTCGCGTCGCCGAGTGGGTCCTGCCGCGCCGGGTTCCTTGGTATTTTGCGCCATGGACATCGGCTCCTCCTCCCCGCACCGGCTCACCGCCGGGCAGATCGTCGGGGACTTCTCACTGCGCTTCACGCTCGGGGTGGGGCGCGAGCCCGCGGTGTGGGCGCGGGAGCACGGGTTCCTGCTGGAGGGCGGTGTGCTCGACCGGGGGCGCTCCGCCGGGTGGCCCACCGTGGTACGGGAGTGTGCGGGGGACCTCGGGACGCAGCGTGCCCGCGCCGAGGAGTGGCGTGCGCGCCTCGTCCGCGATGGGTTCCGCGTCGTCAGAACGTGTATCGAGGCGGCGCCGTGGAACGAGGGTGTGCCGCGGACGGACGCCGAGGCCGCGGCGTTCCCGTGCCGGTGGTTCGCCCACCGGGTGACGGTGCGCGCGGCCATCCCCTACGAGGCCGGACGGCTCGTCCGCGCCGCCGGCGGCTGCTCGGCGCGGCTGTCCCGGCTGGCCCGCGCCGTGCCCGCGCGGGGAGTGCAGGAGCGGCTGGTCGTGCAGCGCGCGCCCGGTGTGGGCCGGCAGGGCGCCAGGGCGCGGCTCGAGGAACTGCTCGCGGCGCTGGGGGCCGTTGGGTTCCGCGCCGTGGACGTCGAGGAGGCGTACGTGGTCCACGACGACGGCCCGGCCGCCGCGCCCTGAGCCGAGCAGGCCAGTAGGCCAGTAGGCCAGCAAGCCAGCTGCCGGACGGCGGCCGGTCAGGCACCCGTCAGGCGCCGGACGGCGGCCGGTCAGGCGCCGGTCAGGCACCCGCCAGCGGCCCCGTCAGGCGCCGACCAGTGTCCTGCCGGCGAGCTCCGTGCCGCCGGGCAGCTGGCGGCCGATGCGGCCCAGTGCCTCACGGAAGCCGCCGCCCGCGATGCCCGAGTCGTAGGCCGCGCCCGCCCAGTGCAGTGTGAGCGCCAGCTCGGGCCCCTTGTCGCCGAGCGTCAAGAGGCAGCTGAGCGTGGCCCGTTGGGTGTCCCCGGCGGCCGTCACCGGCATGGGCATGTCCCACTCGAGCACGCAGGACGTGAGTGGTGCACCGGCGCCGGCGGACCGGAGCGTCGCGAAATCGTCCCCCTGGTACTCGACGCCGCGGACCTCGGTGTGCACCCGGCCGTCATCGGAGGCGATCGTGATCGCCTCCGCGCCCTGGCGGTCCCTGTACCAACCCGCCCATGTGTCTCTCGACTCCGCTGTCATGGCGCGGACTGTAGCGCCAATCGATCTTCCTGTGCCGGTCGGGGCACCGATTCACAACGGCGACGACGCCATCCGGCCGTTCACCGCGTGCGCCGCGTGACGAACTCGGCCAGTGCCAGCAGGTCGCCCGCCCCCGAGAGGTCGGGTACGGCGCGGGACAGCTCGTGCACCGCGCGCGCCATCCTTTCCGCCGCCTGGAGCCCGGCCCAGTCGCGCCCGCCCGCGCGCTCGACGGCCTCCGCCGCTCTGCGCACACTCTCCGCGTCCATCGGCCGCCGGTAGAGCTCGGCCAGCTCCTCGGCGGCCTCGGTGCCCGACGCGAGTGCGGCCACCACGGGGAGGGACTTCTTGTGCGCCATGAGGTCCGCGCCGGCCGGCTTGCCGGTGCGCTCGGGGTCGCCCCAGATCCCGATCAGGTCGTCGATCAGCTGGAAGGCGAGGCCGGCCTCCCTGCCGAACGCGTCGAGCGCCGCGACGGCCTCGTCGTCCGCGCCCGCGTAGAGCGCGCCGAGGGCGCAGGAACTGCCCAGAAGCGCCCCGGTCTTGGCCGTGGCCATGGTGAGGACCTCGTCGACCGTGACCTCGTCGGGTGCGCGCTCCTCGAAGGCGCAGTCCGTCTGCTGGCCCGCACACAGCTCGATCACGCAGTCGGAGAGCCGGGCCACCGCCGCGGCGGCCGCCGGGTGGCGGCTCTCGGCGAGGACCTTGGTGGCGAGCGACATCAGCGCGTCCCCGCTGATGACCGCGTCGGGCACACCGAAGACCGTCCAGGCGGTGGGGCGGTGCCTGCGCGTGGGGTCCTCGTCGATGACGTCGTCGTGCAGGAGCGTGAAGTTGTGGGTGAGCTCCACCGCCACCGCGGGACTCACCGCACCGTGCTGGTCGGCGCCGAGGGCGCGCGCGGCGGCGAGGACGAGCGCGGGCCTGATCGCCTTGCCCGCGCCTGCGGACGACGGCCTGCCCCGCTCGTCCTCCCAGCCGAAGTGGTAGCGGGCCACCGTGCGTATCGGTTCCGGCAGCGACTCGACGGCGGCGCGCAATTCCGGGTCGACGAGGCCGCGCGCCCGTGCCAGGAGCGCCACCGCCTCCTCGCCCTCGGTCGCGGCGGCCGGGCTTGTCATCGTCATAAGCATCGCTTTCCTGTGCACGAGATTGCCACGGGCTGGGGTCACGGCAGGGTGGATGGACGACCTCGCGAGCGGGGGCGGACCGGCCGGCCGGCGGGCACGTGCCGCGGCCGGCCCGCCCCCTCGCATCACCCACCGTCACCGCCAGCGGCTCACCTCCACGTTCTCCAGGACGCCGAGGGCGTCAGGCACGAGGACCGCGGCCGAGTAGTAGGCCGTCACCAGGTAGGAGATGATCGCCTGCTCGTCGATGCCCATGAAGCGCACCGAGAGGCTCGGCTCGATCTCGTCCGGAATGCCGGCCTGCTGCAGGCCGACGACGCCCTGCTCCTGCTCGCCGGTACGCATGCAGATGATCGACGTGGTGCGCGCGTCGGAGATCGGGATCTTGTTGGACGGGAAGATCGGGACGCCGCGCCAGGCCGGCACGTGGTGCCCGGCGACCTCGACGCTCTCCGGCACCAGGCCGCGCTTGTTGCACTCGCGTCCGAACGCCGCGATCGCCTTGGGGTGCGCGAGGAACAGCTTCGAGCCGCGGCGGCGGGACAGCAGCTCGTCCATGTCGTCGGGGCTGGGCACGCCGTCGTGCGGCTGGAGCCGCTGGCCGTAGTCGCAGTTCTGCAGGAGGCCGAACTCCGGGTTGTTGACCAGCTCGTGCTCCTGGCGCTCGCGCAGCGCCTCGACCGTCAGCCTCAACTGCTGCTCGGTCTGGTTCATCGGCTGGTTGTACAGGTCCGCGACGCGGCTGTGCACCTTGAGCACGGTCTGCGCCACGCTCAGCTCGTACTCGCGCGGCGCGCTCTCGTAGTCGACGTACGTGTGCGGCACGACGGCCTCGCCGACGTGGCCGGCGGACAGGTCGATCGCCGCCTCGCCGTACTTGTTGGTCCGCTGCCGCGGCAGCGACGCCTGGGCCCGCAGGTGCTCGGCGAGGGAGTCGGCGCGCTCCGCCAGGTTGAGCACATCCCGGCGCGTCAGCACCAGCACCGTGCACGTGGTCGCCGCGCGCGTCGTGTACTCCCACGTCGCGTCGCCGTCGACCAGCGCCTGGTCGCCGAAGTAGGCGCCGTCGGCGAGGACTTCGAGTACCGCCTCCTCGCCGTAGGGTCCCTGCCCCATCTTCTCGACCCTGCCGTGCGCGAGGAGGAAGACCCGGTCGGCGTCCTCACCTCGCGTCGCCAGCACCTCGCCCGTCTGGTACTCGTGCTGCTCGCAGCGGTTGGCCAGCTCTGCCAGCGCCTCCTCGTCACCGTAGTCGCGCAGGGTGGGCAGCTCGCCCAGCTCGGCCGGGATGACCGCGACGCGGCCGCCGGTCTGGACGAACGTGATCCGGCCGTCCCCCACCGAATAGCTCAGCCTGCGGTTGACCCGGTAGGTGCCGCCCTGCACCTGCACCCACGGCAGCATCCGCAGCAGCCACCGGGAGGTGATCTCCTGCATCTGCGGAACCGACTTGGTGGTGGTCGCCAGGTTCCGCGCGGCGGCCGTACCCAGGCTCTGCTGAGACTGCGACTGCTCGGTACGGACCTCATCAGCAACCGACATGAAGACTCCCCTTCGATCATGTACTGGCCTGCAAGAGAAGGGTTCCAGCGCGGAGTGTCACAGCGCCATTACACAAACGAGTGGGACTGGGACGGGCGCATCGGGGGAATCGGTCGCGCTTCGCACCGGGCCGGCCGGCGGCGCGGACCGCGCACGATCAGGCCGGCGCGCGGCTCGCACGCCGCGGGAACACGGACAATGGGAGGCGTGACACCGAACGACCCGGCCGCGCCGGAACCAGCCGGAGGGCGGGCCTCCCGCACAAACGTGCCCCACGCGCCGTCACCGCTCGCGCCGTCACCTCTCCTGCCGTCGCCGCTCGTGCCGGTCGCCGACGGGCGGTTCACCGCGCGTGGCGTGCGGCTGCTGCTCAAGCGCGACGACCTGATCCACCCGGAAGTACCCGGCAACAAGTGGCGCAAGCTGGTGCCGAACCTGTCGGCCGCGCGCGCCGAGGGCGCGGACACCCTGGTCACGTTCGGCGGCGCGTACTCCAACCACCTGCGCGCCACGGCCGCGGCCGGCCGGCTGCTCGGCCTCGCCACCGTCGGCGTCGTACGCGGTGACGAGCTGGCGCACCGGCCGCTGAACCCGTCGCTGGCCCGCTGCGCCGCGGACGGCATGCTCCTGCGTTTCACGGACCGCGCCACGTACCGGCGCAAGACGGAGCCAGGCGTGCTCGCCGCGCTGCTCGACGACGCCCGCGCCGGCGCGGGCCGCGCGCTCGGCGGGGTGTACGTGGTGCCCGAGGGCGGCAGCAACGCGGCGGCCGTGCGCGGCTGCGTGGAACTGGGGCGCGAACTGCGCGACGAGGCCGACGTCGTGGCCGTGGCCGTCGGCACGGGGGGCACGCTTGCGGGCCTGGCCGCGGGGCTGCCGCCCGGCCGGCGTGCGCTCGGGGTCGCGGCGCTGCGGGGCGGATTCCTCGGCCGGGAGGTGCGGCGGTTGCAGCGGGAGGCGTTCGGGGGCGAGCGGGGCGCGTGGAGCGTCGACGACCGCTTCCACTGCGGCGGCTTCGCACGCTCCACGCCTGAGCTCGATGCCTTCACAGCCGCGTTCGAGGAGGAACACGGCATCGCCCTTGAACGGACCTATGTCGCCAAACTGCTTTATGGACTCACCGCCATGGTGACGGCGGGCGAGTTCGCTCCCGGCACGTCCGTAGCCGCCGTCGTGACGGGTCCGCCGGATCCGGCGTGACCGCCGCGCGTGCTCGCCGGGCATGAGCGCACGTGAGCGGACCCGCGTGTGCGGACCCGCGTGCGCGGACGCGCGTGTGCCGCATATCGCGCCCGTCGCGCGGTTCGGCGGCGCGTGCGGTGGGTACGTCAATCGTCCGCCGGGGGTTCCCTTTTGGGTCCGGCGCAGGTCCAGCCACTTTGCGTGCCCAAGGACCTACCATGAGTCACACCGGTCGGACAGGGCCCTGCGACAGGGCACTATGGAGCGCGGTAGCGTCGCCAGTCCAGACCGGCGCGTACGACCCACGTACCGCGTGGCCCCCGGTGTCGGTGACACCGGGGCGCCCGAGAAGCTTGTGTCACCTTGGAGGTGAGGGTGTCCCAGATCGCAGGCGAACCCGGGATCCAGGACTTCGTGGAAGTCCGGTTGCCCGCTGCGGGTGCCTACCTTTCCGTGCTGCGTACGGCCACGGCCGGCCTCGCGGCGCGCTTGGACTTCACCCTCGACGAGATCGAGGACCTTCGCATCGCGGTGGACGAGGCGTGCGCGATCCTGCTCCAGCAGGCCGTGCCGGGCTCCGTCCTCAGCTGCGTCTTCCGGCTCATCGACGACTCCCTCGAGGTGACCGTCGCCGCACCCACGACCGACGGGCGCGCGCCAGAGCGCGACACCTTCGCCTGGACGGTGCTCTCGGCGCTGGCGGGGAAGGTCGACTCGTCGGTTGCCGACGACCGTACGGTCTCGATCAGCCTGTACAAGCAGCGCGGCGCGGGCCCAGGCCCGGCGTGAACGACGGGGAGGGGCCGGTGCGTGACGAGGAGCGCGCCCCAGGGGGCGGAGCGGCGGAGCACGCGGCGCCGGCCGGCGGGCACCCCGGCCCCGTGCGGCGGTCCGCGCCGCCCGCGGGCATACCGGAGCAGCACGCCCGTCCCCATCCCGAGGGCGGGTACGAGGGCCACGAGGCCGCGCGCGGGCAGGCGCCGGCGGAGCGGGCGGCCGGGATGAGCGAGCGGCGAGGCGGCGAGACCGAGGCCCCGGCGGACGAGGGGACCCGGACGCACGGCACGGCCCGCGAGGACGCCGCGAACGACGACAACGGCCTCGCGAACAACAAGGGGGCCACGAAGAACGACGGGGCCACCAAGAACGACGGCGCGGCGGACCCGCACGACAGGGGCGGCGCGCGTGCGCTGTTCATCGAGCTGCGGGCGCTGCCCGACGGCTCCGCGGCGCGCGCGGACCTGCGCAACCGGCTGGTGCGGATGCACCTGCCGCTCGTCGAGCACCTGGCGCGCCGCTTCCGCAACCGCGGCGAGCCGCTCGACGACCTGACGCAGGTCGCCACGATCGGCCTGATCAAGTCGGTGGACCGGTTCGATCCGGACCGCGGCGTCGAGTTCTCGACGTACGCGACGCCCACGGTGGTCGGCGAGATCAAGCGCCACTTCCGCGACAAGGGCTGGGCGGTGCGGGTACCGAGGCGCCTGCAGGAGCTGAGGCTGTCGCTGACGACCGCGACGGCCGAGCTGTCGCAGCAGCACGGCCGCTCCCCCACGGTGCACGAGCTGGCGGAGCGGCTGGGGATCTCCGAGGAGGAGGTCCTCGAGGGCCTGGAGTCGGCGAACGCCTACTCGACGCTGTCGCTCGACGTGCCGGACACGGACGACGAGTCCCCGGCCGTGGCGGACACCCTGGGCGCCGAGGACGAGGCGCTGGAAGGCGTGGAGTACCGCGAGTCGCTCAAGCCGCTGCTGGAGGACCTGCCGCCGCGAGAGAAACGGATCTTGCTGCTCCGCTTCTTCGGCAACATGACGCAGTCGCAGATCGCCCAGGAGGTCGGCATCTCGCAGATGCACGTCTCGCGCCTGCTGGCGCGGACCCTGGCGCAGCTGCGGGAGCGTTTGCTGGTCGAGGAGTAGAGAAGCAGAGGAGCGGCGCGCGGCCGGTGCCGCGCGTCAGCCGTTCTCGCGCGTGCCCGGCGGGCGGATGCCGAGCGCCGCGGTCGTCGCCGGGTTGACCAGGAGGACCAGGCCGGCCACGGCGACCGCCGCGACCGCGATGCCCACGGGGACCAGCGCGCCGCCCGAGCTCATCAGGGCGTACGCGATTGGCAGCCCGATGACGTGGGTGATCATGGCGGGGCCGCGGCTCCAGCCGCGGAGCCTGAACAGCCCGCGCGCGGCGATCAGCGGCAGCAGCCCGATGACGAGCACGGTCACGCCCAGCGCCTCGGCCTGGCCCGGATCGTCCGGCTTCCCGCTCAGTCCTGCCACGAGCAGGTAGACGCCCACGGCGAAGAGCGCGAGCGCCTCGAGTCCGGCGAGGCACGCGGCCGCGGTCAGCCTGGCCGGCCGGGGGCCTGCCGTCTCGGGGGTGGGGCGGGGTGCTGCCGTGCCGGGTGTGCTGGGGTTCCTGCGTCCGCTGCTGCTCACCCTTGCAGGGTAGCGGCCGCCGCGGGGCCGGGCTCTGCCCCCGCCGCGTCCGGCCGGTAATGTGCCGAGCATGCGCGCGCTCCTCGTGGTCAACCCGGCTGCCACCACCACCAGTGCCCGCACGCGCGACGTGCTGATCCGCGCCCTCGCCAGCGAGATGAAGCTGGAGGCCGTGACGACGCAGTACCGGGGCCACGCGCGCGACCTCGGCAGACGGGCCGCCGAGTCCGACGACATCGAGCTGGTGGTCGCGCTCGGCGGCGACGGCACGGTCAACGAGGTCGCGAACGGCCTGCTGCACGCGGGGCCCGCGCCCGGCCTGCCCAGGCTCGCGGTGGTGCCGGGCGGCTCGACCAACGTCTTCGCCCGCGCCCTCGGCCTGCCGAACGATGCCGTCGAGGCGACGGGCGCCATTCTGGACGCGCTGCGTGACGGCCGCGAACGCGCCGTGGGGCTCGGGCTCGCGTCCGGCACGCCGGACACGGACGACGAGGCCGTGCCGCCCAGATGGTTCACCTTCTGCGCGGGCTTCGGCTTCGTCGGCGGCGTGGTGGGACGGGTCGAACAGGCGCGTGAGCGCGGGAAGCGTTCCACGCACGCCCTCTATCTGCGCCAGGTGGTACGCCAGTTCCTCGGCGACCCGCACCGCGCCGGCGGCACGCTGACCCTAGGGCGGCCCGGCGAGGATCCGGTGACGGGCCTCGTGACGGCGATGGTCTGCAACACCGCCCCGTGGACCTACCTGGGCAATCGCCCGGTGTACGGGGTGCCGGGCGCCTCCTTCGACACGGCGCTCGACGTGCTCGGGCTCACCCGGCTCTCGCTGCCGTCGGCCACCCGCTACGCGACCCAGCTGCTGGCCGCGACCCCCGAGAAGGGGCTTCACGGTAAGCACGCGGTGACGCTGCACGACCTCACGGACTTCACCTTGCATTCGAAGGTGCCACTGCCCCTTCAGATGGACGGCGACCATCTGGGACTGCGTACGAGCGTGACGTTCACAGGCGTACGCCGTGCACTGCGTGTGATTGTGTGAGTGAAACCCCTCGAAATCCTTTCACTCGAACGTTTAGGCTGGCGTCCACCCCATCGATGTACGGCTGTGACCTAGTCGACACCGAGGAATCCAAAAAAAGTTTCCGGAAGGGGTTGTATCCGCCGCCGAGGTTTGCGAATCTCTACATGGCGATCGGGACGGCTCACGTAACACCAGCCTCCCTGAGAACCGGAACCCCTCCTCAAACCAGGACCGCACCGGTCTTCTTCGGTGTTTTCGGCCCTTCACTTGTCGAGGGATTCGTGAAAGCGTTCACATTCACAAGCACATGCACGTCATACCAAGAGAGGTAGCAGCCATGGACTGGCGTCACAACGCCGTTTGCCGCGAGGAAGACCCCGAGCTGTTCTTCCCCATCGGCAACACCGGTCCCGCGCTGCTGCAGATCGAGGAAGCCAAGGCCGTCTGCCGTCGCTGCCCCGTCATGGAGCAGTGCCTGCAGTGGGCGCTCGAGTCCGGCCAGGACTCCGGCGTCTGGGGTGGCCTCAGCGAGGACGAGCGCCGCGCGATGAAGCGCCGCGCCGCTCGCAACCGGGCGCGCAACGCCAGCGCCTGAAAGCCCCCTGCCACGAGCCCGAGGCCGGCGGAGCGTACACCGCGTACGCACACAACCCCCGCCCCCGAAAAGCAGCGCGCAGTACCCCCGATGCGCATCTCATCGTGAGCTTCGAGCAGAGCCCCGGACCGGAACACCGGTCCGGGGCCTTTTGCTGTCCGCACGTGCGCACGTCGCCCGTACGCCTGTCCGCGCTCGCCGGTGGACGGGCGCACCCGCGGTGTGACCGTCCGTGACATGACCGCCCGTCATCACCGGGCCGCGACGCACCTGTGCGCCCCCGGGCTACTTCGGCGCCGCCACCGGTATGTCCAGCACGACCTGGGTCCCGCCCTCAGGCGCGCGCACCATGTCGAACGTGCCGCCCAACTCCCCCTCGATGAGAGTCCGCACGATCTGCAGCCCGAGATTGCCCGCCCGCTTCGGGTCGAAACCCGGCGGCAGCCCCCGCCCGTCGTCCCGCACGGTGATCAGCAGCCTGCCCCCGGACCGCTCCCCGTGGCGCACGCCGCCGCGCCGCGCCCCGGCCGGGCCCTCGCCGCGCACCGCGCTCACCTCGACCCTGCCCCGCTCCCCCGGCCCGAAGGCGTGCTCGAGCGCGTTCTGCAGCACCTCCGTGAGCACCATCGCGAGCGGGGTGGCGACATCGGCGTCGAGGATGCCGAACCGTCCCGTACGCCGGCAGGTGACCGCGCCGGCGGGTGAGAGTTCGGCCACCATCGCGAGGACGCGGTCGGCGATCTCGTCGAACTCCACCCGCTCGTCCAGGTTCTGGGACAGCGTCTCGTGGACGATGGCGATCGAGCCCACGCGCCGCACCGCCTCGTTGAGCGCTGCCCTGCCGTGGTCGGAGTCGATGCGCCGCGACTGGAGCCTGAGCAGGGCGGCCACCGTCTGGAGGTTGTTCTTCACCCGGTGGTGGATCTCCCGGATGGTGGCGTCCTTGGTCATCAACTCCTGCTCGCGGCGTCGCAGTTCCGTCACGTCGCGGAGCAGGACGAGCGAGCCGATCCGGTCGCCCTTCGGCTTGAGGGGGATGGCGCGCAGCTGGATCACGCCGACGGCGCTCTCCACCTCGGTCTGGCGCGGGGCGTAGCCGCTGGCGAGTTTGACGAGCGCCTCGTCCACCGGGCCGCGTACGGGCGCGAGCTCGTCGGTGGTCTGGCCCAGGTGCTGTCCCACCAGGTCGGACGCCAGTCCCAGCCTGTGGTACGCGGACAGCGCGTTGGGGCTCGCGTACTGGACGACCCCGTCGGCGTCCAGCCTGATCAGCCCGTCGCCGACGCGCGGTGACGCGTCCATGTCGGTCTGCTCGCCGGGGAAGGGAAACGATCCTGCGGCGATCATCTGCGCGAGGTCGGACGCCGACTGGAGGTAGGTGAGCTCCAGCCTGCTCGGCGTGCGCACGGTCAGCAGGTTGGTGTTGCGCGCGATCACGCCGAGCACCCGGCCGTCCCGGCGCACGGGGATGGACTCGACCCTGACCGGCACCTCCTCGCGCCACTCGGGGTCGCCCTCGCGCACGATCCTGCCCTCGTCGAGCGCCGCGTCGAGCAGCGGCCTGCGGCCGCGCGGCACGAGGTGCCCGACCATGTCGTCCTGGTACGAGGTGGGGCCCGTGTTGGGGCGCATCTGCGCGACGGACACGTAGCGGGTGCCGTCGCGCGTGGGAACCCACAGCACGAGGTCGGCGAAGGAGAGGTCGGACAGCAGCTGCCACTCGGAGACGAGGAGGTGCAGCCATTCGAGGTCGGACTCGTCGAGCGCGGAGTGCTGCCGTACGAGATCGTTCATGGAGGGCACACCGCGAGAGTACCCGCGGGCCGCGGCACCGAGCGGGACCCTCAGCCCGCCTGGCACCGCAGCCCGGGATCACCACGGCCGGGGGTGTGCGGGCCCGCGGCCGTGTCCGGGTGCCGGCGCGGTCAGGGCAGAGAGCGCAGGCACCGCGTGCCGCCCTTCTGTGCGGTGAAGGACGGACGCTCTGCCGTTCCATTGTGGACTAGACCATTTGGCGCTGTCCAGGGATCCGCACGCGGCTCACGTCGCCGGTTTCCCGGCCTCCGGGACGGCGATCCCATGAAAGAGGTTGGCGATCAGCTCGTCGACGAACTCCGGCGTCATCGGCAGCGCGGGCATCAGCAGCCGGTGGTAGACGGCGCCCCAGAGCTGGTCGACGATTGCCTCCAGATGCGCGTCGGCGCGTACCTGGCCCGCCTGCTGCGCGAGCGTGAGACGTTCCACGGCGAGCGCGCGGCGGTGCGTGACGTAGTGCGTCGAGAGCGCCTCCGCCAGGTCGGCGTCGCCCTGCGCCGCCCCGATGATCCCGGCGATGACGGGGGCGTTGCGGTTCAGCAGGTCGACGAACGAGTTGAGCTGCGCGGTCAGATCACGCCTTATGTCGCCCGTGTCGGGAAAGGCGAGGGTGGCCTGGAAGGCGTTGAAGTAGGCGTCGAAGGCCAGGGCCCCGGGCGAGGGCCACCACTTGTACAGCGTCATCTTGCTGACGCCCGCGCGGGTGGCGACCTTCGAGAAGGTCAGGGCGTGGACGCCCTCGGCGAGCAGCAGTTCGGCCGCCGCGGTCAGGGTCGCGTGCCGCACGTCCTCCGCCTTGCGCCGCCCGCGTCCCGGCTTGAGCCGGCCCGGCCCCTGGCCCGGCTCCCCTGCGTCTGTCCGCTCCATGTCTCCTCCTCGTCCCGCACGGTCTCCGTGCGGCTCGCCGGCAATTATATGGACTCGCCGACCACATACATATGGACGACTGGTCTACATACTGCTAATGTACTCATCGTCCACAAAGAACGAGAGAGGGGTCACCATGACCACCGACCAGCAGTCCGCGACCCGCGTGGCGATCGTGACCGGGGGCTCGGGCGGAATCGGCGGCGCGGTCGCCAGGACGCTGGCCGCGCGGGGCACGGCGGTCGTCGTGCACTACTCGGGCAGCGCCGAGCGCGCACAGCAGGTCGTCGACTCGATCCTGGAGGCCGGCGGCCAGGCCGTCGCCCTGCCCGGTGACGTCGCGGACGAGACGGCGATGACGGCACTGTTCGACGCCGCCGAGGAACGCTTCGGCGGGGTGGACGTGGTGGTCAACACCGCGGGGATCATGCTCCTCGCGCCCGTGACCGAGACGGCACTCGACGCCTTCGACCGGATGCACCGCGTCAACGTGCGCGGCACGTTCGTCGTCTCGCAGCTCGCCGCGCGGCGGCTGCGCCCCGGCGGCGCGCTGGTCAACTTCTCCACTTCCATCACCCGGCTCCAGCAGCCGACGTACGCGGCCTATGCGGCGACCAAGGGCGCCGTCGAGGCCATGACCCTGGTACTCGCCCGCGAGCTGCGCGGCCGTGACGTCACCGTCAACGCAGTGGCCCCCGGGCCGACGGCGACCCCGCTCTTCCTGGACGGCAAGAGCCCGGAGCTGATCGAGCGGCTGGGCGCCGCCTCCCCGCTCGGGCGGCTCGGCACGCCCGAGGACATCGCCGGTGCCGTCGCCTTCCTGGCCGGCCCGGACGGCCGCTGGATCAACGGCCAGGTCCTCTTCGCCAACGGCGGCATCGCCTGACCGCAAGGCGGCCGTTCACCACGCTCACACATCGACATATCCACACACCAAGAGAGAACCCATGTCCACTGTCCTCATCACCGGCGCCGCCACCGGCATAGGCAACCTGACCGCCAAGGCGCTCGCCCGCGCCGGGCACCGCGTCTACGCCACGATGCGCGCCCCCGAGGGCCGCAACGCACCCCGCGCCCAGGAGCTGCGCGACCTCGCCACCACGGAGGGCGCCGACATCCGCGTCGTCGAACTCGACGTCACGTCCCAGGAGTCGGCCGACGCGGCCGTCCGCGAGGTGACCGCCGACGGCGGCGAGCTCGACGTGGTAATACACAACGCCGGCCACCTGCTGGTCGGCTACGTGGAGGCGTTCACCGCCGAGGAGATCGCCCACCTCATCGACGTCAACGCCCTGGGCGTGCAGCGGCTCAACCGCGCCGTCCTGCCGTACCTGCGGGGGCGCGGCCGCGGCACCCTGCTCTACGTCGGCAGCACCATCCCCGTCACCACCCCGCCCTTCCTCGGCCCCTATGTCGTCTCCAAGGCCGCCATGGACTCGCTCGCCCTGGTCACGTCCTACGAGGTCTCCCAGCTCGGCATCGAGACCGTGATCGTCATGCCCGGCGCCTTCACGCAGGGCACCGATCACTTCCCCAAGGCAGGGCGCGCCTCCGACACCGCAGTCGCCGAGGCGTACGCGGCCCTTGACCCCCTGGTCGCTCGCAACGAGGCGGCCACCGAGAGCCTGTTCCCGCCCGGCACCGACGCCGATCCCGTCGTCGTCGCCGACGAGATCACCCGGATCCTCGCCCTCCCCTACGGCGAGCGCCCCTTCCGCAGCGTCGTCGACCTCACGGACTCGAACGTCGAAGAGGCGAGCGCCGCCGTGACCGAGGCACGCACGGACTTCGTACAGCGCATGGGCTTCGGCGAGGTCCTGCAACTGCGCCACGCCTGATCCCTCAACAAAGGAGAAACCACCATGCCCGACTCCCAGCTCGACGCGGTCATCGATCTGCTCCGCACCTCACCGCTCGACATGGGCGGTGACCCGCACAAGATGCGCGTCGTCTTCGACGAGATGATGGCCGCCCACCCCGTCCTCGATGACGTCCGCACCACGGCCGCCGAGCTCGGCGGCGTCCCCGCCATCGAGGTCAGCGCGGGTGGCGGCGAGGCGCGGGGAGCGGTGCTGTACTTCCACGGCGGCGGCTACGCGCTCGGATCCGCCGCGGCGAGTGTCAACCTGGCGGCCGACGTGGCCCGCCGCTCCGAAGCGACCGTCCACACCGTGGACTACCGCCTCGCGCCGGAGAACCCGTTCCCCGCCGCGGTCGACGACGCGCTCGCGGCCTACCGCGGGCTGCTCGACCACGGCGTCCCCGCCGCGGAGATCGCCGTCAGCGGCGAGTCGGCGGGCGGCGGGCTCGCGCTGGCCCTGCTGGTCGCGATCAGGGAGGCCGGGCTGCCCCGCCCCGCGGCGGCCGCCGTCCTCTCCCCGTGGGTGGACCTCACCCAGTCGGGACGCAGCCACGAGACGCGTGCCGCCCTCGACCCGGCCCTGACCCGGCAGGCGCTCTCCGCCCGCGCCGGTGACTACCTCGCCGGCGCGGACCCCCGATCCCCCCTCGCCAGTCCCCTCTTCGCCGACCTGCGCGGCCTGCCCCCGCTGCTCGTCCAGGCCGGGACGTACGAGGTGCTGCTCGACGACGCCGTCCGGCTGGCCGCGAAGGCCGCGGGCGACGACGTGGAGGTCACCCTGCACACGTTCCCCGGTGCTCCGCACGTCTTCCAGGGGTTCGCCACCGTACTCGACGAGGGAGCGGCGGCCCTTGACGAGGTCGGCGCGTTCCTCCGCGCCCACCTCGATCGCGCCGGCCGCACCGACCGCACCGATGGCGCCGATCGCGTCACCGCGTCTCGGTGACCTTCGCCAGCGCGCGCGGCGCGTCCGGGTCCTGGCCGCGCGCGATCGTCACCTCGTACGCGAGTAGTTGCAGCGGCAGGATCTCCAGGACCGGCTGGACCTCCTCCGCCACGCCCTCCGTCGGCAGGACGAACCCCGCGGACGCGGCGGCGACCTCGGCGGCGGGGCCGACGACGAACAGGTCGGCGCCCCTGCCCCGCAGCCGTTCGAGGACCGGGCGCAGCACCTCGCCGCCCTTGCCGTCGGGGACGACGGCGATCACCGGCGAGATGTTGTCGACCATGGCGAGCGGGCCGTGCAGGAGGTCGGCGCCCGAGTAGGACAGGGCTGGGATGTAGCTCGTCTCCATGAGCTTGAGCGCGGCCTCCTTGGCCGTGGGGTAGCCGTAGCCGCGCGAGGTGATCACCATGCGCTCGGCGAAGCGGTACCTGGCGGCGAGCTCGCGCACCTCGTCCCCGCGTGCGAGTACGCGCTCCGCGAGACCCGGCAGGCCCGCGGCGGCGGCGCCGTCACCGCCGCCGAGACCCTCCACGAAGAGGTAGAGGGCGAGCAGGGTCGCGGTGTACGTCTTGGTCGCGGGCAGCGCCTTCTCGGGGCCCGCGAGCACGTCGATGTGGAACTCGCAGACGGCGGCGAGCGGCGAGTCGGGGCTGTTGGTGACGGCGAGGGTGAGCGCTCCGGCCTCGCGGGCGGCGCGGGCCGAGGCCACCAGGTCGGGTGAGCCGCCCGACTGGCTGACCGTGATCACGAGGACGTCGCTGAGGTCCTGGCGCGCCCCGTAGGCGGTGATGGTTGACATCGAGGCCAGGCCGCAGGGCATACCGCGCCTGATCTCCAGCAGGTACTTGGCGTACAGCGCCGCGTTGTCGGACGTGCCCCGGGCGGACAGCAGCACGAACCTGGGGTGCCGCGCGGCGATCGCCGCCGCGGTCTCCCGGATGCTCGCGGCGCCCTCGGCCAGGATCCGGGCCAGCACCGCCGGCTGCTCCGCCATCTCCCCGGCCATGATCACGCCGGGTTGCTCGCTCTGCGACATGTCCCGCCTCCACGCCGTCTCGTGTTCCTCCAGTCGACCACGTGCGGAAGCGGTCCCGCCATCCGGCGGCGCGTACCGGTCTGATAAATTGGTCTATACCACATAGTGGACCTGGTACGACCCGGCAGCTATGACCCGGCAACGTGGATGGGCAGGGAGAGCGTGGAAGTCGTCATCGTCGAAGACGCCGCCGCCGGCGGCGAGGTCGTCGCACAGAGCATCGCCGCGCTGCTGCGCGCCGCGCCGTCCGCCCTGCTGGGCGTCGCCACGGGCTCGACGCCCGGGCCCGTCTACCGGGCGCTGACGGCGAAGGTCGAGGCGGGCGAGGTCGACGTGTCGTCGGCGCGGATAGCCCAGCTCGACGAGTACGTGGGGCTGCCCACGGGCCACCCCGAGTCCTACCGCTCGGTGGTGCTGCGCGAGGTCGTGGAGCCCCTCGGGCTCGGCCGGGACTCCTTCATGGGCCCCGACGGCAGCGCAGCCGACGTGCGGGCCGCGTGCCTCGCCTACGACCGCGCCCTGGCCGCGGCGGGCGGTGTGGACCTGCAACTCCTCGGGATAGGCACCGACGGGCACATCGGCTTCAACGAGCCGTGCTCCTCGCTCGCGTCCCGTACGCGGATCAAGACGCTGACCGAGCAGACGCGGGTCGACAACGCGCGCTTCTTCGGCGGCGACATCGAGCAGGTCCCCCGCCATGTCATCACCCAGGGCATCGGGACGATCCTGGAGGCCAGGCACCTCGTGCTGCTCGCGACGGGCGAGAACAAGGCGGACGCGGTCGCGCTCGCCGTGGAGGGGCCCGTCGCCTCCGTGGTGCCCGCCTCCGCGCTGCAGCTGCACCCGCACGCCACGGTCGTGGTGGACGAGGCGGCCGCGTCCAAGCTGAAGCTGGCGGACTACTTCCGCGCCACGTACGCGGCCAAGCCCGACTGGCAGGGCCTGTAGGCAGGGCCTGTAGAGCGGCCGCTGAGGAAGCACGCGCACACGACGGTGCCGGGCGGGCCCCCCAAGGCCCGCCCGGCACCGTCGCGCTGTCCGTACGTTCGTGTGAACGCTTCTCAGAGGGCGCGCCCGGCGATCGCCTCCGCCGCCGCCTGACCGCACACCCGGGCGGCGCCGCACGTGGCGATGTACACGGCGCCCCTGGGGCTCGACCGGTCGAGCCCCATCTCGACGACCGTCGTGCCGGGCCGCGCCGCGACCAGTTCGTCCAGCGCCCGCACCATCCAGGGGTGGCGGTGCGCGTCCCGTACGGCCACGGCGAGCGGCCGCTCGCCGGCGGCGGCCAGCACCGTCCCGGTGCTGTACGAGTCCTCGGTGTACGCGGAGTGCTCGGTGCCCGGCAGCAGCTTCGCCAGCTCGGGGCCGACACCCCAGGGGGTGCGCGGGCCGACGGCGATGTTGGCAGCGGGGCTCAGGGACGCGACGTACACCCCGCCCGCGACAGGCGGCGCCGGCGTGCCGGTCACCCGTACCGCGCGCCGTGCGGCCGCGAGACTCACCGGGGTGCTCGGCGCGGTCCTCTCCTGTTCGGCCGCGCTCGACCCCGTCATCTGATTCGT
>NZ_JAGIQL010000057.1 GCF_017813245.1 Streptomyces montanisoli
CCGCCGGCTCCACGGTGAAATAGGCCACATTCCACCGGTCGAATACGAGAACAACCACTACCTCACGACCACGAAACCCCAGGTCACAAACAATAACTGAAGTCTCTACCGAACCCGGTACGGTTCACGAGTCCCACTGTTTGCTACACAGACCCGCTCGGATGGTCGTTGATCCAGGACAGGCCGCCGAGATCCAGTCGGGTGCGGGTACGGGTGACAGCTACGTAGGCGAGGCGGGCTTCGCTGTCGTCGATGGGCGGGGACTCGGCGTGGCCGGCCTCGTGTGGGGCGTCTCTCTCGAGGGGTGGGGCGAAGTCGTCGGCGATTTTGACGCGGGCCCATTCGCGGCCTTTGGCTTTGTGGGCGGTGGAGACGGTGACGTGGGCGTGGGTTTCGGGGGTGAGGTGGGCGAGGGCGGCGAGGATGGCCGCGGTGCCGTGGGTGTCGACGAGGTCGACGAGGGGTTGCAGGTCGCGTCCGGCGGGGTCGTGGGCAGCGTAGTCCTGGAGGGCACCCCAGGTGGGGAACAAGATGAGTTCTGGGTGGCTGGTGCGGCGGCCTTCTTTGAGGTCGCGGGCGGCTTGGGCGAGGGTGCGCAGGCTGTCTCCTCCCCCGGTCAGCGCGGTGCGGGCTCCGGCGGCCAGGAGTTTCATGACCTGTGTCATGGCGCCGACGTTGGTGCGGCACAGGACGGCGTCGGGCTGGTCGACGGTGCCGAGTTCGGTGGGCACGGTGGGGGCGCCGGTGAGGCGAATGGGGGCGTCGGCGAGGTGGAGCCAGCGGTTGGCTTCTTCGGCGAGGTGGGGTCCGAAGCGGAAGGATTGTGACAGGGCGAGGTGGGTGCCGTCGAAGCCGGTCATGACGTCTTTGGCGCCGCGCCATTGGTAGATGGCCTGGGCGGAGTCGCCGACCATGACCAGTTGGGCGTGGTCGCGTTGGTTGAGGAAGACGTGTTCGACGACGGGGTTGGTGTCCTGCGCTTCGTCGAGCAGGAGGAAGTCGGCGTCGATAGTGGGCTGGGTGAGGGCCCAGATCTTCAGGTAGTGGTCGTGGTCGAAGCGGACGCAGCCGTCGTCGGGGTTTTGCAGGTCGCGCCAGGCTTTGCGAGCGAAGGGCACGATGTGGTCGGCGAGCTGGGTGTGCAGATCGTGGTCTTCCAGTCCGCGCAGGCGTGGTACGTGGCGGCGGGTGATGTGGGGGTCGGCGGTGTGGCAGAACTGGGTGACGGTCCGCAGGACGGCGTTCGAGAGGGCTTTGGGGGACAGTTCGCGTTCGCCGATACGGACGTTGCGGGTGACGCCCAGGGCCTGTCCGGTCTGCCAGGCCGGGCGGCGGGGCGCGCCGAGGCGGCGGGTGTAGCGGTGGCCGACGGCGGCGTAGGCGAGGGAGTGGGCGGTTTTGCAGAGCACGTTTGCCGGGAAGCGGGTGCGCGCGTCCTGAGCGATGGCGCGGTTGTAGGCGAGGTAGCGGCCGCGGCGCTGGGTGGTGTGGGCGAGCAGGGCCAGGGTGGTGGTCTTGCCGGTACCGGCGCCGGCCTGCAGGGCGAGGTGGTCGCCGGCGTGGAAGGCGTCGGCTGCGGCCGTCTGTTCGTCGGTCGGGTTCATGGCGCGGGTTCCTTCACGGGGCGGGCGAGGGCATGTCCGACGGCGGACAGCAGGTGGGCGGGGGCGGCATGGGCGAGCAGCCGGCGTACGGCCTCCTCCAGGCGCTCGGCTTCTCGGTCGGCGTGCTCGGCCAGGGCGCGGTGGAGAGCCTCTTGTAGGAAGTGTTCGGGGCTGTGGTGCGTGTGGCGGGCATCCCGTTCCAGGGCGGCGTGGAGAGCGGGCGGGAGGGTGAGGTTGAGCAGGACGCGCCCGAGCGTGTCCGGGTAGTGGGTGGTGATCACGTCGATGGGCAGCTGGGCGGTGAGTCGCCGGCGCAGGCGGTGGGCGGCCTGTTGTGGGGTTGCGCCGCCCGCGAGGGCCATGAGGCGGGTGGCGTCGTGGTTGGCTGCGAGCGGCCACGTGCGGGCGGTGTTGCGGAGTTCCGTCGCCGTCAGGGGCCGGGTCAGCAGGATTTCCAGGGCGTGGTGCGGCATGGTCACCGGCCTTCGCGGCGGCGAGCCGGGGGCTGGGGCAGGTGGGTGTGGATGTGTGCGGCGTGCAGGAGGGGGTCGAAGGGCTGCCATCCGGCCAGGGCGAGATCGGCGGCGCCCGGGGTGGTGGCGTGTTGGGGGCAGCGCTGGGTGCGCCAGCGGAGCTGTTCGCTGTAGGGGAGATGGCTCAGGTCGTAGACGGCTGCCTGCGTGTCGGGCTGGGTGTGTTGGCCGTGGGCGGGCCTGGTGGGTAGCAGTCTCCAGGTGCCGGCCGGTGAGGTGGGGTCGAGGACGAGGCGGGTGCAGCGGCGGCGGTGGCGGGTCTGGGCCACGCAGCGCAGGTTCTCGACTGGGCCTTCGGCGAGGTAGTAGCCCAGCAGCATCTGAGCGATGGGGCGGGCAGGGCTGCCGGCACCGGCGCTCGGTTGGGTGCTGCGTGGCGGGGCGGCGGGGGTGAAGGCGCCGGTGTCGGTCATGCGGCGGGTGCGGACGGCGAGTTCGCGGCGGAGCGCCTCGAGGTGGGGACCGAGGGGGCAGGCGGGTGTGCGGGCCGGGCAGAGCACGGCGTGCGGGATACGGCACCAGGCACTGGCGTCGCCGTGCGGGTAGGCGATGCCGCTGCTGAGGTGCCAGCGGCATCGTTCAGGAACGTGCGGGGTGCTCAGTTCGGCGTGGTGCAGAGCGATGGATCGCTGATTCGTGCGCTGGTGGAGGTCGATGCGGTTGCCGCAGCGGCGGCAACGGCTGGTCTGGCCGGCGCGCAGCAGGCGGCTGGGGCTGGTGGCGGCCACCCGTAGCGGACGGCGGCGCCGGGTGGTGTGTGGGCTGCCGTCCCAGTGTCGGTCGGCGGAAGCGGTCGTAGGGCACATGGCCCGGACGGTGCCAGGCAGCGGACGGCAACCGGCAATGTGGCAGGGCGGGGTCCCTGTAACGGCCCAGCGTGATCGAACACGCGAGCGCACATGTGCCCAGTTGTTCGATACCGGCCCGTCCGTTCGGGTGATTTGCCGCCGCCTCACGCTGGGCGGGATCCGAGTATCAGGCGCCTCGCCGGCCGGGCGGGGTGTGGTTCTCGCACAGCGGGCCCAGCAGGTGCTCGATGGGGACGTCGAAGGCGTGGGCGAGGGCGTGCCAGGTGGTGAGACTTCCGGTGGTGCGGCCGTGTTCAAGGTCGATGAGGGTGCGCCGGGCCAGGCCACTGCGTTCGGCGAGTTCGTCGAAGGTCCATCCGCGCGTGCTCCTCGCTTGCGCGAGCGTGATGCGCAGCGCGGTGAGGTCGGGGTCGGGCGGAGGGGTGCTCACCCCACCATCCGACGGTGCAGATACCTGCCCTGTCAGTGCAGACTTCTGCACTATCGGTGGAGGTGAGGCGGCGGGCTACTGCTTCTGCGTAGGTGCAGAAGCCTGCACTACGGTGCGCCCGGCTCCCGCTCAGGGGAGGCTTTACGCCGCTTCGCCGGTATGACGGATTCGATGGGGAGGAAAACGAGCCGATGCTGCTTGCCGACACGTGTCCCACGCTGCAGCGGATGTGGACCGTGGAACTGCGCCACCATCCGGGTGGTCTGTCGCTGGCCTGCTCGCGCTGCGCGTCCGGTCGTCCCCTGCGGGCCACCTCCGCACGGTCGGCCGCCCTGACCCACTTGGCCAGCCACGCCCGCACCGACGTGCTCCCCGGGCATCTGCGCACCTGCCAGTGCCGGGCCCGCGGCTGTCACTGGCACACCCGCCACCGCGGCTGCTCCGGGCCCGTGCTCCTCGCCTTGACCTGCGAGCGCAGCGGCCGGTCGTGGCGGCTGGCGGACGCCTGCGCTGCCTGCGTGGCGGCGACGAGCCATACCGCAGTCGTACCGTCGACCCTGCCCTCCCCTACCCCCCGGACGGTGCTGGGTGCTCCGGCCGCCGGCTGCGCCTCGTCGCCGTACGGGCCGGCCGAGCAGCGCCGGGTGCGGGAGATGCTCACCTACCTCGCCGCGGCACTCCCCTGCTTCACCTCCCCCGCCGCCCGGCTGCTGGCCCTGCAATGCGCGCTGCGCGCCGACACCCGCGGACAGGTTCGCCTGCCCGGCGGATTCTTGCGGAGCATGCGCCTGCACGGCCGCATGGAGCTGTGGCACGAACTGGAACACGCCGGCTGGCTGCATCGCGTGAGCAGGAAGGCCGACCCCCTCACCGTGCGATTGCTCGACGCCACCGTCCTCGCCCAGGCTCCCGGCCGCGCCGCGCGCACACGGGCCGCCGAGTGGGCGCTGCGCCCCGCCCCGCTGGAAGCAGCCGGCGGCCTGCCGCCGGTCCTGCGGCTCACCGCGCTCGCCCTGGCTGCACATACCACCGCTGCCACGGGAGATGCCGAAATCGGCCCCCTCAGTCGCCTGTGCGGGCAACCACCTCAGCAATTGCCTGACCTACTCGACCATCTTGTCCGCTCGCATCTGCTGGCCCTGTGGCGCCGCAGTCCGGACCATGAGGGGATCATCTGGTTGGTGCAGGGGCTCACCTCGGCGTGCGGATAACGTGCGCCAGCGAGCCGTGAAACTGTCTCGTGAGCAGCACGCAGCGCAGGGCGCCCTTGGAATGCGCTGGTGAGGGCGCATTTGACAGCTGTTGCAGTGTCAGGTTTTGGGTGCACGCAGCGCTTTGGCTCGGATGGCGGCGGCCCTGATGATGATGTGCTGCCGGACCCGCTCATAGTCCTGTGTATGTGTCGGATCGATGGCGGCTTGGGTGTAGAGCTCGCTGGTCAGCTGTTCGTCGATGGTGGCGAGGGCGGCGAGGGCTTCTTCGAGGGTGCGCATGTGGTGGGGGGTAGTGACGGCAGTGTGTTGGGTGGCGGCCTGCAGGTGGGGTTCGGTGTCGGCACTGGCGGGCGCGATTGAAGCGCTCCCGATCGATTCTGTTTCGGATTCCGGGAGGCGGATCTGCCAGTGGCCGGCCAACCGCGGTTTGGGTTTCTGCGGCCCGCGATCCGGGTCGCTGGGCTGGGGGGCGAACGCATGGCGGGCGGCCTGCTCGATGATCGCTCTTCGGTCGTCACCTTGTTCCGGTAGTTGCTCAGGAAGGCTGTTGTGGACGGCTGTCAGGCCCCGTGCGGTAGTCTCGCCCCCCATTTCCGCCGCGATGTCGCGCACGGCCTCGTAGAGCGTCACGGCAGCGTCCAAGCCGTGACGCTGCTCGGTTTTCCTGGTGGCCTTTATTTGCGATGGCTTGGGGACGGTGCCGGTTCTGCGTGCTGTCTCTAGGGCGAGCGGTGCGTTCATGCGCAGCTGGCGGATGTAGACGGCGGAGCGTCCCACTGTTTCCTCCGCATACGCGGTGAGGCTGTCATGGGTGGTGCGCCACCAGCGGCCCCTGGCGGCACACTCCACTGCCTGTGCGATCACCCACAACGCGGTGTCCCCCGCCGCGACGGCGTCGGCGATGACCTCCTCGGTCCGCTGCAGCTGTCCTTGCTCGGTCTGTGTCAGGTCGGAGCGGTCGTTGGCGCCGACTTCTCGCACGTCCTCAAGGTCGGGCAGTCTCTCGGCCAGTTGGAGCACCATCAGCGCACCGGATTCGGCTGCGCGGGAAGGGCCGTTGTGCGCGCGGCTGGGCCGTTTCTCATCGCCAGTTGTCCCCGCCATGGCTTGAAGCCCTCCCTGGCCCGTCCTGGTCGCCTGCGGGCCGACTCCTCTGTTGAAGGGGACGGTCCCTCCTGGTGTGGCCGGTCCTGCGGGCTACGTACGTCCGGGATGTCGTGGCCCGGCGTGACGGCCCGTACCCCATCGTGGGCGAGGGGTGCGATCAGGCTACCGTCCCTGCCGGCGTGGGGATCGACTCTGGTGAGTGGTCAGGACCGAATGGTGTGGTCGGCCAGGTGCTCGAGGACGATGTGGTTGGCCTCCCATCCGTCAGGGCTTTTGGGAGGCGTGCCCAGGTCGACCGGTTCGTCACCGGGGTGGGTATCGAGGATGTCGGTGATGCCGGCGCGGGCGACAACGATGCAGGCGTGGCGGTGGCGGGAGGTCAGGACGCACAGGCGGCCGGCTTCGAGGTGGAAGGCGGAGGCGTCCATACGGCCGGAGAGGGGGTGCAGGACCAGGGTGACGGCGCACTCATGGCCCTGGAGTCGGTTAGCGGTGTCGATGGTGATGCCGTGCAGTCGGGGGTAGTGCTGGGCCTGGAGGGAGCGCAGGTGTTCGGCCTGGAGGCTGTGGGCGGTGCCGATGGCGATGTCGGCGGCGGTCAATGTCTTGCTTTCGGGGTCGCGTTCGCAGGTCGTGGTGGCGCCTCGGAGCAGGAGTCGTTCAGCGAGGCCGAGGACCGTGTGGAGGGCTTCAAGGTCGATGCGGTGGGTGTAGCGGGCGGGTAGCTCGAGCAGTGCCCAGCCGGTGTGGGCGGCGTGTTCGATGGCCTCGTCGAGGGGTGTGCGCTTGATGGCGCGGATGGTGAGGGCGAGGGTGCGCTGGGCCTGGGTGGTTCCGGCGCGGAAGGTGGTGGAGGGGTAGAAGGCTTTGCTGATCAGAGGTACGGCCGACGGGGGCAGGCGCCAGGACACGGGTAGGGAGTGGACGGGAAGGTCGGGGTTGTGGTCCAGGACGACGGCGGCCGCGCTGGTAACGGGGTGGTGGGGCAGGCCTCTCCAGTCCGAGGTGTCGGTTTGTGAGAACGGGTCGAGTTGCCCGGGGTCCCCGACGAACAGGATCTGGTCGAAATGTCCGGCGGTGCGCAGGAGTGTGCTGGATCGCATCTGATAGGCCTCGTCGACGATCGCCCATGGCCAGTGGCGGTCTGTGACCGTGGCCCATTTCATGGCGGTGCCCACGATGACGTGGGCTGTGGTGAGGTTTTGGACGCGGGTGCTGACCTGCACGCGGGGTCGCGTGAGCAGGCTGTCGGGCACCGCGTACTGCGAGGAGGCGAGTCGGGCGACTGACAGGTGGGGATCGAGACGGGTGAGGCGGCGGACGAGTTCGTCGGCTTGGGCGTTGGTCTGGGTGAAGACGGCGCAGGGGGCTCCGGGGTGGGCCAGAGCGCAGGCGGCCTCGGCGACCAAGGTGGTCTTGCCGGCGCCGGGTGGGGCGTCTACGACCATCCCGTGGTGGGTAAGGGTGGCAAGCTGGTCCAGGATTGTGCGGGTGGCGGGGTCTGCCGAGGGTTCCTGCTGATGATTCGGGCAGGTCATTGCTCCTCCTGGCTGCCGTCGCCGTCGCCTAGATGTTCGGGGGGCGGCCCTCCATGGGTCCAGGGTGTCTGGTCGCGTGAGGGGAAGGCTGGCATGCGGAAGTGCTCTGGGGCGGCGGTGAGCACGAGGAAGGCGCCGGCGCTGGGCAGGACCGTGTGGTTGGGGCGGTCGACGGTGCCCATGCCGGCGGTGATCTCCAGCTCCACGAGCGTGTCGACGGGCCCGGCGATGAGGCCGCGGACCTGGTAGCGGGCGGTGCGGTGCAGGTGGCTGGTGAGCAGTCGGCCGGGCTCCAGGTGGACGGGGTCTTGTGTGGACAAGGTGATCCTCGGACGCCACATATCCCGGCCGCCGGGTCCGCAGATGGTGTGCTGGTCGTCAACGGCGATGACGGTCCCGCCGACTGCGTCGCCGGTGGTGCGCAGTTCGACGCGCACGAACGGGTCTTCCAGGGCGCGGTCGGCGTTGAAGGCGGCTCTCGCGGCTTCCCTGCGTTCCAGACTGATGGCGGCGGACACGGCCTGGTCGCGGGCGGGTCGCGGGCGGCCGTCCTGGTCGAGGTGGGTGGTGTGGTCGGTGAATTCAGCTCGTTCGGCGGCCCAGCGGCGGCCTGCGCTCGCGGTTGGCGGGATGGCCTGCAGCAGTGCGTAGGCCTGCCACAGACGGTCCCAGGTGGGTTGCAGGTAGGCGGCCAGGAGCTTTTCGAGTTCCTGCAGGGCGGGAGTGGGGTCGCGGGCGTAGGCGTCGACCAGGGGCGTCAGTTTCTCGTTGTCGAACGCGGCGTCGGTGTCCGGTCCGGCGCCGCGGTAGGTATCTGGGGCTTCGGCGTGGCGAGCGGCGTCGCGTCCGTCGGTGCTGCCGAAAGGGGGGTAGATCCACGCTAGAAGAGTGGCCAGGTCGTCGTCCTGTGGGCTCTGCCCGGTGATCCAGTGCATGACCAGCAGGTCGGTCAGGGAAACGAGGGCGGCTGAACCGGGTATCTGGGCACGGTCGGTGAAGTGGGTAAGCCACTGGCCCAGGAGCCGGATGGAGTTCGCTGACGGGCTCTGGTCGTCGAGTCGGCGCAGCCGCAGGCCCGATGCCAGCGTCCTCAGGAATCGCACGGCCTGCTGGTTGGGGACTACAAGTTGGGGTGCGTCGAGGTAGCGTGCGCGTTCTGGCCGGGTGGCGGTGGCGGGCAGGTACTCCTTGGCGCGGTGATGGGAGGCAACGTGCCCGATCACGGCCTTGGCCAGGGCCGTGAGCATGGTGGCTGTGCTACCCGAGGGCGGTGCGATCAGCAGACGCGGCCGCAGCGGGCTGGTGCCGAGCATGACGGCCAAGGGGCGTGCCGCGGGGCCGGTGCGCTTCAAAGGCAGCATCATCAGGGGCTGATCGCTGAGGTGCAGATGGCGCACATGGCTGGTGCGGATGGCATGGCCGGATGCGTCGGCGCGCAGCCGCAGCAAGGAGGCGAGCAGGCTCATGCGCTGCCGGCCTGGAGGTCGTCGTAGAGGCGTTGCGCGTGGCGCAGGGCTCGAGTGATGTCCTCTTGGGCGTCAGAGGGGTGGATGTGGCCGTCGACCAGGGCGAGGGCGGTCGTGGTGGTGGTGATTCCAGCGATGTCCTCTCGGACAGCGGTGCCCAGCGCTTCGGTGCGGTTGCGGGAGCGGGCCTCGTCGCGGCAGTAGACAGCCAGGTCGCAATGGTGGCGGCAGCGGGGCGTGTAATGGGCGGGCAGGCGGGCCAGCGAGGCGGCGAGGTCGCGGCGTGGGCGGGTCGGCTTTCCCTCCGGGTCCGGGGCAAGATCGAGGCTGGTGCCGGTCGGAAGGTGGTCCAGTAGTTCGGGCAGGCGGCGCAGTCGGTCGAGGTGGAAACGCAGGGAGTTGACCTGTCGGCGTGCACTTTGGCGGGTGGCCGTGGGGCGCTGGGTAAAGTTGAGCGGGTTGATCAGGACGATGTCGTCGCTCACGCACTCGGGTGAGAGGCCTTCGTCGGCGAGGATGTCGCGCAGGGCCAGGATGTAGGCGGCGGCCTGGGTCAGAGCCGCGTTGACGCTGACGGGATCGGCCTGCCCGTGGATGACGGGGAAGGACTTGATCTCCACGACGTGGAAGGTGCCGTCGTGGTGGAAGGCGAGGACATCGGGTTCCAGGTAGACGGGGTGACCGGCTACGGGCAGTCGCAGGACCGGGTGGTTGAGGACCGTACGCGGGGGCGCAAGGCCGGTGGCTGCGCTGATGATGAGCGAGCGGGTGCGGATGTGACGCAGCGTGGGTGTGGACCTCTCCTGGTCGGTGGCGACCCTGTTCAGGTCTTCATAGGCGACGTCTGCCAGGTCGAGGCCCAGGGTCTCGCGCAGCAGCCGTACGAGTTCGGCGTGGTCGCGGCCCAGGACTCGGTCCTCGAAGGCAAGGCCGAACCTGAGGGCGAGTTGAGACTTCCGCACGGGGCCCGGCGTGCCCAGGTGGGTGGCGAGTGCGTCCTTGTCGATGCCGGCTGCGTCGATCACGGACCGGCGGTCGCAGGCGGGGTTGGCGGTCAGAGCGGCCAGGGTGCGTGCACTGTGCGGCAGCGGCCGGGCTGGTCCTCGCAACGTGCCAAGGCGCGTATCGAGCGAGTTCACGGGGCGTCCTCGCAGAAGGGTCGGGCACTGCTGTGCGGTCGAAAAGTGGATGACTGTCGCTACGCGGTGCGGCGGGCGCGGTTCGCGTCATGCAGGGTGTGGCCGAAGATCTGGTCGGCGTCGTCGAGTTTCGTGCGGGCACGCTCGGCCGCTTCCGCGCGGGTGTTCGCATCGTCTTGGACGTGGACCGCCAACTCGTCCTTCGCCGCGGCGCGCAGCGCTTCCAGGTTTACGTGGCCTGGGGTGACCGGGTAGCCGGGTATGTTGCCGCTGTAGTGCTCCAGGAGTCGCCGCAGGGGCCCTGACGCCATGTCGTCGTCCGTGCGCTGCTCGGCGGCGTCCGCAATGCGCAGTGCGGCGGTCAGGAAGTGGACCCGGTGGGTGATCGGACCCACCAGACGCTGCTCCAATGGCCAGTTGCTCAGGGCTAGAAGCGCACGGGCGGGGGCGAGCAGATCGCACGTGAGGGCTGGGCAGATGTAGTACGTGCGGTTGGTGGAGGAGGCGCGGTAGGAGCGCTCCTCGTCGCGGCGCAGGCTCGTCAGGCGGGCGGTGTTGAGCGGTTGCGCGAAGAACGCCTCGTGGACCTGACTGAGCACCTTCGGGGCCGTGGGCACGGTCAGCAAGGTGAGCGCCTGGCAGACCTGTTCGCGCAGTGGCAGCGCGCTCCGGGCGGGTCTGGCCGCAGCAGCGGGCCGGGATGCAGCGGCGGGGGCGGCGGTCGGTTGCGTCTGCGTCGCCTCAGTGTCCGGCAGGGCAAGCGAGGCCCAGTACGCCTGCGTGCGCTTCAAGTCCTCGCTGAGTGCGGCAACTTGGGTGTCATCGCCTTGCAGGCGCGCCTGCGTCATCGCTCGCAGCAGTTGCTGCATGCGTTTCTCGAGTTCCTCCAGGAGCCCCTGCATACCCTGGATCCTAGCAGTTCCATGCTTTTCCACGATTGAACATCGTTACTGGTGTACTGTTCTGAAGCTGTAGGCACCTCGCGTGCCTCATTTCCGCATCCAGCGCACTTATTTGACGATGTATCAGGTTTGCGCGCTTCCCCGCTTCCAGAAAGACTCATGACCGCATGAGCAGACTGCTCCACACCTCCGACTGGCACCTGGGCGCCTCTTTGTACCGTCACTCGCGCGAGGAGGACTTCGACGCCGTCCTCGCCGAGATCGCGGCCATCGCCCGGGAGAGCGAGCCGGATTTGATCGTCCACAGCGGCGACCTGTTCCACTCCTTCCGCCCGGGTGCCCGGGACCTGCTGCGTGCCATGCGCGCGCTGGATGAGCTCGCCGGCATCGCCCCTACCGTGGTGATCGCCGGCAACCACGACTCCCCCGCGTACTTCGAGTTCCTCAACCTCGTCAGCGGCCCGTCCTGGGGCCGGGGCCTGTACTTCATCGACCGTTTCCGCCCCGGACGCGAGGGAGGTGTCTTGACCTTCGACGCCTGCGGGGGCCAGCGCATGCGCCTGGCCGTTATGCCGTTCGTGCACCCGAACCAGTTCTGGCAGCGCAGCACCCCGTCGGCCACAGCGTCCGCCGACTATGCACAGGGGATGCGGGAACTGCAGGCGGATCTGATGCAGACGCTGCACGACGGGTACGACCCGGGCCGGGACGTCCTGCTGTTCGCAGCCCACGTGTACGTCGCCGGCGCGAAGCCCGCGAAGAGTGAACGCGGTGTGGACACCGACGATGCCTTCGCCACCGCCCCCGGCGATCTGCCGGTCGTCTCGTACGCGGCTCTGGGGCACATCCACGCCCCGCAGCCGGTGAACGGGGTGCCGTCCGCGGTCACAGCGCGGTACGCCGGAAGTCCGCTGCAGATGGACTTCGGGGAGCACAAAGACATCAAGAGCGTCGTGGTCGTCGACGCCGACCCCGGCCGACCGGTGCGGGCCCTGCCGCGCCCCCTCACCAGCGGTCGGCGGCTCGCCTACTTCGAGGGGACCCTGGACCTCCTGCGGGCCGACGCCCACACCTTCGAAGGAATGTTCCTCAAGGCAGCCATCACCGACGAGGAAGACGGTTCGCTGCTGACCCGCAAGGTCGCCGAAATCGTTCCGGGCGCGATCCTCGTCGATGCAGCCCCGGTGCGCGAGGCGACGGCTGAGAGCGTGCTCACCGGCGATCCGGCCGAGGAACCTGACCTGCCCGATGCCTTCCTCGCCTACCTGACTCAATCGGGTCTGAGCGAGACGACAGCACACTCCACCGCCGCCACGTTCGCCCGCCTGCTCGGCGAGATGGACGACGAGGAACCCTCGCCGGTGCCTGCGCAGGAACTGCTGCGCGCCGCGCTGGATAATCTCTGGGAGAAAGCGTCATGAGGCTCGGGCGACTGACCGTGTCGGGGGTACGCAGCTACCCCGGCACCTGCACCATCGACTTCACCGGCAAACGGCTGGTCGGAATCCTGGGCGACACCGGCGCGGGCAAGTCCACCCTCCTCGAGGCGATCATCTTCGCCCTGTACGGCAGGTCATCGTGGGCCGCGGACAGCGGCCGGGAGTTGATTGGCACTGGACTCGACGAGATGAGCGTAGCGTTCGAGTTCTCCGTCGACGGCCGGTCTTGGAGCGTGCGGCGGACCCTGTACCGCAAGTCCACGAAGCGGCCGAAGGCCATGCTGGAGCCGCTGGATGGTGACTCGTCGCGGGAACGGGTCGATGGTAAGGACCGGGTGACCGCAGCAATCTCCCACATCATCGGCCTGGACTGCGAGGGCTTCGTCAGCACGGTCGTGCTGCGTCAGGGAAAGTTCGACACCCTCCTCAAGGCCTCTCCCGCGTACCGCGCCGGGATCCTGCGGCACATTTTCGGCATCAACGAACTGGAACGTGTGCGCAAAAACACCCTCGCACGCATCGAGGCTCTCAGCGCGAGCGTCACCGAGGCCACGTGGGCCCGCGGGGAGTTGCTGAAGGATCCGGTCGCGGCCGCTACCCAGGCTGCCCTGGACGTGGAGCGCACCCGCGGCACCGCGTCCCGGCGACGCGAGCGCCTGGACCTCCTGCGCCGGGCGCAGGGCGACGCGGCCCAGCACAAGCAGCGCAAGAGCGAACTGGACAAGGCAGCACGGCTGCTGCGCGCCCGCGCCACCGCCGACGCAGGCACCTCGATGGCCGAACTCGCGCAGCGGCAGCAAGCCCTGGACGCCGAGACGAAGGAACTGGAGGTAGCCGGGAACGAACTGCAGCTGCGCGTTCAGTCCGCGCAGGAAAAGCTGGACACCGCCGCGCAGGCCGACCACACCGTCAGCTCGCTGGCCGGCGCCCGCACCGTCCTGGCCGGTCTGCCCGGGCGTGTTGCCGCGCTGGATACCGCAGCGCGGCAGTTGGAGCAGGAGCGACTGCTGCATGGCGTGGAAGAAGAGCATGCCGCGCAGGCCCGCCGGGACCTGCAGGAGCACGAGCACAGTCAGGAGGCGCTCGCCGAAGCCGCCATACGCGCCGAGCGCGCCATGTCTGGGGCGCGTGCCGACACCGACCGGGTCCAAGAATCCGTCCGGGCTGCGCTGCAGGAGGCCTGTGCCGCGGCTGTGCACCTACACACCCGAGGCGCGGTGCTGGAATCGTTGGACGTGCAACGCACGCACAGCGCCGACCTGCAGGAGCAGCTTGTAGCCCGGCGTGAAGCGCAGGAGGCGGCCCAAGATGCGCTGGCGGCGCTGCAACGGCACGACGCGGCCCACGCGGCCGGCCACACCCTGGCCCCGGGGGACGCCTGCCCGGTGTGTACCAGGCCGGTGCCCAGCGGCTTCAGCGCCCCAACGCCGCTCGACGGCAAGGCCCTGAAACGCGCCAAGAGCGAGGCCAGCAAAAGGGCCAAGGCTTACAACAACGCCCTGACCGCTGCAGCGCTCGCTGCCGCCGAGGTGAGCGCGGCCGAAGCAAAGGCCAACGAGCACGGCCGCGAGCACCAGGATGCCAGCGAACGCATGCAGCAGGCGCTGCGGCAAGCGAAGGACTTGGCAGCCTCGATCGCAGGGACACGCACACCCGCCATGACCGGGGTACTGGACGCGCTCGTCCAGCAGACCGCCGACCAGGCACGGACCCTGAGCGAGGGCGAGCCGGTGACCCGACCCCAACTGGCACAGGCGGTCACCGCTCTCGTGCAACCGCTGCGCGAGGCAGAGGCAGACACACTGGCGGAGCACGCGAACGCTCAGGCACAGCTGGCTGCGGCGCAGGTGGAGATCGAGGCCGCCCGGGCCGAACTCAAACGCCAGCGCGCCCTCCTGCAGCGCGAACGCAAGCGGCTCGAGCGGGCCCAGCAGAAATACGAAAACGACGTGCTGACGGTGGGGAAGGAGATCGGCGCGCTGCCGGCCTCCCTGCGACCCAGCACCCACTCTCCGGATCAGCTGCCGGACGCGTCGGCCATCGCCCGTGCACAGGACGCGGCCGACGAACTCCTCCCTCTCCTCCAGCAGGCCGAACGCGAACGGGACGAGGCAAGGAAGGCGCTGGCCGTCCACGCCGAGGACCGGCAGGCCCTGCAGGAACGCCGCCGGGTAACCGTCGAGGCGCCCACCCGCGCGCTGTTGGCACGGTTGCAGCGCTGGGCAGACGCGGTAACGGACGCCCAGACCGTCCTCGACGGCCAGGTGCGCGCCGACATGCCCCCCGGGGTGGACGGGAGCGACCTACCCGGCGTCGAGGCCTACGCGGCTGCCCTTGACGTGCTCGGCACGCGGCTGGCCGACGAACTGAAGCGGGCATCACGACAGGCTGCTGCACAGGTACGCGCGTTCGAGAAGGAGATCACCGCGCAAGCCGGAGCCGGGCCTGACGACACCGACCCAGCGCCGGGTTTCCGGCTGCCTGCCAACGGTGACTTGCTGGCCCCCGCGGCCCTGGACCCGCTCAGCCGCAAGACCAGCAAAGCCGAGGTCGCCCACGACAGGGCCAAGGCCGACCTGAGCACCGCGCAATCCCAGATCCCCTACGCCCAAAAACTGCAGGCAGCCATCGAGGAGGCGAAGCGGCAGATCGCACAATGGCAAAGCGTGTGCGACCAGCTCACCGACTCCCGCTTCCTCAGCTACCTGACCGAGCGGCGCACCCGCGCGCTGCTCGTCCACGGCGGCCGGATCTTGCACGAACTCACTGCAGGATCTTACGCGTTCACCGAGGACTTCCGGATCCTGGAGCGCGCCACGAACCTCACCCGCAGCCCGGAGACGCTATCGGGCGGTGAGACCTTCCAGGCCTCTCTCGCTCTGGCTCTCGCCCTGGTCGAGCTCCACAGCCGCAGCCACAGCACGCTGGAGAGCCTGTTCCTCGATGAAGGCTTCGCCTCGCTCGATCCCGACCGCCTGGAAGACGCGCTCCAGGCCCTGCGCAGCAGTGTGCTGGCCGGCGACAAGACGATCGCCGTCATCAGCCACCTCTACTCGGTGGGAGAGGCCGTCAACGACGTCCTGTGGGTCGAGAAGACCGCCCGGGAATCCAGCGCGAAGTGGCTCACCTCACAGGAGCGCGAAAAGCTCATCAGCGACGGCATCCAGCAGTTGCAAGAGCTGACCTGACAGATGGCGGACCGGCCGCCGACACTGCCACCCCGGCCCTGGGACGGTCGGCCCGCCACTGTATCCACCCATCACCTCACCCGGACCACGGCCGCAGCCCTGGGCGCCCCGCGGAGCAACCTGCCCAGTCAGCGCCAGCCCCACCGAAGACTGCCCGAATCGCAGACGAGCGGCCGCGGCCGGGGTCCCGAGGCATACCCCACGCCGACACCGGCTTTGTGCGAAGCCCGCCCCGAACAGGGCAGGCGGAGAGGTCGATCCGAGCGGCCCTGCACACCGACACGTCCTCGAAGGAGGCGGCCGTATGAGCGGTTCCCCTGGCCCCGATCCCACCCCACCACCCCTCATCCAGCCGGGGGCAACTGCCCGCTGGGCCAAGACCGCGGCAGTCACGCGTTTGAGCGCACTGGACCAGAGCGGCAACCTGAACACTGCGCACGTAACTCTGGCTGCCGCGACGCTGGGATGCTCACCGCGCACGGTGTGGCGGTGGATCGCCCGGGCCCGCGCCACCGGAGAGACGACCACCACGCGCGCGAAGTTCACGATCACCCCAGAGATCCGGCAACTGCTGGCCCTGTGGGGAGGCAACGCCTCTGCGGTGCACCGCGAACTGGTACAGCACTGCAAACAGGACCCCCAGCTGCCCAAAGCGCCGTCGCTGGCAACACTGCACCGCGCGCTGCGCCGGGACCTGACCGCCGGCTACCGGGCCGGCCTCGCACGGGGCGAGGCCGCCCGGCGCGCCTTCGACGTGTACGGGCAGCGCCCCAAGGAGTACCGCAACGCCGCCTGGGAGGGCGATCACACATCCGTACCCGTACAAGTGCTGGTGGAAGGCGAATACGCGCAGCCCTCGCTGACCTGGTTCATCGACTGCTGCACCAAGGTCATCATGGGGGTGGCTGTGACACCGCACACGCCCAGCAGCGACGCGGTGCTCGCGGCCCTGCGCACCGCGTTGGACCGCACCATGCCGTTCGGCCCGGCCGGTGGCCTTCCCAATCTGGTCCGCGTGGACCGCGGCAAGGATTTCCTGTCGCCGGCGGTGTCCTCCTCGCTCGGAGCCTTCGCGGTATCGGTGGTCGATCTGCCGCCGTACTCGCCCTACCTGAAAGGCACGATCGAGGCGTTGAACGATGCGGTCGACCAGATGCTGTTCGTCTCCATGCCGCGCTACGTCTACCGGCAAAAACTCATCGGCGGCCGCGTCACCGACCCGGACGCGCCCGGGCTGACCTTCGAGGCATTCGTGGGGCTGGTGCTGAACTGGGTGCACTGGTGGAACACCGAGCACAAGCCCAAGGAACTGGGCGGCAAAACCCCGATGGAGGCGTGGCGGGCGGACCCCACCCCTGTGTATGACGTCCCCGCTTCACTGCTGGCACATTTCGGGCTGCAGGACGACGGCCGCACCCGCAAGATCGGCACACTGGGCGTGCAGTGGCGCAACCGCTACTACAGCGGGCCGTGGATGGTCGGTCTGGTCGGGACACCGGTCGTTACGCGGTACCTGCCCCACCACGACGCCAGCATCGAAGTCTTCGACCTCGACGGAAGACATATGGGGACCGCGGTCCTGTCCCGGGCGGCCAGCAAGGAGCAGAGCCGGGCGGTGCGCAACGCCCGAACCGCCCAGGCGCGCCGGCTGCGCGCGGACTTGAAGGCCGCGGAGAAGCTGCGCCGTACGCGCTACCAGGCAGCCACTACCGCCGCCCCGCCGCAGTCATTGGGCGCTTTGACCCAGGAGCAAGCCGAGGCCGAGTTGCTTGAGACGGCCTCGGAAGGCAGGAAGGTCAACCCCGACTACGTTCCGCACCAGGCCGTCCCCGAGGGCTGGGCGCGCCCGCTAACGACCAAGAGCCCCGCTTCGCGACCCGACGCTTTGGAGAAGAACGCGTGATGGACGACATGGACTACGGCAAGCTCCCCCCGGAGAGCGCAGACCACTTCCACCACCTGGACGCCAACCTGGTGGCCACCAACGCGCTCATGGCGACGCTGGACAACATCAAAGCGACCATCGACGCCAAGGCCATGATGTGCGCCTACGGGTCGGCGGGCTACGGCAAGACGATGTCTGTGAACTCGGCGCTGCGCAAACTCGCCCCTGACAACACCTTTCGTCTGGAGCTGCGCTCAAGTCCCACGCCGCGCGATATCCGCCACGGCCTGTTCCGGGCCCTGGGACTGCCCGGAGAGCCGCCGACGCACCCGGTGGAATTCGACACCCTCCTCAAGGAAACTCTGTCGCAGAGGTTCCGGGTGCTCGTGTGCGACGAGGCCCAGTGGATGGGCAGCAGCTCGTTCGAGTACTGGCGCCATCTGTGGGACGACCGCCATACCGACATGGCGGTGATCTTCGCTGGCGGCGACAACTGCTTCAAGGTCCTCAAGAAGGAACCCATGCTCGCTTCGCGGATCTTCATCTGGCAGAAGTTCTCGCGCATTCCCGAGGACGAACTCCTCGCCACCTTGCCGGTGTTCCACTCGCTGTGGACCGGCGTACCTCCGCAGATGTTGACGGACATCGATCGTGACGCCGCACACGGCAACTTCCGCAACTGGGTCACCATCACCAAGCACATGCTCAACGGCATGCAGAAGCTGAACCTGACCGAGGTCAACGAGGACCTCGTCCGCTGGGTCTACAGCAAGCTCGGCGGGATGTAGGACACGGCCCGAGTTCCCGTTTCCGCGGCGCGGAACGCAGACCACACGGGGGGTGAAGCGCAGCGGTGTCCCGGCGGCTCCGCTGCAGATGGCTGGATCGAGGGTCGGTGATGGCGGTGCTGGGCGAAGTGGTAGTCGTCGTGGACGAGTGCGACCACATGAAGGTCATGCGGGCCGCGCTTGCGTCGCACCAGCCCGCGCAGGGCCGCATCGTCGTACAGCCGACGCCTGCCAGCAGCCGCCCTGCCGCACTGGCGCACGACGTGCTGTACGCCCTGGGCAAGCGGCTGGCGCCGGCGCCGGGCGCCGCCGACGTGTGGCTGGACTCGGTGACCCCGGCGTGGCTGGCCGCAGCCGCATGGAGCACCGCGACAGGGGTGCGGCATGTCGTGGTCACCCGGGCCCACCTGCTGACAGCCCGAAGGATCGACCAGCTGCTCGCTTGGCGCGAGACGACAGGCGTCCAGTTGACCCTGCTGTGGCAGGCATCTCCGCGCAGGCTGCCCCCGGCGCTGATCGGCGCAAGGCGCTGCGTCAGCACCCCCGGGGTCCTCGAAGCAATACTTCACACAGCCGGACCGCTCCCCGCGCAGCCTTCCTTCCCTCCGACAGCGGCGGCGCCCGCCACAGACCCAGCGGTCGCTCAGCCACAGTCAATCCTCCAAGCACAGCTTGCCTGGCCCGCCACGGCAGCTGCCATACCAGCCCGCACATGCACCGGCGCTTCCGCGTCAGCGCAGCGTCAACCCCCGGCTCACGCCCACACGGTCGCGCCCACGGACGTCGCAGCGCTGGCCCGCATCGCTCATCCGCTCATCACCGGAGCGCTGAGCGTGCTGGCATTCACCGGTACCCAGCCAGGTGCTCTGCGGTGGCTGCGGGACCTCGACATCACGCCAGACATCGACACCCTCAAGACCCACGCCCCCAACCACCTGGGCTGCCGCCTGCATGCCCTCCCCACCTGGGCGCGGCCGCTCCTGGCCGCAGCCCGCACCCACCACCGCCTATCCGGCCACCAGCCCGAAGAAGCCCTATTCACCGCGGTGCTGACCTCCGGAGCACGCCATCTGCGCGCGCACGCCGCACGCCTGCCTACCCTCAACCTGGCCATGCCCCCGCGCGTCCTCGTCGCCTGAGCAAGACGGTCAGAGGGCGGCCTGGGAAGGTCCGCTGGATGGTGCCGTCGAAGGCGATGAGGGTGATGTTTGTCCTGCGGTGCGTAGTTGTTGGGCGCGTTGGGGTTGACCATATCGGTCAAAGATGTGGGCCAGGCTGGTAATGAGGTGCTGACGGGAATCGTCAGGCAGGGTAAGGACGAAGTCCTGAAGGATGCGGGCCACTTGAACCCAGGTGGTTCCGGGAGCGTAGGACGCTGCGGCGGTGATCAAGCGCTCGACGTGCTGCACGGTCGCTTCATCGACGGCCTCCGGGTGGTCGAGGAACCAGTAGGCGAAGGCCAAGGACGGATCGGTAAGCAGGGCGTCGCGGAGGTCTGTGGCGCGCTGTAGGCGACGGTGGTCCTGACGGGCGTCGTGTTCAGCCTGGTGCCGCTCGCGCAGGAGCTGGTCGACATGGGCGGCCTGCTGAGCGTCCGCGGTCAGCCGGATGCGGGCCCAGAGCAGGCGGACAGGGAGATTCGGCAGGTCCACGGGCCGACCGAGATGGCTGTTGGTCTGTGCTTCGGCGAGGTCGGCCTGGCTGAGCTGCGTAGCGCCGGCGATTTTCTGCGCCACGCTCAGCGCATAGTCCGTCGCTGCGGCCTGGGGGTGCTGGTGCGGACGTGCGGCGGGCAGACGCTGCCAGGCGCCGGTGAGGTGCGCCTGGAAGTAGTAGCCGGGAGCGGGGCTGGACAAGGTGCAGCACAGCTCCAGGCTTCCGTGGTGCCTTCGGCGCCACCATGCATTAGCTCCCCAGGACATGGCCGTCGGGGGCCGGGACAGCGGGATCTGCCTGGCGCAGGGCAAGGAGCAGCCGGTCGCGCAGCACTTCCTGCTCGGAAGGCGGATGGAGCGACTGCACGGGCGCCCACGCGAAGAGCAAGTGGCTGAGGGCAAGGTAGCGGTCGGCGGCGTAGACAGTGTCGGTCTGCGACTGGTAGACGGCGTGCTGGAGGATGGTCAGAACTGGTTCTTGCAGGTCGGGCAGTGAGGCGGCCGCGTTCATCCAGGCGTTGAGGGCTTGTTGGAGGAGCGGGCCAGGCAGTGTGCGGTAGTGCAGCAGCAGGTCCCGCCAACGTGCGGTCTGCCACGCCTGGCTCTTGTCCTCGTGTGCTGCGACCAGCAGGACAGGGCGACCGTCCTCGGTGGTTCGCGCGGCGAGGTGCAGGAAGGCATGATGGGCGGCGGTGCGGCGGCCCGCCTCCGGACTGCGTGACCAGTCGTCTAGCTGGTCTTGAATTTCGCTGCGGCTGGTCGGCTGGTCCCACAGCACAGTCAATGCGTGTCCGACTGCGTCGGTGACGTCCTCGTCTTCGGTGTGGGCGGCGAGTTCAGTCAGCCGCAGCAGCATCATGGTGGGGTAGACGTCGGCGAGGCGTTCACAGGCCCGGGCCAGCGCGGTCTTGAGGCGAGGTGGGACGTCCCGGTCACTGCGGCGGGCCCAGGCGAGATAGGCGTCGCGGACTCGGCGGCCGGTCCCGGTGTCCACAGCGGCCACGGTGAGCAGGTCGCGGGCCTGCTCGGGTAGAGATGTGGACCACTGGCCGGCGATGTCGCGCAGTAGCTGTGTGGCGCGCCTGCCGTGCTTGGCGCGCATGTACTGCAGCGCCCACGTGGTGACCCGGTCGGCCAGCTGATTCGCTACGTCGTCGGGCAAGTCTTTGTTGCCGGTCTGATCGGCCGTCCAGTGGGTGAATCTTTTGATGAGGTGGGGGCGGTCGGCCCAGAAGTAGTCGACGACGGCCTCGCCGTAGCCGATGCGCCGGAAGCGGAGAGTGTCGTCGTCGGTCACATAGGCATCGATAGCGTCGGTCAGGGCGATCACGCCCAGGCCTTGCTGGCCATGCCGGGGCGGGGGACTTTCACCCAGCGCCTGGGCGAGGGTGTCGGCGGCTCCGTATACGGTCTCCACCGGAGCTCCGTTCAAGACCGCTGCAGCCAGCAGATAGTTGCGGTGGGCGCTGTCTTCGTGCCGGGTGTGCCAGTCCAGCAACTCGGCGCGCCAGTCCTCCACGGCCTGGACCACCTCGTGGACCAGGTCCTTGAAGGGTTTTTCCTTCTTCAGATCGAGGCATTCGGCCTCACGGATGGCCTCGGCCCAGCGGGCCACCTTGGCCGGAGGCCCGTCTTTGATGCCTGCGGTAACTTCGGAGGCACCGATCCAACGATCCGACTTGACGGGCGGCGGTGTCCTCTCCAGGTGGGCCCTCAGCACCTCTTCCGGTGGCGGTAGCGGCAGGCGATGGGCCAAGCGGTCGGTTCCCTTACTGGCGTGCCGCCAGGGTTCCGTGGCGGCGAGGACAGCCAGGTAGGAGCCGCAATCTGCGAGGTGCGGGGCATCTTCGAGCAGGGCTGGGCCGACGCCCGAGGGAAGCCTGTTCCCTTCGTCCCGCAGGTCGAGGATCCAGCCGGTCTTGTGGTCCTCCAGCCCCTCGGCACTGAAGGCCTCCCCCGGCTCCCGCCGCACGTGCCGGATGTTGTCGCCCACCTTGCGGTGCAGGGCGGCCAGCGCAGCGGTGTAGCGGCCGGGATGGTCCGGGGCGTGCAGTACCAGGACGTGGTGCTGAGTGAGGATGCGGTGCAGTTCTTCTTTCTCCTGCACGGGTTGCTCGTAGGTGGCCAGTCGCTCAGTGATCCATTCGGGGGGCAGCAGGTCACCACGCAGTCGGTTGATCGCCTGGTTGATCTGGAGGCCGATGTTGACGCCGTTGTTGTCGGCGAGGCGCTGGTGGATGGAGATGAGCGGCTTGTATCCGACGTCTCGTTCGTCATCCACTCCCCCCTTCCCGTCGGCTCTGTCTTCCTCGTCCGCCGGACGTGGTTCATGCGGAGTGCCGTTTGAAGTCAGCGGAGCCGCGTGTGGGGAGCCTGTCAGCGGAGGCTGGCCGTCGCCGGAACCCGGGTCCGTGGTGGTAGCCGTGAGGGGCGGCCGGGCGGGCCCCGGGGCTCCGGGATCCTGTTGGGCAGGATGCTTCCAGGGCTGGGCAGCGCTCTCGGTGGTCATTGCTGTACCTCGCAGACATCGGCCGGATCGGGCATGAGGCGCATGCGGCGTTCACACGGGCGGCGGGCCGATCCGGCGAGCACGCATGCCAATGTTGGTGCCGCTCCGCTCCACGGTGTCGACATCCTGGTCCACGAGGGCATCTCCGAGGATTTCGCCAGCGTCCATGCCGATCTGCCGGCCTGTCACGCGTCGGGTGCGCTGGCGCACAACCGTTCCCGACGCCGGGCGCTGCTCTCCCTGGAAGGTCAGGTGCTGGCCGTAGATTTCCTCCAGCACGCCGCGCAGCCGCCCGAGTGTGCGCAGGAGCGAGTCGTCGCTGGGGGCAACAGGCGCGTCACCGCGGTAGTACACGTGCAGCGCGTCGCGCAACTCCTCCAGGTCCTGCGTGCGTTCGGCGAGTCGGGAAGCGTCCGCCTGCAGGGGCAGTACCAGCGTGCCCGCAAGGGCGGTGGGGGGCTGCGGGTCGGCCTCCGGCGTATCACCACGGTCCAACAGCCGCTCGAGGCGCTGATAGAGGAAGGCCAACGTCGGCGTCAAGCCCGCACCGATCACGGCAGACAGCGCAGCGAAATCTGTCACAGCAACTCCCCCGGAACACACGGAAAGACATGGCGCATCCGGCCAATTCTTAACCGCGTCCTCGACTACGCTCTACAGCTTCTCCGATTCTGACTTAAAACACACCTCGCCTATTGCCACTCCTGTCACACAGGTTTCGCAGGTGCCCCGCCGCGAACACCCTGCATTCCCGTCGGCTACCGGGTCCCGTCCCTGTCCGGAGCCCGGTGGCCGTACTGCTGATAGGGAAGTTCATCGGGGTGACCGGCCAGGCGCGCCCGGCGCCAGGCGGCATCGAAGTCCATCCGTCCCCCGCTAGCCTGCACCAGCCGGCGGGCACGCCAACTAGTAACCGGGGAAAGTAACCAGCGCATCAGGGTCAGTCGCATAGCTCCCATCGTCGCGACAGATTCGGCGACGCGAGGACGAAACGGTATTCGAGCGGCCAAGCTGTGCGCGAAGGGGAAGATTCCAAGCCAGCACCGCGCGACATTGACGCGTCGGATGGGAATTGAGTTACTCAAGATTTCTTTGCGTATACTGTTTCGCGCGGTTCACGTGAGTCTCTGCGTGCCGGAAGTCCAGCCCTTGGTTGCCCTACGGCGGCGAACACGGAGCGACGGCCAAGCGCGCCGTCGGCAGGGCACGAGCCGGGGAAGGTCCCGGCGCTCGGGGGCCCAGGACCGTGGTGAGCAGTCCGAGTTTCCAGGAGCAGCGGTGGCGCTTCGTTGGGTATCGGCATGACACCGGGCCCTATGCGCCGGCACTGACATCCCGCCGATGCTTCCGCTCCGTCGAGATCGTCGATGTGACTCGGTCGGCACCGCAGGGACTTCCCCACGGCACTCTCCTTTGTGTAGCCACGCCGCATCGCGGGGCGCGGCGGTGGGCCGTGATCGGCAGTGCACCCCCGTCTCCATGCGGCTCGACCAGCTCAGACGCTGCGCTCGAGGAGATGCCACCAGCGGGACGGCTGTTCAGCCGCATACCAGCGCGGAGTACGCCATCGGTTCTCAACCCGTGTGAATACGAGACGGCGACGTGCGCGGGAGGCCATGACGTGCAGTACCCGCAGTTCCTCTGCCAATGCTTCTCCCTGGGTGCTGCGGAAGTCCGGGATGCTTCCTTCCTCCAAGCCGATGACGTAGCCGACGTCGAACTCCTGGCCCTTGCCTGCGTGCCCGGTGAGCAGGTGAAGTCCGGGAGAGACCGGGGCGTCGGAGGTGGTGTGGGGACGGAAGGCCGCGAGTGTCTGTTGCAGAGGGGACGTGGTGAGCCGATCCCTGAGAGCCTCACAGGCGATGCTCAGCTCGTCGAGTGTCGGAGCGTCGTCCGGAGGAAGCTGGCTCCGGCACAGGCGTTCCAATGCCGCAAGCTGCTCGACCCGATCGCTGCCGGCCGCGAGGGCCTCGGGAAGGTTTCGGTGCAGTAGTTCGGCGATCTGCGGGACCACCGTCGGCTGGTACCAGTCCTGGTAGTCGAGGCCGGCGAGGTCGAGAGCGCGGGCGATGTCGGTCATCCGGCGGAAGCTGCGGGTCATGACGCCCACGGTGCAGTGCGCGTCGTCGGCCAGGTCCTGGCGGACGGCGGCCACCAGGGCCTCGGCCTCTGCGGCGGTGTCCTCGAAGGCTCGGAGGTCGACCTTGCAGTCGTCACCCCAGTTGTCCGGGTTGGCGCAGTGCAGCGGTGTGGTGCCGAGTTCAGCTGCGAGCTGGTTGACGGCCTGGAGAACGGGTGGGCTCGAGCGGTACGAGACGTCGAGCCGGACCTCGGTGGGGTCTGCGGCTCGAATTGCGTCGAAGACGGCGGAGGGACGGGCACCGGCGAAGCCGTAGATGCCCTGGGCGGGGTCGCCGGCGTAGGTGGTGCGGCCTGCCCCGATCGCCTGGACCATGCCCAGTTGCAGGAGGCTGAGGTCTTGAACTTCGTCCACCAGGACTACTGCGAAGTGCTCGCGGTACAGGCGCGCCACCCTCGGGTCGGTGAGCAGTCGGGCGCCATAGCGCAGGAGGTCGTCGTAGTCGATCTGCTGGGCTTCTCGCAGGATCCGTTCGTAGGTCACGGCTAAGTCCTCCCCGGATGCTGCCAGCTGCGCCATCACCTCGTCGTCGTCCTGCAGACGTGTTTTTGCGAGGGTCAGCGCCCGTTCCGCGGCTGCGGTGCGGTAGCCGAGGCCGGCAGCAGCTCGGAGGCGTCGGTGCGAACCGCGTTCAGGGAACGGCTGGACGGGGTCTATGCCAATGACTGCGCCGTGAGCGCGTACCAAGCGTCCGGCGAGTCCATGGAAGTTGGTAACGGTGACCCGTGTGCGCGCGGCCGACGGCAGGATCTCCGTGAGGCGGGAGGCGAGGTTGTCGCGGGCCTTGTTCGAGAATGTGAGCGCCAGGATCTTCCGAGGTGCGATGACAGCATGGTCGTTGATGAGGCGGGCCGCGCGCTGCGCAAGAGCCTGTGTCTTGCCGCAGCCGGCCGGGGCCAGCACGAGGATGTCCTGGGCGTCCATGGCCGCGAGACGGTCGGCGGCTCTCTGCTCGGTCAGAGGGCTCACGCTGCCACCATGCGCAGGAAGTGGCACAGGTCGGACAGGGACGCGGTGTCGGCCTCGGTCAGTGCGTCCGCTGAGGCGATCGCGGCGGGCAGTTTGCGCTTGCTGCAGAAGTGGGCGACGTGTTCCAGAGTGATGTCCGCGAGGGAAGTAACCTTATTGAGATTCAAGAGCGATTTCACAGGGAGCGCCGAGTCGTCCCCGATGATCTTGAGCATGCGGTCTCGGCCCAGGGCGGTGGTGTACAGGCCTTCCAGGTCCGGCTGGCACACGAAGTAGCCATAGGATTCCAGGTCTTCGGGTGCGGCACCCACGGCCTCGGCCCAGTCCTTGCGGGCGTCCTCGTCGGTGATGCCGTACAGCGGCACGGCGAATCCCTCCGGGCCGAGCAGCCGGTAGACGCTGGGGAACATCTGGCAGCCGCCGAGCTCCACGATCGCGATGCCCCGGCGGTCGAGGTCTAGGCCGATCAGGTCGGCGAACCGCTCGATGAAGAGGCGGTCGCTCGCGCCCTCCACGAAAAGAATCTTGCGGGCCGTGAGCGCGTCGATCATGTTGGGGAGCCAGAACTTGGCCGCCTGCACCTTGCCGCTGATGACGTTGGCCTCGGGCAGTTGCCGTGGCGCGCGGTCGGCTCCGAAGGCGACGATGTCGAGCGGGTTCATCTGCCCGACCAGGGACGCGGAGTGCGACACGATCAGCCGCTGGCCGGGACTGTCCCGGAAGGTGCGGGCGATCGCCCGCTGGGCCGTGGTGTGCAGGTGGATCTCCGGCTCGTCCATGCCGACGATTCGGGCAGTGCGCTGGGTCATGCCCAGCAGCGCCAGCAGGGAGAGAGCGCGGACGCCGTCGGACTGCTCGGTGAGCCGGGCCGGGTGCTCACCGTCCTGGACGGTCACCGTCATTCCCGCCAGTGGCGATCCCCCCAGGTCGGAAGCCGGCGTCAGGTGGATGTCGTCGGGATGCACCTGCTGGGGCAGCGCCTGGCTGAGGGTGTGGGCGAGCTCGACGCCGAAGTCCTTTACTGTGCAGGCTTCTTGGACCGCCTCGCGCAGGCGGGTCGCCGCTTCGGCGACGGTGTCGGCGTCCGCGCCCAGGTCCAGTCCGTCCAGCAGGCTCTGCATGGTGCCGCCGGTGCCGCCAAGTTCGCGGTTCATCGAGCGGGCGGCCGGGACGTAGGCCCATCCAAGCGCGTCGACCTGGTCGCGGGTGGGTCCCCGGTCGTGTCCAGCGCCGTCGAAGTACCGGCGTGCGTCCATCGTCTCCGCGGCGGCGGCGGGGTCGGCGCCCTCCGGGACGTTGAGCGTGGCCACGACTACGATGCGGATCGTCTCCGCAGTGTCGCCGAACATCACCTCGTCGGGAAACGCGGCACGGTCTTCGTTGTCAAGGTCGCACAGGTCTACCTGCAGTCGCAGCGGCCGCGTCAAGTCGGTGAAATCGCGCACCTGCAGGGCGGCGTACAGCTGAGCGCGGGTCGCACCCAGGCACAGGTGAACGGCGCGCAGCACACTGGACTTCCCGGAGTCGTTGGGCCCGATGAGAACCAGATGCCGACGAACCGGGATTCCCCCGTCCGGGAGCCGTCGATAGTTCTCCCAGCTGATCCTGCTGATACGCACTCGTGCCTCACTACGTCCAGACTGTCGCAGACCATCACAATCTTGACCCGAACCTCGGCAACATCACCAGATGATTTCACGAACCCGGAGAGCGAGGAACGGCGAAGCAGCTCTGAGCACGAACGCGGGCCCGAGCGTCCGCCCGTCCGCGCCCCACGCACCTGGGTCTCGCTCCACTTCAGGAAGCGGCTGGCACACGGGGTTGTGTGGCAGGAGCCGGACATGGCTGTCCTCCCGCTCGAAGCGTTTCCGGCGTTTCCCAGGAAGCGCTGGTCGAGCTCCATCTGACTTCAACCGGGGCGCCGCTCAGCGGACTGGAGACGTTCGCCTGGGTGCCGACACCCCAGCGGCCGCAGAGCCCTGTGATGAGCCTCGGCTGGCCACCGCTCGAGGCACGCCTGCCCATGCGAGGAACCGGTGCTGAGCAACGACCTATGCGGCGGCCCTACAGCCGGTTCCCGAGCGGTCCGGAGCCGGCCCTCGAAGCGCGGCGCGGCGTAAACGGTCGAAGAGGTGGTCCTGTTGATGCGAGCGTCCGCAACGGTAGGTCCAGCGTGGCCGGACCGGCCACGCCGAGGACGGCGTAGAGGCGGTGCCTGGCCTGTGTACCGATGCGCGCATCATCACTTGGGGTGCGCCCGCAACGCGCCGTGGACAGGGCGTTGCTGAGTCGCTGTTGTCTTTCCGAACGTGAGGGCGGCGTTTTCGCTGGTCAGGCATGGGATCGGTGGTTCGGTGGGAGTTGTGGCCTGTTGGGTTGTCGCTCGCTGGGGAGGCCGGGATGCCGTCGGTTATCGGGTTGTTGGAGGAGCGCGAGTTGGGTGCTCGCCGTCGGGTGGATGGGTTGCGTGAGGAGGCTGACCGGATCCAGGCGGAACTGGCTGCCGCCGAGGTGGAGTGGCAGGAGTGGGTGATCGCCCGCAGGCGGGTCGATACGGTGCTGGCTGTGGACGGCGGCGATACCGCCGAGGCGGAGATCACCCTGGGTGTGGGGCATGCGGACGTGCCGCCGGCGCCCGGGGGTGCGGTGAAGCCGAAGTCGCCGGTTCCGGTGTGGCATGAGGGCCTTGCCTGGTCCGTGCTGTCGGTTGACTACCAGCGCATTCTCACCGCGCTCGCGGACCGGGCCCGGCTCCATCAAGGGCCGCTGACCTGCCAGGAGATGGCTGCGGCGTTCGGCATGGACGTGGTGCCGGCACGGGTGGAGGCGCTACGGTCGAAGGCGAAACGCCTGGTCGCGCGGGGTTGGCTGGCTGAGCCCGCGCCGGGCCGGTTCACGCCAGCTGCGGGCGTGTCCGGGCCAGGCGGCGCGTCATGACCATGGTCATCGACCAGTAGACCATCGCCTCGGCGCTGGTGGTGCGGCATTCGTAGTCGCGAGCCAGGCGGCGGGTGCGCATCAGCCAGGCGTTGGTGCGCTCCACGATCCATCGTTTGGGCAGCACCACGAAGCCCTTCTGGTTGTCGCTGCGTTTGACGATGCTCAGGACCAGCGCGAGCGTGGCCAGGCAGTGCTCGACGAGGCTGCCGGTGTATCCGCCGTCGGCCCAGACCAGCTCCAACTGGTGGTGGGCGTCGGCCACCTGCCCGAGCAGGACCTTCGCGGCGGTGCGGTCGCCGATATCCGCCGCTGTGACCATCACGCCCAGCAGCAGGCCGAGCGTGTCGACCACGAGGTGCCGTTTCCGCCCGTTGATCAGCTTGCCGCCGTCGAACCCGCGGCTGTCCGACCCGACGACGGCGTCTGCCTTGACCGACTGCGAATCGATCACGCCGGCCGTCGGCTCCGTATCCCGGCCCTCCCGTTCGCGGAGGCGGCCACGCAGCCGGTCGTGGAATTCGGTGACCAGGCCGTGGTCGCGCCAGCGGCGGAAGAACGCGTAGACACGGTCCCACGGCGGGAAGTCAGCGGGCATGGCCCGCCACTTGATGCCATTGTCGACCAGGTAGCGGATGGCATCGAGTATCGCCCGGTGGCAGTACGCTTCCGGGCGGCCGCCCCGTCCTCGCATCCACCCCGGCACCGGAAGCAACGGCCGGAGAACCGCCCACTCCGCGTCCGTTACGTCCGTCGGATAACGCGGCTGTCGCGACCCGTTGTCAGCGGCGTTTCCGAACCGGTGAGCCAGACAGTCACACCCACGAGTGACCGAACTGGACTGGCCGGCCACAGACACGGAACACTGCGGCACCGGGGCCTCCTGATGTTGCTCGCTGATTCGACACCAATGAGCTGTTCAGAAGGCCCCACCTCTATGCCACGAGCCCTTCGCCATCACCCAATCGGGAACCTCGGTTCGAAGCGCATCCCTCACCAGGGCGGTTTCATAGTCTTGTTGATCAAGTGGATGTGCTTGTCACGGCAGCGTGACGATGTGCCGGTGGTCCGCTACGCACGCAACGAAGCTCCGTTGTGCAGGTGACCTTCCCAAGTCGCCTTCGCCCAACGGAGCTTCGATGTGCCGCCAGTCTGCCACCGTGTGTCTGATCAAGTCGCCCTCGCGTCAGCAGCGCGCGATCGCTGATCTCCCCTCCCGGCTGGCGACCTTGGCCGATCCGCGTGACCGGCGCGGGAAGCGTCACTCGTTCGTGAGCGTCCTGCTGACCGCCTGCTCGGCGGTCCTGACCGGCGCGAAGTCGTTCGCCGCCATCGGCCAGTGGGCATCGAACGCCCCTCAAGATGCCCTGGCCCGCCTCGGTGCCCGCACGGCGACGGCCTTCGGCATCCGGATCGCGCCGAGCACGGCGACCATCCGCCGCATCATCAACGCGGTCTGCCCCGGTGGGCTCGCTGACCTGCTCGGATACGACCCGGCCGACGCGGACACCCTGGCGGTGGACGGCAAGAGCGCCCGCGGCTCGCGCGTCGACGACAGCCCAGCCGCCCACCTGCTGGCCGCGATCACCGGCGACGGCATGACCGTCACTCAACTCAGGGTCCCGAAGAAGACGAACGAAATCTCCTGCTTCGCCGACCTGCTGTCCCCCTACGACCTGCGAGGAGTCACCGTGACCGCCGACGCTCTCCACGCGCAACGCGACCACGCCCGCTTCCTGGTCGAGGCCAAGGAGGCGCACTACGCCCTGACCGTGAAGCGGAACCAGGCCGGCCTGCACGAACGCCTGCGCACGCTGCCCTGGCAGAAGGTCACAGCGAAGTACTACGACCGCTCCCAGGGCCACGGACGCAAGGAGACCCGCGTCGTCCAGGTCCTGACCGTCGATGACCTCGACTTTCCGCACGCCGCCCAGGTCGCCCGCGTCGTCCGCCACCGCACTGACCTCAAGGCTGGCAGGCACGGCCGCGAGACTGTCTACGTCATCACCGACCTGACCAGCCAGGAAGCCTCGCCTCAGCGACTCGCGAAGATCGTTCGGTCGCAATGGGTGATCGAAAATCGGCTCCACTTCGTCCGTGACACCGCCTTCGCCGAAGACGCCTCCAAGATCCGCACCGGACACGGCCCCGACAACATGGCCACCCTCCGTAGCTTCGCCATCAATCAACTTCGCACCGCCGGCCACACGAACATCGCCGCCGGACTCCGCGAGATGTCCTACGACACCTTCCGCCGCCCGCTGGACCTCCTCGGCCTCAACTGACCTGCAGAGATGCCTGATCAGTCAGACTTTGAAACCGCCCTGCATCCCTCACGGCCGGAAAGCCAACAGCGACTGACACCCAGTTGAGGATCTCCCGGAACAGGCCGCTATCTGGGGAGCACGGGCAGCGCGGGCCAGGACCGGCAGGCTTTTACTGTCAAGGCGCGACAGCAGCGCGCTGCCAGCCCTGCGCCGCTGTCTTGGGTCACGATCAAGTACCGGCTTATGTGCACAGCGTTCCGGCTATGCGAAGATCCCTCCCAGTTCGGCCGGGGAGGCGGGGATCATGACGGCCAGGGATGACCAGTTTGAGGCGTCTGCTTCGGCGCTCGGCTACCTGTACCAGTTCGCGAAGGCACTGCACTTGTGCATTGAGCAGTCGATGAGCGGGCCGGGGTGGAGTGTCGCTGTCGAGGGCGCCGACGACATTGAGAAGCACGCCGGGTCGCTCACCGACCTGCTGCAGCTCAAGCAGCGGGCCGAGGGAGTGCGCCTGACCGACTCGGCACCAGATTTGTGGAAGACGCTGCGCATCTGGTGCCTGGCAGCGGCGGCCGGGCAGGTCAGTTTGCCCGAGACCAACTTTTTCCTCATGACCACTGCCGAGCTTCCCGAAGGCTCCGCCGCCTATCACCTCCAGCCCAGGGCCAGCGGTCACCGCGACGAGGAGAGGGCTCTCGCCCTGCTGCGGCAGGCCCGCACGGCGTCCACTAACGACAGCCTGCGGAAGGCGTTCGAGGCGTTCGACGCCCTGAACGGTGCGGGCGGGCCGGGGCAGGGCGCCCTGCTCGCGCGGATCGATGTCATCGGCGGTGCTCCCCGGATCGACGAGGTGCGCGAGACGATGCTTGGGCATGCGGCGCTCGCGGTGGGCCACCACCTCGCCAAGGCGTTTCTGGTCCGGCTGGAGGGCTGGTTCTACGACCGGGTGATCGAGCAGCTGCGGACAAAGGGCGGGGTACCAGTCACGGGTGAGGAGTTCGACCAGGTCTTCAGCGAGTTGCGTCATCAGTTCGGGCCCGACAACCTCCCCATCGATCCCGACATTGCGCAGAGCGAGCCCGAGCCGGCCGAGTCCACCGACAAGACGTTCGTGCGCCAACTCGACTTGATCGGTGTGGGCGGCGACCGCATCCGGCTCGCAGTGCGGGACTATGTGCGGGCCTTCGACCAGCGGTCGCGGTGGTCGGAGGAGAAGCTTCTGCGGGTGGGCGAACTCGGCGCCTACGAACGCCGACTGGTCGAGGAGTGGCGAGCCCGCTTCGCGGACATGCGCGAGGAGCTCGGCGACGAGGCGTCCGAGGCGGAGATGAAACGCGAGGCTCGGCAGATCTACCGCTGGGTCGACCGGGACGCTCGCGCGCAGATCCGCACCGGTCTCGAAGAGGTGTTTATCCCCAAGGGCTCGTACCACATGCTCGCCGACGAGCTGAAGGTCGGCTGGCACCCTGACTTCACCGCGCGGCTGATGTCCCTGCTAGAGCCGAGCGGAGCGCGCTGATGTCATCGCTTGCACTCAGCCGCGAGGAGCGCGCGTTGTACAACCCGGCGTTCACGGCCGTGCTGTGCACCCGCGCGGTGCAGGGCTACGACAAGCAGTACGCGGGCCCTTGCCCTGTGCCGGTCGCGGTCACCGCCGCCGTCATGGCCCTGCAGCCGTCCATCCGGGCCGTGCTGCCGGCCACCACGGGAACGGGCCTGATGGGGTGGCTCGACGCCCACGACGAAGTGCCGGTGGTCATGGCGCGCAACGCGGCCACCGTGGCGTCAGTGGTGCGGCCCGGCCTGCTGTTCGCGCTGCAGGGCCGGGTCCTGGAGTACGGCGACGGCGGTCTGAGACTGGTGGCGAGGGCGCTCGGCAAGACCGTCAGCGCAGAGACCGAGCAGAACCTCGCCATCCAGAAGGCGGCCGTCCAGCTCGGCCGTTGGCTGCCCAGCACGGGCAGCATCAGCACTGTCCTGACGCTCCTTGGAGTCAAGCCGTGACCTTCCAGATCCAGGCCGTGACGATCTACGGAAAGCAGCCCGGCCAGATCCGCACCGTGCCGTTTCGGCCCGGTGAGTTGAACATCGTCACCGGCGACTCCCGGCGTGGCAAGAGCGCCCTGCTCACCATCATCGACTACTGCCTGGCCAGCGGCGGCTATCCGGTCAAGGCCGGCCGGGTCCGCGACTATGTCAGCGCCTACGCCGTCACCCTGGTCAGAAGCGGCCAGCAGCTGTTCGTCGCTCGTCGAGCGCCCGCGGGGAAGGCCGCGTCCAGCACCGTGCTGTGCGTTCTCGCCCAGGCCCACGGCACGCCGCCCCCGCCGCTAGAGTCCCTCACCTTCGCCACACCGCTGGACGCGGCAAAAGACAGGATCAGCGACTTCTGCGGCATCGACCGCACCGTTCGGGTGCCGGCCGTGGGCAACGCCAGGACCATCGCCCCGTCCATCCGCCATGCCCTGTTCTTCTGCTTCCAGGCACAGAACGAGGTCGCCAATCAGGACTTGCTCTTCCATTCCCAGGGCGAGGAGTGGCGTCCCAACACCATCCGCGGTGTCCTGCCCTACTTTCTGGGCGCGGTCGATGTGGAACAGGCCTTGCGGCGCAACCGGCTGCGTATTTTGCGCCGTGACCTCGCCGATCTGGAGGCCGCCCTCGCCCCGGCCCGCCAGCTCGACCCGGCGGCGGGGCAGGCACTGGCCCTGGTGACGGAGGCCGTCGAGGCAGGTCTGCTCGCCTCGCCGTCCGAGGGACGGCAGGAACCTCAGGCGGACGAGGTCCTCGGTCTGCTGCGTCAGGCTCTCGACCACAACAGCCCCGTGGCCGCCGGGGACGATGCTGAAGATCCGCTGGGTGTCCTGACCGCCCGCCGCGGCGAACTGCGCCGCCTGCACGGGCAGACCCGCGTGAAGATCACCGACCTGAAGCGGGCGGTTGCGGAGAACACCGCCTTCACCACCCAGGCCACCGAGCAGCGCGCCCGCCTGGTCTCCCTCGGCCTGCTGCGCCTGGACCCCGAGACCTCCCAGGCATCGCACTGCCCGGTGTGTGACAGCGCCCTGGACTCGGCCAATGAGACCGTCACCGCGCTCACCGGCGATCTGGCCCACCTAGAAGGCGATCTTGAGGTCATCGGCAGCGACACCCCGGCCCTGCAGCGTCTGCTCGGCCAGGAGGAAGAGCGTCTGCAACAGCTGCGCTCCGCGCTCGCCCGCAATCAGGAGGAGATAAACGAGGTCAGCGCCGGCCTGCGGGCCCTGCACCGCGAGCCCGACGCCATACGCCGGGCCGCTCTGGTCCAGGGGCGCATCAGTCTCTACCTGGACAGCACCGCGCAGCGCACGGTGCTCCCCCAGATCGAGGACCGGCGTGAGGAACTGCGCGGGCAGATCGCCCATCTTGAGGAACTGCTCAGTGACGACATCCAGGGCGAGCGTCTGGCCAGCTACCTCTCCCTGATCAGTCAGAAGATCACGGCCAAGGCGAAGGCTCTCGGGCTCGAGCACTCCGAGAACCCGGTCCGCCTCGACGCCAACCGGCTCACCGTCATCGCCGACAAGCCCGACGGACCGTTGCCCCTGCGCGAAATGGGCAGCGGCGAGAACCACCTCGGCTACCACGTGGCGGCGCTGCTGAGCCTGCACGAGTGGTTCACCGAGCACCACGCGCCCGTGCCGCGCCTGCTCGTTCTCGACCAGCCGTCGCAGGTGTACTTCCCCCGAGACCACACCGATGACGCGGTCCTGGGAGAGGACGACCGCAACAGACTGCTGAACGTGTTCCGTGCCTTCCACGACACGCTGCGCCTGCTGGACGGCCAGTTCCAGATCATCGTCATGGAACACGCCGATCTGGCCGATGACGCCTTCGCCCCGTATGTCAGAGAGCGGTGGCGCAACGACCTCAACGAAGCACTCGTGCCAGCCGACTGGATCGACGAGGCGGACGATACCGCAGCCCAGGACGACTGACCGGTCCTCCGCTCTCATCGCTGGACGGTCATGGCCAGTCCTGCTTTTCGAGGATCTCCATCAGGTGACTCTCGATGGAGCAGCGGTGAGATCACAGGTCATCAGTGGCGAGGCCAACGGGTGCGCGACTGGCTTCACCGCCCGGCTACGTCCAGGAATTACTCTCCCGAGCGCTTCCTGATCTCCTCAATAGAGGAACGTGTCGCGGCACTCCGGCCACGCTCCACGCTCCACGCTCCACGCTCCACGCTCCACGCTCCACGCTCCACGCTCCACGCTCCACGCTCCACGCTCCACGCTCCACGCTCCACGCTCCACGCTCCAGCCAGATAATGCCTCTGACCAGCGCAGGTCCCGCACCTGCCATAACGGTCTGTACGAGAACGACATGGGCATTCGTCACTCATGTCAGTAGCGGATCGGCACCACATGTCAGTGCCAATCACCAGGTCACAGGGCTTGTGTCACTGACACCTAAGTGACGATGTTCAACTGACACTCTCCTGCAGACCATCACTGTGGCTGGCCTGTGTAAACACGCATCCTTCAGAGGGCTCGCGCAAGAAAGGTCGCATCCGGCAGCGGCCATCAACGACGACAGCTCGTCACCATCGGCCGGGAAGCGATCACCTTTGCTGAGGTCCTTCCGCGCCCGTGCTTCGGTCCACCCGCACCGACGGCTCCCGTTCTGCCGCAGGGCGGTCAGCGTGCCGGCGGGTTTCCGTCGGGGTGCTCGTGGATCCAGGAAAGGCCGCCGAGGTCGAGGCGCCGGCGGGTGCGGGTGACGGCGACATAGGCGAGACGGGCTTCGCTGTCGCTGATCGGTCCGGGGACGGGGCGGCCGGTGTCGTCGTGCTTGTCGGTGTTCTTCGGCGGGGTGAAGTCGTCGGCGATCTTCACGCAGGGCCATTCACGGCCTTTGGCCTTGTGGGCAGTTGACACGGTCACCTCGGCCTGTTGCTCCGGAGTGAGGTGAGCGAGGGCGGCCAGGATGGCGTCGGTGCCGTGGGTGTCGACGAGGTCGACCAGCGGCTGCAGGTCACGTCCGGCCGGGTCGTGGGCTGCGTAGTCCTGCAGTTCACCCCAGGAGGGGAACAGCACCAGCTCGGGGTGGGAGGTGCGGCGGCCCTCCTTGAGGTCACGGGCGGCCAGGGCCAGGGCGCGCAGGCTGTCCCCTCCCCCGGCCAGTCCCACGCGGTATCCGGCGGCCAGCAGGTCCATGACGTGGGCCATGGCGCCGACGTTGGTGCGGCACAGCACGACGTCGGGCCGGACGAGGTGCCCGAGTTCGGTAGGCACGGCGGGGGTGCCGGTCAGGCGGATCGGTGCCTCCGCGATGGAAAGCCAGCGGTTGGCCTCCTGGGCCAGGTGGGGGCCGAAGCGGAAGGACTGCGACAGGACGAGCTGAGTGCCCTCGAAGCCTGTCATGACGTCTTTGGCGCCGCGCCACTGGTAGATGGCCTGGGCGGAGTCGCCGACCATCACCAGCTGAGCGTGGCCGCGCTGATCGAGAAAGATCTGTTCGACGACGGGGTTGGTGTCCTGGGCCTCGTCCAGCAGCAGGAAGTCGGCGTCGATCTTCGGCTGACTGAGAGCCCAGATCTTCAGGTAGTGGTCGTGGTCGAAGCGCACGGCCCCGTCGTCGGGGTGCTGCAGGTCGGCCCAGGCTTTGCGGGCGAACGGCACGATGTGGGCGGCGAGTTGGGTGTGCAGGTCCGTGTCTTCCAGACCGCGCAGGCGGGGGACGTGATGGCGGGTGATCGTCTCGTCGGCGGTGCGGCAGAAGCCGGCCACGGTGCGCAGCGTGGCGTTGGAGAGGGTCTTTTGTGAGATGTCGCGGTCGCCGATGCGGATCGGCTTGGTGATGCCGAGGGCCTGTCCGGTCTGCCAGGCCGGGCGGCGGGGGGCGTTCAGGCGGCGGGTGTAGCGGTGGCCGACGGCGGCGTAGGCCAGGGCGTGGGCGGTCTTGCACTGCACGGTGTCGGGGAAGCGGGTGCGTGCGTCCTGGGCGATGGCCCGGTTGTAGGCGAGGTAGCGGCCGCGGCGTTTGGTGGTGCGGGCGAGCAGGGTCAGGGTGGTGGTCTTGCCGGTACCCGCGCCGGCCTGCAGGGCGAGGTGGTGGCCGGCGTGGAAGGCGTCGGCCGCGGCCGTCTGTGAACCGTACCGGGTGAAGTGGAGACTCGATTTCATGAGAGGATCGAGTCATGGCACGTCCTTCCCGTTATCCTGTTGAGCTGCGCCGTCGTGCGGTGCGGATGGTCGCCGAGGTGCGACCCGAGT
>NZ_JAGIQL010000058.1 GCF_017813245.1 Streptomyces montanisoli
ACGACGGCGCGCACGGCCGCGTCCGACCGCGCGGCCTCCGCCGCGCGCGCCGCCGCGTTCCTCGACTGCCGCCGCCCCATCTGCCGGATCTTGCGCACGGACGCGATGACGCCCGCGATCAGCGTGCCGCCGTACAGCCACCCGGCGTGCATGGCGAGGGCCGTGACGACGCCCATGACGTGACCGGCGAAGCCGCCGGAGCCGGCGGACAGCAGAACGGTGCCGGCGGCGAACGCGATCGGCACGGCGATGGGCGCGGTCACCAGGTCGGCCTCGCGCACCCACAGCGCGGTCGCCGCGCTGACGGGCAGGAACAGTACGCCGAAGAAGGCGGGCGAGTCGCCGAAGAGCAGATCGTCCACGAAGCCGAGGAAGACCATCACGGCGGTGGCGAACAGGCCGGCGCCAAGGCCCGTGAGGCGCGGGTTGGGGAGTCTGCGCAGAGCGGCCACCACGGGCGGCACACGCCGCCCGGAAACCGACGAGGCGCCGGGCGCCACGGCCGCCCGGTAGGCGCCGGCCGGCTGCGCGTAGCCGCCGCGCGTCAGGTGGGAGGCGGGGGTGCGGCCCTGGGGTCGACGTGTCCTGTGCTGCTCCACCGGACCAACGTAAGTGGCGCGGGGTGACGAACCGGGCACGGGACACGCCCTTTGGACGACCTTGGCGCTGCGTTCGAGGAAGCGACCGGTGACGCCGGGGCCCGGCGCGCCCGTAGACTTAACAGCTGACATAACCCCGCCGGTACCCCAGTCCACCGCACCCACAACGGAAGTCGCCACCGTGTCGCTCACGATCGGAATCGTCGGTCTGCCGAATGTCGGCAAGTCGACCCTGTTCAACGCCCTGACCAAGAACGACGTGCTGGCGGCCAACTACCCGTTCGCCACGATCGAGCCCAACGTGGGCGTGGTGGGCGTGCCGGACCCGCGCCTGGCGAAGCTCACCGAGCTGTTCGATTCCCAGCGGACGGTTCCTGCGACGGTCGACTTCGTCGACATCGCGGGCATCGTGCGCGGCGCGTCGGAGGGCGAGGGCCTCGGCAACAAGTTCCTGGCGAACATCCGCGAGTCCGACGCGATCTGCCAGGTCATCCGGGCTTTCAGGGACGAGAACGTCGTCCACGTGGACGGCAAGGTCTCGCCGAAGGACGACATCGAGACCATCAACACCGAGCTGATCCTCGCCGACCTGCAGACCATCGAGAAGGTCCTGCCGCGCCTGACGAAGGAGTCGCGCATCAAGAAGGACGTCCAGCCGAAGGTCGCGGCGGTCGAGGAGGCCCAGTCCATCCTCGAATCGGGCCAGACGCTCTTCGCGGCGGGCATCGCCCAGGGCACGGAGCGCGCGGAGCCCCTGCACGACCTGCACCTGCTGACGACGAAGCCCTTCCTCTACGTGTTCAACGTGGACGAGGAGGAGCTGACGGACGACGCTTTCAAGGCGGAGCAGCGCGCACTGGTCGCCCCGGCCGAGGCGATCTTCCTCAACGCGAAGCTGGAGTCGGAGCTCGTCGAGCTCGACGACGACGAGGCGCTCGAACTCCTCCAGTCGGTGGGCCAGCAGGAGCCCGGCCTCGCCACCCTGGCCCACGTCGGCTTCCGCACCCTCGGCCTCCAGACGTACCTCACGGCGGGCCCCAAGGAGTCCCGGGCCTGGACGATCAAACAGGGCGCCACGGCCCCCGAGGCGGCGGGCGTCATCCACACGGACTTCCAGAAGGGCTTCATCAAGGCGGAGGTCATCTCGTACGACGACCTCCTCGCCACAGGCTCGGTGGCCGAGGCCCGCGCGGCGGGCAAGGCACGCATGGAGGGCAAGGAGTACGTGATGAAGGACGGCGACGTGGTGGAGTTCCGCTTCAACGTGTAGCGGATTGGTCACTGAAAGCCGGTCATTTCGTCAGAATAGCCGGACAGAGGGTCGGACTTGGGAGTCCGGCCCCTGCCGCATTTCGTACTGACTCGGTCCTGGCTCAGCCGCGGCGGGGTGGAGCAAGCTTCTCCAGGTCGAGGTTGATCTCGAACGGCACCGGACGGATGAGCGAGCCCCTGAAGATGCCAACGGGTACATAGGTGGCGGTTGGCTCGTCGAGTTCGTAGACGTGGACGACGGGTGTTCCGTCCTCGTCCTCGATGCGCCAGTAGTGCGGGATGCCGGCCTCTGCGTATTTGTGAAGCTTTACCGTGCGGTCCCGGTGTGCGGACTCGGGGGAGACCACCTCGACGGCGAGTCGTACTTCATCCGGTGTGAACCAGGTGCGGTCACCGTCGAAGTCGGCCGTCGTCACCAGCAGATCCGGCTCGGGTCGATTGCGTTGATCGAGTTTGATGGTCATCTCCCGTCCGACCCTTACGTCGGCCGGAGCCTGCTCCATGAGAGCCACGGTGAGCATCGTGACGAGATGGCCGTGCCACCACCGCTGCGGGGACATCATGAATACGAGGGCTCCGTCGATCAGCTCGGTGTGGCGCGGTGCTTCCGGGAGGCGGTCCAGGTCCTCCGCGAACCAGCCTTCCGCGCGGGGCGGGCGCATCCAGTCGGGCAGTGCGGTCATGGCCCAACCGTAGCGACTCGACGAGGTCCGGGCCACGAGGTCGACGAGGGCGGAGGAACCGCCGGGCCCGACATGGGCGCGTACAGCCGCGGCGAGATCCTCGGGCAGGCTGATCGAGTACTTCCTGCCGCCGCTCATGGTGCCGATTCTTCCGGTGGTCGTAAGGCTGAGGGCGTGAATGACTGCCGCGAGGTTCGGTCGATCCGCAGGGAGCTGCGAACGCCCGTCGAGGCCCGGTGTGGGCGGTGGGAAGATGCGGGGAGGGTCGGCGAGGGGGGAAGCGTGGGGCGTGGTGAGCGGGACACAGTCGCGGGGGGAGCGCGACTGCGTCAGGCGGCGCAGGCAGTGGTCGGTGACCACGCAAGGGCAGTGGAGGCGGTACGGGCGGCACTGAAGCCGATCCACGATGCGGCGGTGAAGCGGGAGCTCGACGCCATTCCCGTCGCCCGGCTGCAGGACGTCACTGAGGGGCGGCTGCGGCTGGGGAGCGTCGAGAAGAGCGGACTGCGCACCCTGGGCAGCGTTCTCGAAGCGGGCCCCTACCGGCTTCGGCAGATCCCAGGTGTCGGGCAGCGTACCGTCGACCAGGTGCTCGCCGCCGCCCGCCGGCTCTCGGAGGCTGTGCACGAGACCGTGGCAGTTCACATCGACGTGGATCGGCCGGAACCGCGCACCACCGCGCTCGTCATGGCCCTGCACGTCCTGGTGGAGGCCGGCCCGGACGCCCGGCGTGCGGTCGACAAGGCCGCCGCCTTGGCGGAACGGCTCGGTCCCTTGCTGGCCGACGCGAAGCCCGCCTCCGGAAGGGTCCGGATGTTTCTCGCGGGCCGGGAGAAGAAGGCTCGCGCGCGGGCGGCGGTCTCCGAGACCCGGTCGCTGGTGGACGAGGCGGAGCGGGCCGGCCTGCCCGAGCTGCTCGCCCAGGCGTCGGTGGACCTGCTCCGGGGCCTCTCGTCCGACGTCGCGGCCTGGGTGGACTTCGAACTCCGCTCCGCCGAGTACTACAGCCTGCTCGCCGAATTCTCCGGGCGGCTGCCGGACGCGGCTGCCGCAGAGGGCTTTCTGCCGGACGAGGTCGCGGAGCGGGTACGGGCCCAGCACCTCGACGACACGCACCGGCGGGTCTCCCTGCGCGGTTACCAGGCGTTCGGCGCACGGTTCGCGCTTGCGCAGCGCAAGGTGATACTCGGCGACGAGATGGGCCTCGGGAAGACCATCCAGGCGATCGCCGTCCTCGCCCACCTGGCCGCCGAGGGACAGAGTCACTTCATGGTCGTCTGCCCGGCGAGCGTCCTCGTGAACTGGACACGGGAGATCGAGGCCCGCAGTGCCCTGCGCGTCATGGTGCTCCACGGTCCCGACCGGCACGACGCCTTCGCCGACTGGAAGGGGCGCGGCGGCGTCGGGGTGACCACGTTCGACGCGCTGCGCGGCTTTCCCGCACCGGGTGGTGAGGAGGTCGGGCTGCTGGTGGTCGACGAAGCGCACTGCGTGAAGAACCCGAAGGCCAAGCGGTCCCAAGCGGTCGGCCTATGGGCGGAGCGTTGCGAGCGCACCCTTTTCATGACCGGGACCCCGATGGAGAACAGGGTCATGGAGTTCCGCAACCTGGTTCAGATGCTCGACGGCGACGTCGCGGGCTCCCTCGGTGAACGGGACGCGTTGGCCGGATCGGTCGCTTTCCGCAAGGCTGTGGCCCCGGTCTATCTGCGGCGCAACCAGGAGGACGTGCTGACCGAACTCCCGAGCCTTCAGCAGACCGACGAATGGGAGGAGCTGAGCGCTTCGGACGAGGAGGCGTACCGCGAAGCCGTGCGCACGGGCAACTTCATGGCCATGCGCAGAGCCGCGTACACGCGCCCCGAGAAGTCGGCCAAGCTGGACCGGCTCCGGGAGATCGTTCGGGAGGCCGGCGAGAACGGGCAGAAGACCGTGGTCTTCTCCTATTTCGTGGACGTACTGGGCGTGGTGAAGGAGGCCCTCGCGGCCGGAACCGCCGGGGCTACTCCGGTGTTCGGTCCGCTGACCGGCGGCGTCCCGGCCCAGCGTCGCCAGACGATCGTCGACGACTTCGCCGGTGTCCAGGGCCCGGCGGTGCTCCTGGGGCAGATCCAGGCAGCGGGCGTCGGCCTCAACCTGCAGGCTGCCTCTGTCGTCGTGATCTGCGAACCCCAGATCAAGCCGACCATCGAACATCAGGCGGTGGCCCGGGCCCACCGTATGGGCCAGGTGAGGCCGGTTCGCGTGCATCGTCTCCTCGCCACCGGAGGCGTGGACGAACGCATGGTGAAGATGCTGGAAGCCAAGACGCGCCTGTTCGATGCCTATGCCCGCCGCAGCGCCGTTGCCGAGGCCACCCCGGACGCGGTCGACGTGTCGGACACCGAGCTGGCACGTCGCATCGTCGAGGAGGAACAGGCTCGCCTGGGTATGACGGACGAGGGGCTCATGCCTGCCGAGGGGATCGGGCACAGTCAAAACAGTGAGCCTGGCTGATGGGTCTCAGGCATGTCGTCGAGCTGTCGGGCTCACGCCGAGGCTGTGTCCGATTCCGCCGCGCGGGAGGCGCTGGGGCGCGCGGTCGGTGCGTTCCCGGGCCGGGGCCGCGGCGGGTTGCGCAGCACGGTCGCGGCGACCACGAGGGCGCCGAGGACGAAGCAGGAGCCGACCCGGAAGGCGAGCTGGTAGCCGCCGGTCAGGGCCTCGGCCCGGGCGGTGCCGTCGCCCAGCAGGGTGCCGGCGTGCGAGGCGGCCAGAGTGCTCAGGACGGCGAGGCCGAGGGAGGCACCGACCTGCTGCATGGTGTTGAACATGCCGGATGCCAGCCCCGAGTCCTGCGGAGTGGCACCGGACATGGCCAGGCCGGCCAGTGACGGCATCGCGAGGCCGAAGCCGATGCCGAGCGGCAGGGTCGCCGGGAAGACGTCGGTGAGGTAGGCGCCGTCCGCAGAGATCTGGCCCAGGAGGCCAAGACCGCCGGCGATGAGGACGAGTGCCGTAAGGAGCACGGATCGCGGTCCGACCTTGGCGATGAGGCGCGGGGCGAGGAACAGCGACATCGGGCCGATCAGCAGCGAGACCGGAACCACACCGAGGCCAGTCTCGACTTCGTCAAAACCGAGCACGTTCTGCATGTAGAGCACGGCCAGAAACTGGAAGCTGAACATGCCGGAGATCATCAGGGTGTGGGAGCCCAACGCCCCGGTGACATTGCGGAACGTGAACATCCGGGGCGGCAGCAGCGGGTCCTGTCCCTTGGCCTGGCGTACGACGAACGTCGCCAGCAGGAGCAGAGTTGCGAGGCCGAAGCCGAGAGCGTGGGCGGAGCCGAAGCCGTAGTCGGCCGCCTCGACGATGGTGTAGACGGCCAGCATGAGCGCGGCCGTTATCAGGACGGCGCCGAGCGCGTCCGTCCTCTTGCCCTTGCCCGCGCCCTCCTCGGCCCGTAGCTTGCGCTGGGCCATGACGACCGCCACGGCGCCGATCGGCACGTTCACGAAGAAGATCCAGTGCCAGTTGATGATCTGCGTCAGTACACCGCCCAGAAGCAGGCCGAGCGTACCGCCCGCGGACTGCACAAAGCTGTAGACACCGATCGCCTTGGCCCGGTCCTTGGGTTCGGTGAACATGGTGACGATCATGGCGAGTGTGACCGAGGACGTCACGGCACCGCCCACACCCTGGATGAAGCGGGACACCAGCAGCATGGCCGAGTTCTGTGCCACCCCGCAGAGCAGGGAGGCCACGGTGAATACGGCCAGGCCGCTGGTGAAGACGCGCTTGCGTCCGAAGAGGTCGCCGAACCGCCCCGCGAGCAGCAGCAGGCCGCCGAAGGGGATCAGGTAGGCGTTGATCACCCAGCCGAGGTTTGACGGAGACAGGACCAGGCTCTCCTGGATGGACGGCAGCGCCACATTCACGATGGTGCCGTCGAGGATCACCATCAGCTGGCCGGCGCAGAGGATCGCCAACGCGAGCCGGCGAGACGCACCGCTGGCTGCTCGTGCGGGCACGACCTGAGCGGACATGGGACTCCCTTTCATGGGGTTCACTTTGTTACGGAGACCATTTTGTGTAACCATGACCGCCTGCGTAAGGAGGCACTTTTATGTCCCGGAGTCACATTGATGTGACGGAGCAGGTCGACAACCCGGCGTGCCCGGTGACCGAGGTCCTGGACCGTGTCGCCGGCAAGTGGGCCATCGGCATCCTCGTGGCCGCAGCGAAGGGCCCGGTACGCTTCACCGAGCTGGAGCGCGGCATCGAGGGCATCAGCCGCCGCATGCTCACGCTCAATCTGCGAAAGCTGGAGCGTGAGGGTCTGCTGGTGCGTACCGTCTATCCGACCGTTCCGCCAAGGGTCGAGTACGAGTGCACCGAGATGGCGCTCGAGCTGAATGAGACCCTCCTCGCCCTCGTCGACTGGGCCAGGCTGCACAGCGGCGACATCGCCTGCGCCCATGCCACGTACGACGCTGCGCAGGCGCAGGATCAGGAAGCGGCACCATCCACCCGATCGGTGCCGTTGTCGGCCTGACGCTGCGCTTCAGCGGGGCAGGATGTTTGGCCGCTCACGTGCGCGGTCTCCTTTTCCGCTGATCAAGAAGGTCAATGACGATCACGAGGCCGTGGAAATCGTCCACCAGCACGGCAATGCCGTGCTGGTCTCTGCCGAGGACTACGCGGCGCTGCGTGAGGGCTCGTACCTGCTGCGCTCGCCCGCGAACGCGCGGCGGCTGTTGCGGGCCTACGAGAACGCCCTGGCGAACGTCTGATCCCCTGCTCGACGGGGTGAAACCGCCTGTTCGTGTCACCGAGCGTGATCGGTTCGCTCTAGTCTGTTCGGGAGATCCTTCGGTTGTGACCTGAGAAGGGGGCAGTTGTGACGGCTGGGGTGGCGGAGGGGACGCAGGGAGCCTACGACGAGGCGGAGTTGAGCGCCGACCTGATGCGGGCCGTGGGCAAGCAGGTCAAGCTGCTGCGGGAGCGGGGCGGGCTCACGCAGCGGGAGTTGGGGGAGCGGCTCGGGTACAGCGAGGAACTCGTCTCCTCGTTGGAACGCGGCAGGCGGACGCCGCAGCGGGAGTTCCTGGAGGCAGCCGACGAACTGCTGGGCGCCGGCGGGTTGCTGCGTGCCACGATCGATGACATCGAGCGGGCCAAGGCGAAGGCGCGGGTCCGGCACCCGGCGTGGTTTCGGGACTATGCCCGGCTGGAGCGGGAGGCGGTTGAGGTCAATTTCTACAACTGCCACGACGTTCCTGGGTTGTTCCAGACCGAGCGGCGGATCCGTGCTCTGTACGAGATGCGCAAGCCGTTGCTGGACGAAGAGACCGTGGAGCAACGGGTGACTTCCAGGCTGGCACGGCAGGAGATCCTCACGCAGTGGCCACCGCCGATGATCACTGCTGTGGTGGAGCAGGTGGTACTGCAACGCCCGTTGGGCGATCGCGCAGTTCACCGCCAGCAGTTGGAGCAGCTGGTGCGGCTCGCGCGGCTGCGCAATGTGGAGCTTCAAGTTATGCCGACTGGGCGAACGGAGCACGCCGGCATGGGCGGCTCCTTCATCCTGCTGACACCGAAGGGCAAGCCGCAACTGGGATACACGGAGGCGCAGAGCTCCAGTCGACTGGTCACGGAAACCGAGGAAGTTCGTATCCTGGCCGCTCGGTACGGCAGCGTGCGGGCGCAGGCCCTTACGATGCAGGAGTCCATTGCCATGATCGAAAAGATGCTGGGGGAGCTATGAGCACCGCCGAACCTGCGCCCATCGAGTGGTTCAAGAGCAGCTACAGCGGCAATGAGGGTGGCGAGTGCCTGGAGGCCGCCGCCACCCCCGGCGCCATCCTCGTTCGCGATTCCAAGGCCCCGGCCCGTGCCCAGCTCGTCTTCCCTCGCTCGGAGTGGGCCGCGTTCGTTCGGTTCGCCGGGGAAGGCTGAGCTGCCCCGCCCGAGAGCCGGGCGGCCATGTGAACACGTAAATACTTGACCGATCGTTTTAGTATCTCCTAGAGTCCAAGCCATGGCCAGGACCAAGGAGTTCGACCCGGACGCCGCACTTCAGTCAGCCCTCGAGCTGTTCTGGCGGCGTGGTTACGAGGCCACCTCGGTGGCGGACCTCGTCGAGCACCTAGGCATTGGCCGCGCCAGTATCTACGCCACGTTCGGCAGCAAGCACGAGCTGTATCTGAAGGCGCTGGACCGGTACAGCGAGAATCGCGACCCCGCTCTTCTGTGCGAACTGTCCCAGCCGGGACCCGCGCTACCTGCTGTGCGAACGGTGGTGCGGCGATTCGCGGACGAGGCGGACTCGAGCGGCCGGCGCGGCGAAGGGTGCTTCGTCACCAACACGGCCGCTGAACTGGGCGCGCACGACGTGGCGGCGGCCCGCCGGGTCGAGGCGAGCTGGGAGCGCATCGAGACGTCACTGTATTCGGCGCTGATTCGAGCTCGCGCTCAGGGCGAGCTGGCCGCGGACCGCGATCCGCGGGCGCTCGCACGGATGCTGCTGGTGCTCATGCAAGGACTGCGGGTGGTCGGCAAAGTGTCGCACGATCCGGGCCGGGCGCGGGATGCGGCCGAGCAGGCGCTGCGGCTGCTGGACTGAGTGGCGGGGCCTCCCGAGCGAGGCAGGCACCTCCATGAGCCTTTTATGGAACGGTCAGTCAAATACCAGGGGGGCGGAATGGCCGTCCCCGCCAAGCAAACCGACCACTGATCAACGGCCAAGGAAGTCATCACTATGACCGAGCGCTTCACGAGCAGGACCGTCCTCGTCACCGGCGCGGGCTCCGGAATCGGCCGGGCCGTCGCTCTCGCTTTCGCCGCCGAGGGGGCCTCGGTCGTCGCGGCCGGACGCACTGCCCGATCCCTCGGCGAGACCGTCTCCCTGATCGAGAAGGAGGGCGGGACCGCAGCCGCGATCACTGCCGACGTGAGTCGCTCCGCCGACGTCAGGACTCTGGTCGACCGCGCCGTCGAACGCTTCGGCAGCCTCGATGTCGCCGTCAACAACGCTGGAGTGTTCCGGGGCGGCGCGCCCGTGGCCGACCTCGCGGAGGGGGACTGGCGCAGCCTGCTCGACATCAACGTCACTGGTGTCCTGTTCTGCCTCCAGGCCGAAGTCGCCCGGATGCGGACCCAGTCCACGGGCGGCACGATCGTCAACATCGCCGCCAACCTTGGTGCTCACCGCCGTGTTCCTGGCCTGGCCGGCTACATCGCCAGTAAGGCAGCCGTCTCCGCCTTGACCCGGGCCGCCGCTCTGGACCACATCGCCGACGGCGTCCGCATCAACGCCGTGAGCCCCGGACCGTGTGACACACCCATGTCACTGCGCCCCGGCGAGAGCGACATCGACCGCGCCGCTCGGATGAAAAGCGTGTCCCCGCTCGGGAGGGTCTCGTCCACCGACGAGGTCGCGGCAGCGGTTCTGTACCTGGCCTCGCCGGATGCCGCCTCTGTGGTCGGCGGCGACCTCGTCATCGACGGCGGTGCCGCTGCCTGACGGCGTCAGCCGTGCGTGGGCTGTTCCTCGAAGCGCACGCCCGTGCGTTCCTCGGAGAGCCGCCAGACGCGCCGCGCGTCGTCGGCGCTCCGCAGCCTGCCGTACAGCTTCTGTTCGGCCGGCGGGCCGCCCAGGTGGCCGGGGCCGCTGGGGCCGTAGAAGCCGCCCGGCTTGGCGTCGGGCGAGGTGGCGGCGTAGAGGGCGGGCAGCTGCGCGCTCCGTACCGTCCCCAGGAGGATCCCGCGGGACGACAGGGCCCGGATCAGGCGCACGCCCAGGGTGTCCTTGTCGCGTCCCACCTCGGGGCGGGCGGCGAGCAGGTTGGTGGGGGCGACCCCCGGGTGCGAGAGGTTGCTCGTGATGCCCCAGCCGCCGGCTTCGCTGCGCCGGTTGAGCTCCAGGCCGAAGAGGCCGAACGCGATCTTCGACTGGCTGTAGGCGCGCATGCCGCTGTAGGACCGCTCCCAGTTCAGGTCGTCCCAGTTGATGGCGCCCTGGTTCGCCGCGACACTGATCTGCGACGTGACGCGTGCGCGGCCCGCGCGCAGCAGCGGCAGCAGGTGGGCCACCAGGGCGAAGTGGCCGAGGTGGTTCGTGCCGAACTGCAGCTCGAAGCCGTCGGCGGTCGTCTGGCGTTCTGGCGGTGTCATGACGCCGGCGTTGTTGATGAGCAGGTGAACGGGGTCGCCCTCCTCCAGGAGGGTCCGGCCGAGCGCCGCGACCGAGTCCAGCGAGGACAGGTCGAGCGCGCGCAGCGACACGTCCGCGTCGGGCACCTGCTGACGGATCCTGGCGAGCGCCGCCTCCCCCTTGCGCGGATTGCGGACGGGCAGGACGACCTGCGCTCCGGCGCCGGCCAGGCGCGTCGCGATGCCGAGCCCCATCCCGTCGCTCGCCCCGGTGACGACGGCACGCTTCCCGTGCAGGTCGGGGACGGTGATGTCGAAGGTTCGGCGTGGCATGTGAGTTCCCTCGTCCAGGGGCGGCCATGAAGTTGATGCCGGGCGGTATCAGAAACGTACTTCTGGTACCAGGGTGTGTCAACATGAGGCCATGGTCATACCGCCCCTGGTGCGTCCCTACCGCGGAACCCCGGCACAGGACCGTGTCGCCCAGCGGCGCGAGGCGCTGCTCGATGCGGCACTGCACGTGTTCGACGCCGACGGCTGGAGCGGCGTGAGCGCGCGCCGTGTCTGTGACGAGGCCGGCCTGACGCGCCGCTACTTCTACGAGAGCTTCGAGGACGTCGACGCCCTGATGGGCGCGCTCTTCGAGGAGATCACCGGCGAGGTGCGTGCAGCGGTGCGCACCGTGGTGGCCGCCGCCGACGCGCCGCCTGCGGACCTCGCGCGCCGGGCCGTCTCGCGAGGTCTCGACGTCCTCATGGCCGTGCCCGCCAAGGGGCGCTTCGTGGCCAGTGCCCAGAGCGCCGGCGGCGCTGTCGCCGCGCACCGCGCCCGGGCGCTGGACGACCTCGCTTCCATCGTGGAGCGGGGGTTCATCGCGGAGCACGTCGACGCCGCGCCGCCCCTTGGGGCCGCGCCGCCCGTTGGGTCCGGGCAGGCCCGGGTCGCCGCGGTGGCGGTGGTCGGAGCCGTTCTGCGGATCATCGACAGCTGGCTCGGCGGCGAGCTCGACGTGACCCGCGACGAAGCGGTGGCCTGGAGCACCGCCGCGGGGCTCGGGGCCATGGCCGCCGTCACGACCGCTCAACGGTAGGGAGCGCCTGCGTCCGGTGGTGACCCGAGCCACCGGGCAGTGCGGTCCTGCGACGGACGCCACGTTTCCCCTGACGGGTGTCCCACAGGGGCAGGCGTTGCCCTGATCACGGGACCGGGCTCGCGGCCCCCGACCGAGCCCACGCTGACCGCGCCGGTCCTCATCCCGGCCCTGCGATCGTCGTACACCCGTACAATCGTCGCGCCGCACCGAAGGTAAGAGGGACGGGCGAGAGGGTCTGGCATGACGTCGAAGGGGGCGAGGCGGCGGGCGGCGTGGGCGCGCACCGGGGTGCTGCTTGGCCTGTGGGTCCTCGTGATGTGGGGGTCGTTTTTGGCCCTGAGGGGCATTGGGGAAGGCGGACTCGCCGATCACGTCGTGTGCCCCGGGACCAATCTGGGCCCGGAAGGCGAGGAGAATCCGAGGGTGCGTCCCGGTGACCGGTGCTACCTGCCTGGCGGGAACAAGTACAGGGGCTACAACGAGCAGTGGGCGTTTCAGCGGAAAGCGCACGACAAGATCGTCATCGGAGTGCGCCTGCTCGGCGGCGGCGCGCTGGGGATCGGCGTCCTTGTCGTGCAACGACGGCTGGCAGCCCGCTGGAAGGCCCATTGACCTGCGAAAACCCTCGTTCATGACTCCAGCGCGGTCAGCCGCGGGAGCGGGACGCCCAGCCTGCGGGCATCGGCGAGCACGTCCCTGGTGTAAAGAAACATGGCTTCGCGGCCGAGGTGACCCGTTTCCTCGGCTTGGGTCATGATGGAGCCGTAGATGTTCTCCGGTCGCAGGAATTTCTGCAGGAGACGACCGAGCAGCCCCGCAGGGACGTACGAGAAGGCGGCGGCACCCAGCCTCGGTGTCCCGCCCTTCGCTTTCAGCAGTGGAACCATTTCGCGAATGAGCAGGACGGATTCCTTGACGTCGGCACGCGATTCGATCGACTTGGAAAAGCTACCGGATTTGGCCGCTGGGGCCAGCAGGCCGGCGTCCATGATGAAGTGGAACCACAGCCAGCTGCGGAAGTCGCGCTGCTCGGACACCCTGAAGCCCGCGTGCCTGAACAGGTCGCGTACCTGCCGGTAGCGGTCGGTCCGGTTCGAGTCGCCGCAGTGGCCCAGGAAGACGGGCTTCAGCAGCCCGCCGCGGAGGGCGCTGCCCGCGACGCCGCCACCGGCGCCCGGGAATCCCCAGACGACCTGGGCGCTGGGCAGGGCGGACACCGCGTCGGCGGGTTCGCTCCAGACGTTGTTGAAGACGAGTACGGTCGCGTCGCCGACGCGCGTGCTCAGGAACGTGACGGCCGCGTCGAGTTGGTCGTGGTTGACGCTCAGCACGATCAGGTCGTAGCCGTGACCGGCGTCCAGCTCCTCGCGCATGGTGATCGGCCACGTCTCGCTGACCGTCACTCCCTTGCGGCCGCCGGCCCGTCCGTCCTGGATCCGCAGGTCGACTTCGGGTCCGTACTGTGCGGCCCTGCCGGGGCGCACATAGAAATCGACCTGGTTTCCGGCCTTTTCCAGCGCCCAGCCGTAGAGCATGGCAATCGTGCCTCGGCCGAACATGAGGATTTTCATGACGTTCTTCGCTTCCTCGGAATGCGGTGACGGGAAGGGCGGTGCTGCCGCCTGCTCGGCCACGCTAACCTGAGAAGTGGACGACTGTTTCCACATGCGAGAAAGTGAGAGAAATGCCTGCGGATCTCTCCCGGAAAGCGACCGGGGAATCACCCGACAGCGAGCACGGTGTATCCGGCGGATTGCGCAGTGACGCCCAGCGCAACCGTGACCGCATCATCCGGGCGGCCCACGAGACGTTCACGGAGCGCGGAACGGCCGTACCCATCAGCGCGATCGCGCGCCGCGCGGGCGTCGGGGCCGCCACGCTGTACCGCCGCTTCCCCACGCGCGCCTCGCTCGTCGCCGCGGTGTTCGACGACCAACTCACCGAGTGCGCGGCCGCGTTCGACGAAGCGCTGGCCGACCCGGACCCGTGGCGCGGCTTCTGTTCCTTCGTCGAGACGGTGTGCGCCGCGCAGGTCGCCGACCGAGGCTTCACCAACGCCTTCCTCGCCCAGCACGAGGAGACCGACGACGGCCGCCGCCAATGGGACCGCGCCGAACCCGACCTCGCGCGGCTCGTCCAGCGCGCCAAGGAGGCCGGACGTCTGCGCGGGGACTTCGACCCCAGCGACGTCCTGGTGCTGCTCCTCGCCAACAACGGATTGGCCGCGCAGCCACCCCACATCGCGGAGCCGGCGTCGCGGCGGCTGGTGGCCTACTTCCTCCAGTCCGTCGAGGCGGACCGGACCGCGCCCCTGCCACCGACTGCCCCGCTGGACCTCGACGAGATCCGCCGTTCTTTCGCCGGCCTCCAATAGGCCCTCGTCCGTCAGGTAGTTGTGCCCGCACACCCCGGTCTCGCCAAGACGTCGGCCGCTCGGCGAAGTATGCTCGGCCGGTGGACCAGTTGCCGGTCGACTTCAGACAACTCCGCCTGCGAGAAGCTCACATGGCCGCCGGCTCTCGCGACCACTCGACGACAGGACGTCTCACCCGTCACGTCGCCAACGGCTGCCTCGTCCTGCTGATGATCCCGGTGGCTCTGTGCACCTACCTCTGGTACCAGGCGTGGCACACGGGACACGTGAACACCCAGCGGGAGCATGCCGCCATGGCCACCGTCCTCGGGAAAGCCCAGCACGCCTCGGACTCCACGGCCCGCGCACTGAACTCGACCCGCGCAACCGCCCCCGACGCACTGACGGCGGTGATCTGGCGGCACACTCACGCCCCCGTCATCGTCTACGACCCGACACACAGCACGTACACCGCCACGACCTCGTGGTCCGCCACGTACAGCGAGACGGGATTCGTGATCACTGGCGGGCCCACCAGGGTGGAACGCTGCTTCACTCTGACGTACTCCCGGACGGCCGGCGCAGCGTGGACGACGAAGCTGGCCGAGCGCCACGACGACCCCTGCGCATCAGGCCGGTCGATCGCACGCGAGGTGGATTGGGCACGGGACCGCATCGCGAACATGACCACTGAAGAGGTGTCCCAAGCGAAAGTAGCCCAGGCGTTGGCCCCCACCGACCGGCTGCGCGACGACGTCGTCAAGAAGGTCGTGCGCCACGACGGCGCGGCCGTCGTCGTCGTGCTCGTTCGCGATGGCGGCGTCAGCCCGCCACTCCAGCAGTGTTACGCGATCACGCGTCGGCCTGGTGCCGACGACGCCCGCTCGCACGCCGTGACCGCCGTGCCTGTCGCCACCTGCTGAGGCCCCCCGCGTGGCACCGGGCGTGAGCTCGACCACGGCTGCGGCAGTGGGGAGTGGCGGGGGAGCAGGGCTTCGCTCGCGGCTACCGCTTGAAGTCCGTCTCCTCGATCCGTGTCCGCACGGTCCTGCCGCTCTCCCACGCGTTGGCGCCCGGTGCTACGTCTGGCATCGGGATGTCGGCCCTGTTCTGCCGCTTGTGCGCTGTCGAGACGCCGAGCCTGCGGTCACGGTCGCGGACCAGGTCGTCCGACACCTGGCCGTCCTCGGTGAAGCCCATCATCAGTTGCGGGATGCCCAGCGGGAAGTCGTCGCGGTCGTACTGCCACGTGTGGAACGTCTTGCCGTAGGTCGTCACGAGGTCCTCGAAATAGGCGTGTTCGGCCATGTCCGGGATGCCGGGGGCGGTGAGTGAACCGGACTTCACCTCGTATTGGTGGCTGTGCCAGAGCCGCTTTTCGTCCTCGGGGAGGCCGCGGAAGCGCTCCTCGCTGATGATGTACTCGATGCCGATCAGGCGTGCGTCGGGTGCGTTGCGGTCGAAGATCACGCACTGGTGCAGGTCGTGCCGCAGGTGGATGCAGAAGTGCGTGGCCTCCACCTGGCGGCCCATGTCGTCGGCGTACATGTGGAAGCCGTTGAGGTACGTGCTCATCGCGTCGAGCGGGTACTTCTGCTGCATTGCGCCGGCCGCCAGGTCGAGCGCCCGGTGCTTGAGCGGATGCCCCTTGCCGATCTTGCTGATCGTGGCCGCCTTGCGGCCGAACAGGAGTCCCGCCGCGGCCGTCATGCCCGCCGCGACCCCGATGCCGATGGACGCGGCCGGCCCGCGGCCGTGACCGTGCGTGCGGCGCGTGCGGTACGTGCTGTGTGTGAGTGCCATGCGCGACGGGTGCCCTTGCCCGCGCAGGACGTAACGGGACGACGTGACCGCGGCTCGACGGACGCCCCCCGGCGGTTCAGCACGCGGTCGGCGACCACGGCGGAGACGTAGAGCAGAGCCGCGAGCACGGCGAAGGAGGGGAAGATCGTGGTGCCGCACCAGACCGTCGCGCCGCTGCCGACGAGGAGCGTGGGCGGGGCGTGATGAGCGCGCCGTAGGCGGAACGCCGAGGGTGAGTACGGTGTTCGTCAAACCTGAACGTGAAGGTGCCTGATGCCGTCCTGGGAAACCCCGCTCGACCAGTTGCCGCCCGTCGGACCCGTGCAGAAAGTGCTGCGCGCCCTCGCGGACCCCGCACGCCTGGAGATGGTTCGCCGCCTGGCGACTTCGTCCGCCGGTGAAGCCCCCTGCTCGGACCTCTACGAGGGACTCAGCAAGTCCACCGCGACCCACCACTTCAAGATCCTCGTGGAGGCGGGGATCGTCCACCCGGTCATGGTCGGCTCCTCGCGTGGCCACCGCCTGCGGCGCGCGGCCCTCCAGCAGGCGGCGCCCGGCCTGCTGGACGCGCTGACGGAGGCGCTGGCCCGCGAGGGCTGAGGTCACGCGGCTGAGGTCACGCGTCCTTGCCGGCGCGTCCCGTGCCGCGCCCCGTGCCGCGTCCAATGCGGAGCGCGGAGACGAGGAAGAAGACGCCGCCGAGGACGGCGTAGCCGGCCAGGCTGCCGAGAGAGGCGTTGTCCTTGCCCGCTTGCGCGAAGAAGGACGCACCGGCGACGGCGGAGATCGCGCCGCTGACGATCATCGGCCACTGGCCTCCGAGACCGCGCCGGACAGCGCCGACCACCAGCTGGACGAGGCCCGCCGTGATGGCCCACAGGCCCCACACGCGCAGGACCGACGGGATACCGGACGTGGCGGCGACGACGAGGCCGACGCCGGCGAGAGCGCTGAGCGCGATGTTCACGTACAGGGCGCGCGCCTGGCCCTGGGCCGTCCCGGGCGCCCTCGCTGCCCTGGCCGACCGGATGTCGGCGACGGCACACGCCACGTCGAACAGCGGGTAGAGCACCAGCAGGGTCGCACTCAGCGGGCCCAGCGTGCCGGCGGACGCGAAGAGCAGGATGGCCCACACGGCGGCGAACGCGAAGCGCAGGAGGTACAGCTTCCGCAGGGCCGCGGGGGCCGCGTGCGCGGCGGTGGGGGCGGGGCGGGGGTCGGCGAGAGCGTCCATGGGGTGGCCTTTCGGGTGGTGGATATGTGGCGTTGATGTGAGGGAGAACGTTCGGTCTTCTGTGGCTCGCCGGTATTCAAGAGGGCGTCATGAGTACTTGTCAAGACCGAACGTTCTCCCTCGTGGGTGCGATAGTCTGGCCCCATGAGTCGGGGCACAGCAGGCGGCAGCACGTCCGAAGCGCGGGCCAGGCTGCTCGGTACGGCGACGAAGATCTTCTATGCGGAGGGGATCCACTCCGTCGGCGTCGACCGGATCACCGCCGAGGCGCAGGTGACCCGGGCGACGCTGTACCGGCACTTCGCCGGCAAGGAGGAGCTCATCCTCGCCTACCTGGACCAGGCCGACCTGGGCATCAGGGCGCAGGTCGCCGCCGCGACGGCGAGCGCGGGCTCGGCGGCCGACAGGGTGCGGGCCGTGGGCCGGTCCATCGCCGACGGGATCCAGTCGCCCGGTTTCCGCGGATGCGCCTTCCTCAACGCGGTGGCCGAGTACCCCGACCCCACCCACCCCGTCCACGAGGCCGTGCTGGCCCACCGCGAGTGGTTCCTGAGCACCGTCACGGAGCTGCTTGACCAGGCCGGGCACGCGCCCGCCGACGCGGCCGGCCGGCATCTCGTCATGCTGCGGGACGGGGCGATGGCCGCCGGCTGCCTCTTCGACCCTGCGCTGGTGTCCGAGACCTTCCTGCAGGGCGTCGACGGGCTTCTGCGGACGCCCGCCGGTAGCGGTGCCGTGCGCGCCGCGCCCGGTTCATGAGGACGTCGGCGGACGGGCGCTCCTGTCCGTCCGGTCGCCGCGTACGAGCCGGTGGCCGCGTACGAGCGGCAGGAAGAGTTCGTCGACGATCGTCCTGATGCGCTCGGGGTCCAGCGGGCCGAGGTCCATCAGCATGTCGTGCCTGACCAGGTCGAACGGCATGGCCAGCACGGCGGGGTCGATGTGTTCGAGGTCGATCTCGCCCCGGTCGTGGGCCTGTTGATAGATGGTCCGCGTGTGCGGTAGCCCTTGCGCATCCATCACCCGCTCGCGTGCCTGGGACGGTGTGAGGCCGGTGTCGGCCAGCAGGCCCGAGAAGGCGGCGGCCGCGGCGATGGCGAAGAACCCGGCGAGCGATTCGCTCATGGCCGTCAGCTGGGCGAGCAGGTCGCCGCGCAGGCTGCCGGTGTCGGGGACGGTGACCGGGTTGGCATTCCTGTGGTGCTCGATCGCGGCGAGCACGAGCTGGTCCTTGTTGGCCCAGCGCCGGTAGAGCACCGCCTCGCTGGTGCGGGCGCGTGCGGCGATCGAGCCCATCGTCAGGCGCGCGTACCCGGCCTCGACCAGCTCGTCCCACCCCGCCGTGAGCAGAGCGGCCTCCAGCTCCTTGCCGTGACGCCGGCGGCGGGCGGGCGCGGGGTCCTCGGTAACCACCACGCCACGATAGAAAGGTTTGCCTTTCTTAGCAAACCGTGCCTACTCTGATGAGAAAGGGATTCCTTTCTTGCGTTGACGGGTCGGCGAGCTGACGAGGTGATCGAGATGGCTGAGACAATCGGGACGACGACCGCGGTGCTGATCGTCGGTGCCGGGCCGACCGGTCTGACGCTGGCCTGCGAACTCGCCCGCCGCGGCGTCCCGTTCCGCCTGATCGAGGCGTCCGACGGCCCGCAGCCCGGCTCGCGCGGCAAGGGCATCCAGCCGCGCACCCTGGAGCTGCTCGACGATCTCGGCATCGCCGACCGCGTCATCGCGCACGGCCTGATGGCGATGCCGATGCGGTCGACCGCCCCCGACGGCCGGGTCACGCTGGGCGGCGGCGAGCCCGAGTCCCTGCGTGACCGCCCCGACATCCCGTACACGACGAGCCTGATCACGCCTGAATGGCGCATCGAGGAAGCCCTCAGGCTGCGGTTGGCCGAGCTCGGCGGCGAGGTCGAGTTCGGCACGTCGCTCACCGGGTTCGGCCAGTCGGACGACGGTGTCTCCGCCGTGGTCGTCAAGGGCGGCGAGACCGAGACGGTCACCGCCGGCCGGCTGGTCGGCTGCGACGGCGGCCACAGCGTCGTACGCAAGGAGGCCGGCATCGCGTTCGAGGGCGAGACGCGGGAGGAGGTGCGGATGATCGTCGCCGACGTGGCGCTCGACGGCCTCGACCGCGACGCCTGGCACATGTGGCGCCACGCGGACGGCCTCGTCAGCCTCTGTCCGCTGCCCTCGACCGATCTCTTCCAGTACCAGGCTCTCATCGCGCCGGGACAGGACCCCGAGCTCAGCCTCGCGAACATGCAGACGATCCTCGATCGACGCAGCGGACGCAGCGGACGCAGCGGACGCACCGGCATCCGTCTCCACGAGCCGGAGTGGTCGTCGCTGTGGCGCGCCAACATCCGCCTGGTCGACCGCTACCGGGAGGGCCGCGTGTTCCTCGCGGGCGATGCGGCGCACATCCACTCGCCCGCGGGCGGCCAGGGGATGAACACCGGCATGCAGGACGCGCACAACCTCGGCTGGAAGCTCGCGGCCGTCGAGATGGGCGCCCCGCGTGCGCTGCTCGACACCTACGAGGCCGAGCGGCGCCCGGTCGCAGCCGGCGTGCTCGCGCTCTCGAACGAGCGCCTCCGGCAGACGCTCGAACAGAACGGCATGTCCGTCCAGCGCGACACCAGCACGACACAGCTCGGCGTGGGCTACCGCGGCTCCGCACTCGCACGCGACGACCGGGGCGGCCGCGACGACCGCGACGACCGCGACGACCGCGACGAGACGTGCTTGCTCCGCGCCGGCGACCGCGCCCCCGACGCGACCGGGCTGACGACGGCGGAAGGCGGGCGCCGGCTGTTCGATCTGACGCGCGGCGGGCGCTTCACGCTGCTGGACTTCGGCGCGACGGACGCGACGGACGCGACGAGCGCGGCCAGCGAGACAAGCCCCCTGGCCGCCGTCGCGCCCCCTCCGTCAGGCCTCAGGACGCTCCGCGTCGGCGGGCAGCCGACCGGGCCCGACGACGTCGCCGACACCGCGGGCCACCTCGCCGCCGCCTACGGCGCGGGCGAGCGCACGCTCGTGCTGATCCGCCCCGACGGCCATGTCGGCCTGATCTCCGACGCCGGTGACGTCTCGGCCGTGCGGGAGTGGCTCACCGCCGTCGGTTGAGCCGGCGTTCAGCGGCCCTCCACCTCGTCGACGTCCAGCCCGCGGTCGATGCCGTGCGGGATCACGTTCTGCCCGGGCTCGGGGCGCAGCCGCTCGCCGTCGAGCCGGACCTCGACCTTGTCCGCCTCGAACGACACCAGGTCGCTGACCCTGTCGACCTCGCGGTACGCGTCGCGGTACGACCACGCGGCACGGCGCGCGTCGCCGATGTCGTAGTAGTCGCACAGGCCCTTGTAGGGGCAGAACGTCCGGCCCTCGACCGGGAGCAGCCGTGCCTCGTCGACGTCGCCGCGCGGGACGTACCAGCGCGGCGCGAACCCCGACTCGAAGAGCACGACGGGGTGCTCGGAGCGGGCGATGACGGCGTCACCGAGGCGGACCTCCAGGGTCCTCGACGTGTCGCGGATGTCGATGCGGTGGTACGGGTCGGCGGCGTGTCCCAGGACCCGCTCGTCCTCCTCGTAGAAGGCGTCCATCGCCCGCCACGCGAAGGCGATGCGCCCCTCGAACTCTGCGGCATGGGCGGGCGGCGCGGCGAACTCCCAGGCGGCGCGCTCGGCGGTGCGGTCGCCCGCGCGTACGGCGTACCAGGAGGTCTCGCCGAGGTCCTTGTGGTGGGTGACCTTGCCGCTCGGGACCAGGGCCTGGTCGACGACGTCCGCGCGGGGGAAGTAGGCGACGGGGTAGCGGCTCGGCTCGTGGAGCAGCAGCACGTCCTCGCTGTCGGCGATCCACACCCCGTGGAACCTCACGCGCATCCTGCGGCGCAGCCGCTCCGCGTAGAGGAGCCGTTCGGGGAGTGGGTCGGCGGTGAGGAAGTGCCCGATCGCGCCGGCGGAGAGTGGGCCTTGCTGCCAGGACAGTCCCATGGCGGGTTCCTTCTGGACGGAGAGGCCGTGGTCGCGACCCCTGGGTCGAGCTGTATCGGTCCTTGCACCCAGTGGAACACGCTCGCTATAACCAGTCAAATGGTATTAGCCGGTTAGAGTGAGCGCGTGGTCCGTGCGGCCGGGGCGAATTAGGATCGGGATCGGTGCACGGGCCGATACCCGGCCACCCCCGCAGGAGGTCCGCAATGGCGACGCTGCTGTCGGTCAACGTGGGGAAGCCCCGTGATGTCCCCTGGAAGGGGAAGACCGTCCACACCGGAGCGTGGAAGTCCGCCGTGGAGGGCCCCCGCATGGTCCGGCGGCTGAACGTCGACGGTGACGGCCAGGGCGACCTGGCGGGGCACGGTGGGGAGATCAGGGCCGTCCTCGTCTACCAACTCCAGTCGTACCGGTACTGGCGTGAGCAACTCGGCCGGGACGACCTGGACTTCGGGATCTTCGGCGAGAACTTCACCGTGGACGGCCTGCCCGACGACGAGGTGTGCGTCGGCGACCGCTACCGCGTGGGCGAAGCGGAGTTCGAGGTCACCCAGCCGCGCGTGACCTGCTACCGCGTCGGCATGCGCCTGGGCGAACCCACCATGGCGTCGCTCCTCGTCGCCCACCACCGCCCCGGTTTCTATCTGCGCGTGATCACCGAGGGGCGCGTCCGGGCGGGTGACGAGATCACCCTGACCCGCAGGGGCCCGGAGGAACTCACCGTCGCGGACGCCGACGCGCTGCTCTACCTGCCCCGCCGCGACCCCGAGAAGCTGCGCCAGGCGCTGAACATCCCGGCGCTCAGCCCCGGGTGGCAGCAGTCCTTCCGCGAACTCGCCGCGGCCCGGCAGCCCGAGGCCGAACCGGGGTGGCCGGAAGCCGGCGCCGGGACGCGGCAGCCCAAGAAAGAGCCGGCGTGGCCGGGCTTCAGGGCGATGCGCGTCACCCGCATCGTCCGGGAGACCGCCACCGTCTCGTCGCTCTACCTCGACACTCTCGACGGAGCGCCCGTGCCGGACGCCCGCCCGGGCCAGTACCTCTCCGTGCGCCTCACCGCGGATGCGAAAGCCTCCGGAGCCCCCGCGGTCCCCGGGACCGCTGAAGCCCCGCATGCCCCTGCGGCCCCCGCCGTGCGCAGCTACTCGCTCTCCTCCGTGCCCACGGACTCCACCTACCGCATCAGCGTCAAGCACGAGCCGCACGGCAAGGTCAGCGGCTTCATCCACGCCGCGCTGCGCCCCGGGGGCCTGCTGGACGTGGCCAGTGCGCGCGGGACGTTCGTGCTCCAGGGCGGCGACCGCCCGATCGTCCTCGTGTCCGCGGGCATCGGCGCCACCCCCGTGCTCGCCATGCTGCACCGGCTCGCCGCCACGAAGGACCCGCGGCCCGTGTGGTGGATCCACACCGCCCACGACCGCGCACAGCACGCCTTCGCCGACGAGGCGCACGCCCTCCTTGAGCGGCTGCCGACCGCCCAGGAGCACATCTTCTACACCTCCGACGCTCCGCGCCCCGGCGAACTCCACGTCACCCAGGGGCGTCCCACTGCCCGAGCGCTCGCGGACATGGGCGTCCCCGCCGACGCCGACGCGTACCTCTGCGGGCCGTCCGCCTTCATGGACGCCCTCTCCGGCTTCCTGCGCGAGCGCGGCCTGCCGCCCGAGCGGATCCACACCGAGCAGTTCAGCGCCCTGCCGGCGATCAACCCCGGCGTCACAGGAGGCACCGGCGTCACAGGGGTCGCCGGGCAAGCGGCGGTCCGTCCGCATCAGCCGCCCGGCGCCCCGGGCACGGGCCCCCTCGTCACCTTCGCGCGCAGCGGCGTCACCACGCCCTGGTCGGCCGGCCACGCGTCCCTCCTCGACCTCGCCGAGGCGTGCGACGTCCCCACCCGCTGGTCCTGCCGCACGGGCGTGTGCCACACATGCGTCACCCACCTCGTGGACGGCGACGTCACGTACACGACGGAGCCGCTCGAACCTCCGGAGCCCGGCACCGTCCTCGTCTGCTGCAGCGCGCCCGCCGGCGAGGTCGTCCTCGACCTTTAGCAGGCCCCGGCCGCCCGCTCAGGGCCGTGGCCAGGGCCTGCCGCCGAGGCGTTCGATGTCGGTGTTGAAGCGCCGCAGGTACGAGGCGAACGCGCTGATGTCCTCGTCCGACCAGTCCGTCATGACCCGGTCAAGGCCCTCGACGGTGCGTTCGCGCTCCTCGTCCAGCATCCGGGCGCCCGCGTCCGTGATGCGGAACTTGCGGGCCATGCCGCCGCCGGGGTCGGGGATGCGCTCGACGAGCCCGGCGTTCATGGCCGCGGCGGTCTGCCGGTTGAGGGTCGAGGTGTCGAGGCCGAAGGCGTCGCTCAGCTCGCCGATCGACATCGGTCCCTGCACGCGGATGCGGCTGAGCAGGATGTAGGCGCTGCGCTCCAGGGAGCTGTCCTTGCGGTTCCTGTGGTGCACGAGGGTGTGCCGTCCGAGCAGCATCTGCTCGTACTCGACCTCGTACGTGGGTTTGACCATGCGCTCGGCGCCTCCCGTCTGTCGCTCGGGCCCTGCCGGCGCGTCCCTCGGCGCGGCCCGCGTCCATCCTACCCAGCGATGTGTGCCATACATCTATCGTGGCTCATGCATATCGCATGTACGATGCATGTCGGCATCCCTGATCGACCTGACAACCGAGGAGTCCGGTATGGACGCTCCCCAGCCATCGGCCCGCGCGGGCGGCGTCATCGCCACGCTGGCCTTCGCGGGCACCGCGGCGGCGCTTATGCAGACGCTGGTCACGCCGCTCATCGCGGAACTGCCGCGCCTGCTGCACACGTCCGCGTCGAACGCGGCCTGGGTCATCACCGTCACCCTGCTCGTCGGCGCCGTCTGCGTGCCGGTGTCCGGGCGCCTGGGCGACATGTTCGGCAAGCGCAGGATCATCCTCGCGTGCTGCGTGCCGCTGCTGGTGGGCTCGGTGGTGTGCGCCCTCTCGTCCTCCGTCATACCGATGATCGTCGGGCGCGGCCTTCAGGGCATGGGCATGGGCATGGTGCCGCTCGGCATCGCGCTCCTGCGCGACACCGTCCCGGCCGAGCGGCTGAGCTCCTCCATCGCCCTCGTCAGCGCCTCCATGGGCATCGGCGGCGGGCTCGGCCTGCCGATCGCCGCGGCCGTCGCGCAGTACGCCAGCTGGCGCGTGCTGTTCTGGGGTGCCGCCGTGCTGGCCGTGGCGATCGCGGTGCTGGTCCACTTCCTCATCCCCGACGTGCCGACCGGGTCGGCCAAGGGCCAGCGCTTCGACGGTCTCGGCTCGATCGGCCTCGCCATCGGTCTTGTGTGCCTGCTCCTCGCGGTCTCCAAGGGCAGCGACTGGGGCTGGGGCTCGGGGACGACGCTCGGCCTGCTCGCCGCCGCCGTCGTCGTGCTGGTGGCCTGGGGCCTGTGGGAGCTGCGGACCCGCGACCCGCTGATCGACCTGCGCACCACCGCGCGTCCCCGGGTGCTGCTGACCAACATCGCGTCCGTCTTCGTCGGCTTCGGCATGTACGCGAGCATGCTCGTCATGCCGCAACTGCTGCAGCTGCCGTCGGCGACGGGGTACGGGCTGGGCCAGTCGCTGCTCGCCTCCGGCCTGTGGATGGCGCCCGGCGGCCTCATGATGATGTTCGTCTCCCCGCTCGGCGGGAAGCTCACGGACGCCAAGGGCCCCAAGTTCACGCTGATCAGCGGCGTGCTGGTGATCGCCGTCGGCTACGGACTCTCCCTGCCGCTGATGGGTTCCGCGTGGGGCCTGATGCTGGCCGCCATCGTCGCCAACAGCGGCGTCGGACTCGCGTACGGGGCGATGCCGGCGCTGATCATGAGCGCCGTCCCGCTGTCCGAGACGGCTGCCGCCAACGGCTTCAACTCGCTGATGCGCTCCCTCGGCACGTCGATCGGCTCGGCCGTGATCGGTGTGGTCCTCTCCCAGATGACCGTCTCGATGGGCGGCTTCAAGATCGCATCGGAGTCCGGCTTCCGCACGGCGCTGCTGGTCGGGTGCGGTGTGTCGCTGGTCGCTGCGCTGATCGCGGCCGCCATCCCGGCCGTCAGAGCGGCGACGGCGGGCGGCGGGAAGCCTGGCCGCGGGGGAGGGGACGGCGTGGCGTCCGCGCCGGGGGAGGTCCCCGCGCCGGGAGCGGCGGCGCTCGACGCCTGAGCCCGGCAGGGGCCCGCCCCCGGCAGGGGCCCGCCCCCGGCCTCGCCGGGACCGATGGGCGGGCCGCTCGCCTAGGCTTGCCACGACGGCGGGGCAGACCGCGACCCGTCGCGGGCCACTGCCTGCCACCGCGGGCCACTGCCTGCCGCCGCGGGAAGGGACGGAGCCGATGAGCCTTCGCCAGTTCGAGTACGCCCTCGCCGTGGCCGAGGCCGGCTCGGTGACGGCGGCCGCCGAGTCGCTGCACGTCGCACAGCCGTCGGTGTCGCAGCAGATCCGCGGCCTCGAGCGGGAGCTCGGCGTGACGCTGTTCGCCCGCACGCCGGCCGGTCTCGTGCCCACCGCCGTGGGACGCGCGTTCCTGCGGGACGCGGAGGTCGCGTTGCGGGCGGCCCGGCGGGCGAAGGCGACGGCGCGGGCCGGCGCCGCCGAGCTGGAGGGCGAGCTGGTGGTCGCCGTGCAGATGGGCCTCGGCACGCGGCAACTCCCGGGCGCGCTGACCGCGTTGCGCAGCCGGTTCCCGCGCCTCGAGATCACCGTCTTCGAGGAGGCGAACCCCGCCGAGCTCGAGCGGCTGGCGCGCCGTGGCGTGGTCGACGTCGCCCTGATGGCCGGGCCGTGCGGTGAAGAAGACCTGTACGAGGGTCATCACCTCGGCGACGAGGAGTTCGTCGCCGTGCTCGGCCCCGAGCGCGCCCAGCTCGCCGGCCGCCGGGTCGAACTGTGCGAAGTGGCCCGGGAGCCGTGGATCAGGTTCGACCACGACAGCGCGCTCGACGGCGTGCTGCGGGACGTGCTCCGCGCCAACGGCCTCGCCCCGGCCACCGTCGCCCGCGTCTCCCAGACGGCGACGGCGGTGCGCTGGGCCGCCCACGGCCTTGGCGTGACGCTCGTCCCTGCCTCCGCCGTGCCTCCAGGCTTCGAGCACCTCACGCGCCCAGTGCTCCCCGCTGTCTCCGTACCCGCCGTCGCCGCTATCCGACCGGGCGCGGGCCCGGCGGAAACGGCCCTTCTCGAATTCCTGCGCCAGGAAACCTGGCACTACCGGGAAAGCGACCGGGAGAGCGACCGGCTCTGAATTCTTTGTTCGGGCCTTTCCGTCCCTTCGGTGGTGTCAGGCCGCGGGGAATTCGCCGCCGTCGACGGCGAGGTTGCGTCCGGTCAGCCAGCTCGCACGGTCCGAGACGAGGAACAGCACCGCCTCCGCGATGTCCTCGGGCCGGCCGTCGCGTCCCAGGGGCGGGGCGGTGTTGTCCTGGCCGGGGCCCTCGCTCAGGCGCGCCCACTGCTCGCGCGTCGCCTCGCCGCCGGGCGTCGCGGTCCTGCCGGGGGAGACCGCGTTGACCCGGACCCCGAACGAGGCCAGCTCCAGGGCCAGTCCGCGGCTGTAGTTCTCCAGCGCCGCCTTTGCCGCCGTGTAGTGCAGGAACGGCGGCGCCGAGGTGGGGACGGCGGCCGACGAGACGTGCACGACCGCGCCCGAGCGCCGTTCGCGCATGCCCGGGGTCAGCAGCGAGTCCAGCCGCACCGACGCAAGGAAGTTCAGGTCCAGTTGGTCCTGCCACTCCTCGTCGGGGATGGCCCCGGCACTCGGGAACGGCAGCGCCCCGCCCGCGTTGTCGACCAGGATGTCCACCCCGCCGAGCGTTTCCCGCGCGGCCGCCGCGAGCGCCTCGGCGCCGGCCCGCGTCCGTACGTCGGCCTCCACGAAGGCGGCACCCTCGGGAACCGTGCTCGCCTTCGACCTGGCGGTCGTGAGCACCTCGGCGCCCGCGTCCAGAAGCCGGCGCACAATGGCCGCGCCGATTCCGCGTGAACCGCCCGTGACCAGAGCCCGCTTTCCCGCGAGTTCCCGCATTTCCGTTTCATTCTTCAATTCGGTCATGCCGTTGACCGTAGGCCGGGTGAAGAATGAGAGGCAAAGACGAAAAGTGAGCAGACGGCATAGGGATTTCCTATGGCTGCCGCATCTCCTGCTCCCACCAGCCGCGCGTGTCGACGTCCGCCGCGTCCGCCAGCGCCTCCAGTTCCGCGATCTCCCCGTCGGCGCCGCCACCGCCGCCCTGCTGCGCGCCGAGGCCGGGCGCGAGCCCCGCGACCGGGCGCTGCGCGAACTCGTCGGCGAGCTGTCCACCCTCAGCCCGGAGTTCCGCGGCCACTGGGCCGCGCACGACGTCCTGACGCGCCACGACGGCATCAAACGGCTCCAGCACCCCGGCGCCGGGCACCTGGAACTGACCTTCCAGTCACTCGACCTGCCCTTGCCGGGCCGGACGGTGCACGACCTGATCATCTACACCGCCGAGCCCGGCACCGCGTCCGAGGAGCGGCTGGGGCTCCTCGCCGTCGAGGCGGCCACGCGGCAAACGGACCCGCGGCGTGCGTAAGAGTACGTTTGCGTTTCGATAAGCGACGTTCTACGCTCTCAAGAGTACGAAGCAGTTTCGCTGGATCGCGGGATCAGGCGATCTCGTGACCGGATCCGGACGGACGGGCGGGGTGACGATGCGGATGGCCAGGACGACCGGGGTGCCGCCCATGGACGCCCCCCAGGACGAGAAGACAGGTGCCGCGGAACGCGGGCCCTGCGTCCGCCCGAGGCGCAGCCGGCTCTCCGCCGAGCGCGAGGCCGAGATCTACGGTGCCGTGCTGGCGCTGCTGTGCGAGGTGGGGTACGAGGCGCTCACGATGGACGCGGTCGCGGCCAGGACGCGCGCCAGCAAGGCCACCCTCTACCGCAAGTGGCAGGGCAAGCCCCGCCTGGTGGCGGCCGCGATCCGGCACAACAGGCCCTTCGACTTCGAGGGGCTCGACACCGGTTCCCTGGCCGGTGACCTGTACGAACTGACCACCCGCATCGGGCAGGCCAAGAAGGACACGGACCTGGTCCGTGCCGTCGTGCCCGCGGTGAGCAAGGACACGGGCCTCGCGGAGGCCTTCCGTGACCTCATGCAGCAGGACCGCTCGGCGATCGACGCGCTCTTCGAGCGCGCCGTACGGCGCGGCGAGGCCGCCGCCGACTGCCCCGCGCGCCCCTACCTGCCGCACCTCCTGCTGGGTTCCGTGATCGCCCGGTCCCTCATCGACCTGACGGAACCGGACGCCGCCTTCCTCAAGCAGTACGTGGACGCCGTGATCCTTCCCGCGCTGAGACAGCGCTGATCAGTGCCGATACGGCGCTGATCGGCCGGTCGGCCACCACCGCAGAACACCAACGCACAACACCAGGCCACAACACCACACCACACCACACCACACACCGCCGGTTCGGCGCTGAGCCGGCGGGCACACGGAGCCGTCACACCGTCCGTCCCACCGTCTGTCCCACGTGCCAACGGCACGCGTGAGGTACGCCCACGAACGCCCGGACGACGCGCTTCCGTTCGCACCATCCGAAACACCTGGAGGACCCGGTGTCTACCCCTTCCGTCGGCGTACGTGCCGACACCGCCGCCCCAGCGGGGCCCGGCGGCGCCACCGTCGGCGAGGCGCCGCAGCACTCGGCCCGCCGCTGGTGGGCGCTGGCCGTCATCGGTCTCGCGCAGCTCATGGTGGTGCTCGACGCGACCATCGTGAACATCGCCCTGCCGTCCGCCCAGCACGACCTGGGCTTCGACAACAACGGCCGCCAGTGGGTCATCACGGCGTACTCGCTCGCGTTCGGCAGCCTGCTGCTGCTCGGCGGGCGGCTGGCCGACCTCGTCGGCCGCAAACGCATGTTCATCATCGGCCTGATCGGCTTCGCCGGCGCGTCCGCCCTGGGCGGCGCGGCCGACGGGTTCACCATGCTGGTCGTCGCGCGAGCGCTCCAGGGCATGTTCGGCGCCGTACTCGCGCCGTCCGCGCTGTCGCTGCTGACCACGACGTTCACCGACCCGAAGGAGCGGTCGAGGGCGTTCGGTGTGTTCGGTGCGATCGCCGGTTCCGGCGGCGCCATAGGCCTGCTGCTCGGCGGCGTGCTCACCGAGCACCTCGACTGGCGCTGGACCCTCTACGTCAACGACGCCATCGCCGTCTTCGCCGTGCTCGGCGCCGTCTTCTTCATCCACGGCGCGCGCCCCGCCAACAGGCCCAAGCTCGACCTGCTCGGCACGCTGCTCGTGGCCGCCGGCCTCTTCGGCGTCGTGTTCGGCTTCGCCAACGCGGAGACGCACGACTGGAGCGAGTGGATGGTCTGGGCGTTCCTCGCCGCCGGCGGTGTGCTGCTCGTGCTGTTCACCCTGTGGGAGACCCGCGCCAAGCACCCGCTGCTCCCGCTGCGCGTGCTCGCCGACCGCAACCGCGCCAGCTCGTACGCGAGTGTGTTCATCTCCGGTGCGGGCATGTTCGGTGTCTTCCTGTTCCTGACGTACTACCTGGAACAGACGCTGAAGTACTCGCCGATCCAGACCGGCGTGGCCTTCCTGCCCATGATCGGCGTGCTGATGGTCATGGCGCAGATCTCGACCAACCTGCTGATCCCGCGGATCGGCCCGAAGCCGGTCGTCCCGGTCGGCATGGGCGTGGCAGCCGCGGGCCTGGTCTGGCTGACCCACCTCGACCTCAACAGCACCTACGCGGCGCACGTGCTGCCCGGGCTGCTGCTGGTCGGCTTCGGCATCGGCCTGGTGATGCCGCCCGCGATGAGCCTGGCGACCCTCGGCGTCGCACCGCGCGACCAGGGCGTGGCGTCGGCGACCGTGAACACCATGCAGCAGATCGGCGGTTCCATCGGCACCGCCCTGTTCAACACGATCGCCGCCACCGCGGCCGCCAACTACGCGAAGGACCACATCGGCGACCAGGACGTGCGTGTCCAGTCGGCGCTGCACAGCTACTCGAGCGCCTACTGGTGGGCGGCCGCGTTCTTCGCGGCGGGCCTGATCGTCTCGGCGATCTTCTACCGCAAGGGACGTCCGGCAGCCTTCGCCCAGTCCGAGAAGGCCACGTCCGAGAAGGCCACGTCCGAGCCGCCGGACGACGAGGCGCCGGCCGCAGGGCCGTCGGCCCAGGAGACCGGCGAACCGGCGGGGGAGCGGACCCTCGCGTCCGTCGCGGCCGTCGAGTCCGCGGCGTCCGCGGCGTCCGCCGCGTCCGCCGGGCAGCCCGCGTACCACCCGGCCCACCACGCCAAGGGCACCCCGACGGCCGCCGAGGCACCCGGCGTGCTCGGCCACGTCCTGGACGCGGCGGGCCGCCCGGTGTCCTACGCGTCCGTCACGCTGATCGACTCGGCGGGCCGCCAGCTCGCCCGTACCGGCGCGGGCACGGACGGCGCGTACGTCCTGGCCGATCCGGGGCCCGGCACGTACGTCGTCATCGCCTCGGCGTCCGGCAGGCAGCCGCACGCGGTCACCATCAGCCACCACGGCACGCCGGTCACCACCGACCTGCTGCTGCGCGGCGCGGGCGGCCTGACGGGGACGGTGCGCTCCGCGGGCGGCACGGCGGTGCCGGGCGCGCTGGTGGTGGCGGCCGACGAGCGGGGCGACGTCGTCGCCACGGCCACAGCGGACGACTCCGGCGCCTACGCACTGCCCGAGCTGACGCCCGGCGCCTACACCCTCGCGGTCAGCGCCGCGGGCCACCAGCCGGGCGCACTGCCCGTCGAGCTCGGCGACGGCAGCCACGCACTGCAGGACATCGAACTGCGGCCCGCCGCGCACATCCGCGGCATGGTGCGCAACGCGGACGGCGCGCCCCTGCCGGACACGCGGCTGACGCTGATCGACACCGCGGGCAACGTCCTGGCGCACCGCGTCACGGACGAGGACGGCGCGTACGCGTTCGCGGACCTGCCGACCGGTGGCTACACGGTGGTGGCCAACAGCTACCCGCCGAACGCGACGACGTTCACCCTGCCCAGCGGCATGCGCCGCACGCAGGTGGACATCGAGCTCAGCCACGAGCCGGCACCGGGCGACGGCTACGCGCCGGCGCCCGTGGCGGAGGCCGAGGCCGAGCCCGCGTCTGGGCCCGCGCCCGCGTTCGCGCCCGCGCCCGCCCCGACGCCGACGGACGGCAACGGAGACGGATCCGCGTCGGCGAATGGGTACAGGCCCGCGCCGTCGTGGGCGAACGGCAACGGCAACGGCTACGTGGACGAGGTGGACGGCTACGGGCCCGAGGACCGGCGCCCGTCCGCCGCCGACGAGTTCCAGGACCGCCCGGCACGCTGAGGCCGCCCTGGGCAGTCGCCCCGGGCAGCCGCCCGCGCCCGCGTTCGCGTCCGCCCACGAACCGCGCCCGGACACCACTCGGTGTCCGGGCGCGGATGCGTCTGTGCCCCGGTGGCGGATTCGCCGCGGACCGGGCGGCGTCCGCTCCGCCGTCCGGCGGGACGGTGGCGGGTGATCTACGATTCCCTTTGGGCCGCAAGCGCCGGAAGGCGAGATCGCGGGAGGTCGGTGTGGTGCGGAGCACGGGGGCCGGTGAGCCCGGCGCGCCCGGCCCTGGGCGGCTGGAGGCGCTGCGGCTGGCAGGCCTGTCCGCCGCCGCCGACGAGGACATGGACCGCTTCGCGCGGCTGGTGGCCCGCCTCCTGGGCGTCCCGGTCGCGCTGGTCTCGCTGCTCGAGGAGGACCGGCAGGTCTTCCCCGGCATGGTCGGCCTCGCCGAGCCGTGGGCGAGCAGCCGCGAGACGCCCCTGTCGCACTCGCTGTGCCGGCACGTTGTCGACTCCGGGCGGCCCCTCGTCCTCCCGGACGCGAGGGTGGACGTCGAGCTGTGCACGAGTCCCGCCATCCCCGACCTGGGCGTCATCGCGTACGCGGGCATGCCGCTGACCGACGCGGCCGGACACGTTCTCGGCTCGCTGTGCGCGATCGACGACCGGCCACGAGAGTGGGGCGGCGCCGATCTGACCGGCCTGGAGGACCTGGCCGCCGCGTGCTCGGCGGCACTGCGGCTGCGGATCCTTACGCAGCAGACCCTCCAAGAGCGGGCATCGGCGGAGAGCACCGGCGCCATGGCGCGCGCGGCGCACAGGCGGGCGGAATCCGCACGCCGGGCTGCCGAGTCCGCCCACCGGGCCGCGGAAGAGGGCCGCCGCGAGGCGCAGCAGCTGGAGCGGCGGGCCCGACACGGCATGGAGCAGGCCGAACTGCTCCTGCGCGCCTCGGAGGACCTGGCGCAGAGCATCGGCGTCGGTGATGTGCGACGGCGATTGCACGGCCTGTTCGGGGAGCAGGGCCCCTACGTGGGGCTGCTGGTCGCCGAGGAGCACGGTCTGCGCCGCGTGTACGACCCCGACGCGGACCAGGCGATCGTGGACGAACCCGGCCACCTCGCGGCGGACGACGACTTCCCCACCGCGCGCGCCTTCCGTGAGCGGCGTGCCGTGCTCGTGCCGGACCGGGAGACCTTCGCACGCGACTACTCCGCCGGAGCCCTGGCCGGCCTGGACGCCCTGGGCGCCACCACGGCACTGTGCCTGCCGCTGCAGGGCAGCACGGGCACGGTCGGGGTGCTGACGCTGTGCTGGCGCGATCGTCACGACGTCACCCTCATCGAACGGGCCACGTTCACCGCCGTGGCCGGTTACGTGAGCCAGGCCGTGGAACGTGCGCTGTTCGTCGAGGAACGCGTCTCGGTCGCACGTCAACTGCAGGCCGCGATGCTCACCGAGCTGCCGGTAGTGGAGGGCCTGGAGATCGCCGCCGTCTATGTCGCGGCGGCCGCGGGGGACATGGTCGGCGGCGACTGGTACGACGCGTACCCGCTGCCCCCGGCGACGCCCGGCGGCGCGGCAGGACTCGCGGTGACCGCGGGGGACATCACAGGACACGACACCCACGCGGCCACCGTCATGGGCCAGGTCCGCAGCATGCTGCGCCAGGCCACGTTCGACCACCCGCCCTACGGCCCGGCCGCCGCGGTGTCGGCACTCGACCAGGCCACCACCGTCCTCGGCCTGGAGCCGGGCGGCACGCTCGTCCACACCCGCCTTGAACCGGCGGCGGCCGGCGCATGGGCACTGACCTGGTGCAACGCCGGTCATCCCGCGCCCCTGCTCATGCCCCCCGGCGGGTTGGCGCAGCGCCTGGTGGAGCACGGTCCCATGGTCCACCCGGTCATCGGAACGCCGGCTCGCTCCGAGCAGGCGCGCCACCTCGAACCGGGCGCCCTCCTGTTCCTCTACACGGACGGCGTCGTGGAACGCCGGGGGCAGGACATCGACGAGGCCATCGACACGCTGGCCGCCCTGGTCACCGGGCACGGGCACCGCCCGCTGCCCGAACTGCTCGACACGGTCGTCAAGCACGTCGCGGCCCCGGTCGAGGACGACATCACGCTGATCGCCGTCCGCGTAAGCCCGGACGGCCCCTGACGACACGGCGCGCACGGCGCACGGCGCGCTACTCGGCCTCCTGGAGCAGCCGCTCCGTCACCCGCACACGCGTCCGGGCGCGTATCCAGCCGAACAGGCCTCAGCCGAGGCCGCGATGGGCGGCCCACAGAGACCCGGCGCGGCCGGCGGCGTCCGCGATCAGGGAGGCCAGTTCGGGCCTGTCCGGGACGGGGAACGAGACGTAGGCGCCCCGGCCACCGGCGACCGGCCGGCCGTAGGCCTTCGCGGCGAGCCGGCCGTCCGGAAGCAGCCGGATGTTGAGCGTGGTCAGCGTGAACGCCTCATCGCGTCGAGTATCCGTCCAGCGGAGCGCCTCCGGGATCGTGACATTGATTGCCAGGGCACTCACTTCGGGGTCGCTGCTCATGGACGGATGATCTCATGGCGCATTTGACTGACTGGCCACTCTCCTACATGCTGTACTCATGCCCAGGCCGAGAAGCGACGACAAGCGAACGGCGATCATGACCGCCGCCACCCGGATCATCGCTGCTCAGGGGTTGGGTGCGGCGACGGCGGCCATCGCGAAGGAGGCCGGCGTCTCGAACGGGTCGCTGTTCACCTACTTCGACACCAAGGCCGATCTGATCAACCAGCTCTACCTGGAACTGAAGGGCGAGATGGGGTCAGCCGCACTCGGAGGAGCGCCCGCCTCCGACGCGCGCACCCAGATGCGGCACATGTGGTCGCGATGGATGGACTGGGCGACGGTCAACCCCCAGAAGCGCCGCACGCTGGCGCAGCTACAGGTCTCCGACGAGATCACGGCGGAAACCCACGAGGCCGCGCGCCTGGCCATGACGGGCATGAGGGATGTCTTCGAGCGCAGCCGGGCGGACGGCCCGATGCGCGATGCCCCGGCGACCTTGGTGTTCGCGCTGTGCAACGCCCTGGCCGAGGCGACCATCGACTACATCATCGGCGACCCGGATCGTGCCGACGAGCACAAGCGGTCCGGTTTCGAAGCGCTCTGGCGAATGATCGGCTGACCCGTTCCGGGTTCATGCCCTGCAACCAGGCGCGACCATAAATGACTGTCCAGTCAGACAATCAAGAGGTGCATCATGTCCGCCAAGGCCTACGTCATCACCGGCCCGACCTCGGGCTTCGGCCGCCGTACCGCCCTCGAACTGGCCAAGCACGGCACCGTCGTGCTGGTCGGGCGCGACGCCGCCAAGCTCGACGAGGTACGCAGAAGCATCGAAGGCAGAGGTGGAGAGGCCGTCCCCGTCGTGTGCGATCTCTCGGACCTGACGAGCGTGCGACGCGCCGGGGCCCGGATCGTCGAGCTCGGCCTCCCGATCACCGGCGTACTCAACAACGCCGGCATCTTCCCCAGCCTCTCCGGTACGAACGCCCTCGGCTGGGACATCGCCTATGCGACCAACCACATCGGGCCCTTCGTGCTCACCGAGACGCTCGTGCCCCACCTCGCAGACGGCACGCAGGTGGTGTTCATCGTCTCGGCAGTGGAGGACCCGGAGCGCAAGCCCGCCACCATGGCCGGTTTTCGCGGTGCCCGGTACGTCTCCGCCGAGGCGAGCGCCCGCGGCGAGTGGAAGCCCGGCGGCTCGAAACTGCCCGGCGCGGACGCCTACGCCACGTCCAAGCAGTGCAACCTGGCCACGGTGCTCGCCTTCGCCCGCGAGACACCCCGCCTGCGCTTCAACGCCATCGAGCCCGGCTTCGCCCCCGGCACGAACCTCGGCCGCGACGCCAACCCGTTCGTCCGTCTGCTGTTGAAGTACCTGCTCTCGCCGCCGGCCCCGCTCATCAAGTACTGGAGCAACCCGCGTACCGCCGCCCGCGTGATCACCCGTGTACTCACCGACGAATCGGACGCCACCGGCGCCTACTACGACGAGAGGGGACGTCCCATGCGGGGTTCCGCGCAGGTGCATGACCCGGCGTTCAACGCCCGGGTGGTCGCCGAGACCCGCGAATTGCTGAGGGCGGTTCCGGCATGAAGGGTTACGAAGTCAGCGGGCGTCCTCTGCCGCCCTGCCCCCGGACGACTGGCCCGTCCGAAGAACGTTCCTCACGCCGAAGCCTGGGCGCAACGGCCTGTCAGCGAAGGATGACGCTGACGCCACCTCCCTCGAAGATCTTCAGGAGCAGGTCGAACAGTGAGATATCGCCATCGCCGTCCGGCACGCGCTCCACCAACCGTGCCCTGGCCTCGGACGAGGACTCCCAGTGCAAGGTGAACGGGGCGGTGGCGCCCCAACCGCCGCTCAGGCACTCATCCAGAGCGTCGAGGTTCCAGCCGAAATATCCGCCGGGCCCGTTGATGGCCTCGCCGATCGCACAGTAGAAGGTGTTTCCGTCGACGATGCGCCGGCCGTCCAGGGTGAACACCTGGCCCGCATCAGCGTCAGGCCTTCCCGAGCGGCGGTACTCCCGGGACCACAACGCCACCGAGAGCCATGCTCGTCTGCCCCTTGAGGTGAGTTCGTGCCACATGCCGACGCGGTTCAGGCGACCCGCGCGGACCAGGTCCCACACGTGCTCCGCTCCGGGTAGGGCGTTCTCGCACCACAATGCCAGTGTGAGATCGACGAGGCCGCCACCGCTGGCCGAAGGCTCGACGTCGATGACGGTGACTTCGTTGACGAAGTAAGACCCCATGGTCGCCCCTGCACCGTCGAGGAGCTTGAGCCAGGCGTTCCCCGCAACGGCACGACGACTCCCGGCGTGGTCAACGCACCTCAGTAGGCCACCCTGCGGGCGGCAACCAGCGAGACGCACTCGGCGCGCTCCCTGACCGTCCGGCAGCGGTGTGAACAACCCCTCGGCCTCGTGAGCAGTGCCCCAGAAATCGGTCTCGTGCTCATCCGAGGTCAACGCATACTTCTGCCGCTCGCCGCCCTGCCCTGATGTTCGCATTGTACCCCCATGAACGCGTTGGGTGAGCTGTCTGCCCGGCGCACCGTCTCGCCGTCCCGCCGTCGCCGAGCCCTCTCTGTCAGCCTTGGGTGAGACGTTCCGCTTCGGCGGGTTAGCCTGAGAGGGCACGACAGGAGAACCACCCCTCATGACCAGCACCAAGCCCGCCGGATCCGATCCGGCTCCCAGGCCGAA
>NZ_JAGIQL010000059.1 GCF_017813245.1 Streptomyces montanisoli
GGCCGCCGCGTGCAGCGCCCGGGCGCCTGGCACCACCACCGTCCGGTACGTCTCCGCGCCGACGGCCAGCGCCGCGCCCGACGCGTCCGAGGCGACGCGCGCGCCCGCGAGCGCCGTCTCGTCGAGGACGTCGTGGTCGATCCCCGCGCGCTCCAGCACGCCGCGCCGCTCGGCGAACCACGTGCCCACGCCGTTCAACCGGTGGTACAGCTCGGCCGATTCGGTGGCCGGGGCGAGCGGCCCGTCCAGCGTGAGGTGGCCCTGCGCGGTCGTGGTGGGGGAGAGCAGCACCGTGTCGCAGACGTGGTGGCCCGCGGTGAGCACCGAGCACAGCCGCGCCACCGCGCCCGCGAACACGTGGTAGACGGGCCAGTAGGGCTGGCGCCAGCAGGTGGACGGCGGCGCCCACTCCCACCAGCCGCCCGGCGTCGCGTAGTAGACGGCATGCGGGTCGTAGAGGTTGGCGCCGCGGCGCAGGAACGGCGACAGCCAGTCGTACGTCTCCTCGGGCGTGCCGCCCCAGCCCGAGGAGTGGAAGGCCTCGATCCAGGTGCGGGGCTCACCGTTGGCGTGCGCCATCGAGCTGTGCACCTTGGCGTCGCCCCAGTGGTCGCTGCCCGGCGCGCCGTATCCCCGGTGCGTGGCGTGATAGTCGCCGTACACCGTGACGCCCCCGACGGGGTCGCCTTCGCGCGCCGGGGACGGCTGGTCGAAGCCGCAGATCAGGCCGTGCCGCTCGAAGTAGGCGCGCTGCGGGCCGAAGAACGCGCGCCGGCCGAGCGTCGCCCGGTGCTCGTGGAAGTCGCGCCGCACCCGCACCGCCTCGTCGTCACCGCCCTCCCACAGCGCGGCGATCCGCGGTACCAGGTCGTAGCCGTAGCGGGCCGCGAAGGTGTCCGCGAAGTCCCGGCCCCAGGTGGGCAGGGCGGGCAGCTCGTCCTGGAAGAACCCGCCCACCGAGCGTCCGAACCACTTGCCGACGTGGCGTTCGAGCGTGCCGTGCACCTGGTCGAGGAGCGCGGCGCACGCCTCCACGCCGAAGTAGTCGAAGCCGCTGGTGCCGCTGTGCACGAGGGTGAGGCGCGCGGGCCCGCCCTCCCAGCGCGCCTCACCGCCGGAGACCGGCACCGGCACGGGCACGGGCACCGGCACCGGCATGCGCCGCGCCTCGCCGTCGCCGCCGGACGTCAGCGTCGCGTACGCGGCCAGCGCGGTGTGCCCGGCCGGCGCGCGCGCCACCGCGGGCCCCCCGTCGGTGTCCGCGGTGGTGCGGTACAGGGCGAGCCCCGCGAACTCGGGGCGCTCCGCCGTCAGCCGCCCTTGCAGGTTGGCGCCGGAGAAGCCGATCTGGTCGTACATCCAGAGGGTGAAGCCCAGCTCGTCGGCGTCCGCGCAGGCGTCGTCGAGCAGGGACAGCCACTCCGGGCTCAGATACGGCGGATCGTCCGCCAGGGATCCGAACATCGGCCCGGTCGGCGCCAGGCAGATCACGACCGCCTGGCGCACGCCCTGCGCGAGCATCTGCTGCATCTGCCAGCGCAGCCGCTCCCTCGTGACCGGCGCGCCGCTCCACCACCACAGCGGCAGCGGACCGTACTCGGGGGCGGGGTCGGTGAAGCGGGACAGCAGCCGCGATGCCGGGTCGGTCACGAGCGGGGGCCTTTCTGACGTGCGGGTCCTGCCTGTACTGGCCGTCGTTCAGTGGGCGCGTTCGAGCTGGATGGAGTCGAGCGGCTTGCCCACGGTGTTCGGCATGAAGAAGAAACCCACGCAGCCGCTGATGATCAGGAACGCGCACAGCAGCGCGGCCACCGTGGTGATCCCCGCGCTCGCCAGGTGCGGCACGTAGTAGCTCCACACGCCGAGGCACGCGCGTGCCACGCCGAACGTGAAGCCCTGGGCCGTGCCGCGCAGCATCGTCGGGAACAGCTCCTGGCTGACGGTCTTGTAGAACGCGTCACCCGCGAGCGAGGCCCCGACGCCGAACAGGAAGGTGTTCAGCAGGATCGTCGGCACCGTGAACGGGAACACCAGGAACAGCGCGTACGCGACGATCTGCATGACCGCGCCCCACGCCCACAGCTGCTTGCGCGTGTGGTGGTTGCGGTCGCTCAGCGGCATGTAGACGAAGACGGTCGCGACGATCCCGATGCCGAACCCCGCGCACGCGAGCGCGACCGAGACGGTCTGGTCGCCCGCGCCCAGGTTCTTGACCATGTACGGGGTGAACAGGCCCGCCGTGCCCGCGGCGAGCCCCTGGAAGACGTAGAAGCTGCCCGTCCAGGCGAGCGCCTTCAGTTGGGCGCCGCTGAACAGCGCACGCATCCGCGCCCTGCTCGCGGCGCCCTTCTCGGCCGCCTTCTTCCACATCGCGGACTCGGTCATGCCCCGGCGCATCGCCCACGTGACGATCGCGACCACCACCAGGTGCAGGAACACGATCCGGATGCCCAGCAGGTTCAGGTGCGACAGGGCGAGCGCCAGCAGCAGCACGATCATGGGGCCGATGTTCCACGCGACCTGGGTCAGTCCCAGCAGCTTGCCGCGCGCCCTGACCGGCGAGAACTCCCCGACGAGCGCGAGCGACGTCGGGACGTCGGCGCCGACGGCGACGCCCACGACGAACGTCCCGAGGAAGAGCATCCACGCGTTCACCGAGAGCGCGATGAGCAGCACGGCCGCCGCGTACACGAGCAGGTCGTACTGGTAGATCCGCTTGCGGCCCAGCTTGTCGCCGAGCCTGCCGCCGATGAAGGAACCGACGGCGGCGCCGATCGCGTTGGGCCCTATGGCGGCGAGCGCGCCCACGCCCGTCAGGCCCGAGGTGGGCAGATGGAGGTTTTCCTGGAACAGCGCGAGACCTGAGCCGATCGCCACGATCGATCCCGCGTCGAGATAGGACGCCATGCCGGCGAGCGCGGACCACTTCCACTGCTGGCGGCTCACGCCACCGGCCTGGACGCCGTCCGTCATCTGTACGTCATCGGGGGAGTCTCCGGCTGTACGGCCGCCGGCTGCCGGTTGTCCCATGCTGCCGCTCCTCGTCGTAGAACGTTCTCCAACCAAGGGGAGGCCACCGTAGGGCCGAGCGCCCGTTCGACGTCAAGACACGTGCGTAAGGTTGTAGAACGTTGTGTGAAACCTTGGCCTTACCCGATCGGGACGGGCCGGAAAGCGGAGGCGCGTCAATGCACCCGGTCGGCGGCGGGCGCCGTGTGACGATCACGGACGTGGCGAGGCATGCGGGCGTGTCCACGTCGGCCGTGTCCAAGGTCCTCAGGAACGCTTACGGAGTCAGCGACGGGATGCGCGAGCGCGTGCGCGACGCGATGGACGCGCTGGACTACCGGCCGCACGCGGCGGCACGCGGCATGCGCGGCCGTACGTACACGATCGGCGTACTCCTGGACAATCTGCGCAACGCGTTCTTCGCCGACATCCTGGACGGGGTCAACGAGCGGCTGCGCCCCACCGACTACCAGATGCTGCTGGGCGCCGCCGGTTTCGGCGCCGAGGACCAGCTGCGGCTGGCGCGCGCGATGGTCGACCGCCAGATGGACGGGCTCATCCTGATCGGCCCCGGGTTCTCGCGCGCCGAGGTGATCGGCGCCGCGGCCACGGTGCCGACCGTCGTCATCGGGCACCACGACACGGCCGACGCGTACGACTCCGTGGTGGACGCCGACGCGGAGGGCGCCGGGCTCGTGGTCGACCACCTCGTGGCGCTCGGGCACCGCCGGATAGCCCTGACGTCGGCCCACGGCAACGACAGCGCCGGCTGGTCGGGCACGCCCGAGCGGGTGCAGCGGCGCGGCTACCGCGAGGCGATGCGGCGGCACGGCCTGGAGGAGTGCGCGCGGGTGGCGACGACGGCGTACTCGGAGGAGGGCGGCTACCAGGCCGGCATGGAACTGCTCGCGGGACCGGGCAGGCCCACGGCGGTGTTCGCGGGGGCCGACGTGGCCGCGATGGGGGTCTTCCGCGCGGCCCGCGAGCTCGGCCTGCGCATCCCCGAGGACGTCTCGCTCGCCGGGTACAACAACACGGCGGTCGCCGCGATGGCGCCGGTGCGGCTGACGAGCGTGGACCAGGCGGGCGGGCTGATGGGGTCCACGGCGGCCCGGCTGCTGCTCGAGCGGATCGAGGGGCGCACGCGCGCGGTGCTGATGTCCGTCTCGCCGAGCCTGGTGGTGCGCGGGACGACGGGGCCCGTGCCCGGCTGACAAGTCGGGCGCAACCAGGTCAACTCCCCGCCTTTCCAAGGCACTCGCGAGAAAAATTCCGCCGTCCATGGAGTGAGAGGGCACCGAACGGAGCAGAGTGTGCACGTCCGATCACCGGTATCGTGTATCCGAAAGGCTGTCATGGCTCTGTCACGTTCGGTCCGCCGTACCTCCCGCTGGCTCGCGCTGGCGACGGCCGTCGCCAGCGCGTTCGCCATCGCCGCGGCCCCCGGCGCCGCGTCACCCGGCGCGCCGGGCATCGGCGACCCCTACTTCCCCGACCTCGGCAACGGCGGCTTCGACGCGCTCCACTACGACCTGGGCGTCAAGTACAACCCGGACACCGACGTCCTGGACGGCACGACCACGCTCACCGCGAAAGCCACCAAGGACCTCAGCTCCTTCGACCTCGACCTGCAGAAGCTGACCGTCGACTCGGTCAAGGTCGACGGCCGCAGGGCCCACTTCACGAGATCGGGCGACGAGCTCGTCATCACCCCCGCGAAACACCTCGCCAAGCACCGCCGCTTCCGCGTCTCGCTCGCCTACCACGGCGTGCCGCAGGCCCTCAGCGGCCCGATCGTCTTCGGCTCGCAGTACGGCTGGATGAAGACGGACGACGGCGTCTTCGTCGCCTGCGAACCCAACGCGGCCTCCACCTGGTTCCCCTCGAGCGACCACCCGAGCGACAAGGCCACCTACGACATACGCATCGACGCGCCCAAGGGGCTGACCGGCGTCTCCAACGGCCGCCTGGTCAACTCGCACACCCGGCACGGCCGCTCGTACTTCCACTGGCGCGAGTCGAAGCCGATGGCGACCTACCTCGCGACGGCCACCATAGGCAAGTTCGACGTGCAGCAGGGCAGGACGCCGGGCGGCATACCGATCTACGTCGCGACCGACCCGGTGCTGCCGAAGGGCAACGTCGACGTCTACAAGGTGACCGCCGAGGCCACCGACTACTGGACCAAGCTGTTCGGCCCGTACCCCTTCGAGGAGACGGGCGCCATCGTGGACGACATGCCGCAGGCCGGCTTCTCGCTCGAGGTCCAGTCGAAGCCCGCCTACTCGGCCGTCCGCAGCGAGTCGACCATCGTCCACGAACTGGCACACCAGTGGTTCGGTGACGAGGTGTCCGTCGCCACGTGGCAGAACGTCTGGCTGAACGAGGGCTTCGCCACCTACGCCCAGTGGCTGTGGGACGAGCACAAGGGCACGCACACGACGCGCGAGGACTTCGTCAACGCGTACAACGCACGCCCCGCGAGCAGCAGCTTCTGGCAGCGGCAGGTGGACGACCCCAAACACGACACCATGTTCGCCGACGCCGTCTACACGCGCGGCGCGATGACGCTGGAGGCGCTGCGCGAACGCATCGGCGACACGGCGTTCTTCAAGCTGCTGCCGGCCTGGACCGCCGCCCACCGCTACGGCAACGGCACGACCCAGCAGTTCGAGGCGCTCGCGGAGAAGGTCTCCCACCAGGACCTGAGCGGCCTCTTCCACACCTGGCTCGAGGCGCCGGGCCGCCCGGCCCTCCCGTAGTACGCGCGGTCGCCATCGGCACACGCGGCAGCCATCGGCACACGCCGCCGCCCCGGCCGCCTCGCTCAGGGGCCGGCCGGGGCGGCGGGGCGCAGCGTCACCGCGAGACGCGCCGCCGTGAACAGCCATGCCGCCACCGCCACCCACAGCAGCACCTCGCCCAGCGTGTGCAGCACGGGAATGTCCGTCGGCGCCGCGGCGGACAGGCAGGCGGCCGCCGTCATCCCGAGGGGGAAGACGGTCGACCAGCGCCGTATGTCGAAATGCGGCCGCGGCCATCGCACCTCGGACGCCAGCAGCACCGCGTACCAGGCGAGACACAGTGCCACGAGAATGAGCGTCACCCCGCGCAGCACCCCGTGAGACGCCCCGTGCCAGGGGGAGTACGCCGCCAGCTTCGACGCGCACAGCGCCGAGATGGCCGGCGCGCCACCCGCCACCCACTGGTCGCCGCGCCCGGTGCGCAGCTCCCGCCGGTCGAAGCGGACCAACGCCGCCACGTACAGCAGCAGCCCCGCGCACAGGCAGGCTAGGCCCGCCCACGCCGCCCAGACGCCGACCCCGGCCGACGCCAGCGTCCCCGCGAGCACGCCCATGCCCTGCGGCGCCACGCACACCAGGAACGCCGCGCCCGGCACGCGCGAGCGCCACCGTGTCACCACCGCGTACAGCAGGTACGGGCAGGCCACCGCCGCCAGCGCGAGCAGCGCCTCGGCGAGGCTCAGCCAACCGAGCAGCGCGAACCGCGTGCCCAGCACCGTCGTCGCCGCGACCGCCGTCAGCGCGGGCGGCGTGTCGGCCTCGGAACGCCACCGCGCCCTGTCGCGCAGCAGCCGCGCCGCGAAGTCGTAGGCGAGCAGCAGCCACAGCAGCCCGCCGAGCGCGAGCGCCGCCAGCGACGCCACCTCGTACCCCGTCAGGCCGAGACCGACGGAGATGATGCCGGTCGCCATCACGCAACCGCCGGCGGCGGGCGGCAGCTCGGCCCACCAGTGGCCGGGCACGGCCCACCGGCCCGGCAGGGGTCTCGACGTCTGGGAGGTCACCACACCATCCCACTGCCCGCACCGCCGCCACGCCACCCCTTCCCGCGCCGAAGACCCCCGCATCCGGCCCACCCGCCGAGCGACTCGCGCTCTTTGCCCCTTTGATGGTGGGACGAGTGACGGTGGGACGAGGCCGAGCGAATCCGGGCCGCAGCGGGCCCGGGGCAGGAGGTAGCGATGCGGGACGCCACGGGGGAGCCCGGCGTGACGACCGCGGAGCCGGGGGCGGTGCTGCTGAAGTCCGCGAAGTTCTTCCGGCCGGGACGGGCAGCGCCCGACCTGCACAGCGTCCGGCTCACCGGCGGCCGGGACGCCGACACCTTCTACCGCGACCGGTGGAGCCACGACAAGGTCGTCAACTCCACGCACGGCGTCAACTGCACCGGCTCGTGCCGCTGGAAGGTGTACGTCAAGGACGGCATCATCACCTGGGAGACCCAGGCCACCGACTACCCGACGGTCGGCCCCGACCGGCCCGAGTACGAGCCGCGCGGCTGCCCCAGGGGCGCCGCGTTCTCCTGGTACACGTACTCACCGACCCGCGTGCGCCACCCGTACATCAGGGGCGTGCTGCTCGAGACCTACCGCGAGGCCAAACACCGCCTCGGCGACCCCGTGCTCGCGTGGGCGGACATCCAGGGCGACCCGGAGCGCCGCGGGCGCTACCAGCGGGCCCGCGGCAAGGGCGGCCTGGTGCGGGCGAGCTGGGACGAGGCCGTCGAGATCATCGCGGCCGCGCACGTCCACACCATCAAGGCGCACGGGCCCGACCGGATCGCCGGGTTCTCGCCCATCCCCGCGATGTCGATGGTCTCGCACGCGGCCGGCGCGCGGTTCATGTCGTTGATCGGTGCGCCGATGATCTCGTTCTACGACTGGTATGCGGATTTGCCGGTGGCGTCGCCGCAGGTGTTCGGGGATCAGACGGATGTGCCGGAGTCGGGGGACTGGTGGGATGCGGCGTATCTGGTGCTGTGGGGTTCGAATGTGCCGGTGACGCGGACGCCGGACGCGCACTGGATGGCGGAGGCGCGCTACCGGGGTCAGAAGGTCGTGGTGGTCTCGCCCGACTACGCGGATGCCACGAAGTTCGCCGACGAGTGGCTGCATCCGCACCCGGGCACGGACGGCGCGCTCGCCATGGCCATGGGCCACGTCATCCTCCGCGAGTGTTTCGTGGAGCGGCAGGTGCCGTTCTTCACGGACTACGTGCGCCGCTTCACCGACCTGCCGTTCCTCGTCACCCTCACCGAACGCGACGGCGCCCTCGTGCCCGGCAAGTTCCTGCGCGCGTCCGACCTCGGCGACACCGGCGAGGGCGCCGAATGGAAGACCGCCGTACTGGACGAGGTGACCGGCGGGCCCGCGGTGCCCGGCGGATCGCTCGGCTTCCGCTGGACCGAGTCGGGCAAGGGCCGCTGGAACCTCGACCTCGGCGCCGTCCGGCCGCGCCTGACGCTGTACGAGGAGGGTGGCGAGAGCGCCGAGGTGCTGCTGCCGCGCTTCGACACCGAGGGCGGCGCGCACGGCCAGGGCCGCGGCGAGACGGTACGGCGCGGCGTGCCTGTCCGTGAGATCGGCGGCCGCCTCGTCACCACCGTCTGCGACCTGGTGCTCGCCCAGTACGGCGTGGGCCGCGACGGCCTGCCCGGCCGGTGGCCCGCCTCGTACGAGGACGCGGACAGCCCCGGCACGCCCGCCTGGCAGCAGACCCACACCTCGGTGCCCGCGTCGGCCTGCGTCCGCATCGCCCGCGAGTTCGCCCGCACGGCCGAGGAGTCCAGGGGCCGCTGCATGATCCTCATGGGCGCCGGCACCAACCACTGGTTCCACTCCGAGACCATCTACCGCTCCTTCCTCGCGCTGCTCCAGCTCACCGGCTGCCAGGGCCGCAACGGCGGCGGCTGGGCACACTACGTCGGCCAGGAGAAGGTGCGACCGCACACCGGATGGTCCGCACTCGCCGCTGCGGCCGACTGGTCGAGGCCCGCGCGCCAGGCCATCGGCACCGGCTGGTTCTTCCTGCACACCGACCAGTGGCGCTACGACACGTTCTCCGCCGACGTCCTCTCGTCCCCGCTGGGCAAGGGGCTGTTCGCGGGGATGACCGGCGTCGACTGCCTCGCCCAGGCCGCACGCTGCGGCTGGATGCCCTCGTACCCCACCTTCGACGCCAACCCCCTCGACCTCGGCGACGTCGACGACCCGGTGGGGACGGCCGTCGAGCGGCTGAGGAGCGGCGACCTGCGCTTCGCCTGCCAGGACCCGGACGCGCCGGGCAACTGGCCGCGCGTGCTGACGCTGTGGCGCGCCAACCTGCTCGGCTCGTCCGCCAAGGGCGCCGAGTACTTCACCCGCCACCTCCTCGGCACACACTCCTCGCTGCGCGCCGAGGAGGCGCATGAGGGAGTGCGCCCACGCGACGTCCGATGGCGCGACGACGCCCCCGAGGGCAAGCTCGACCTGCTCGTCTCCCTCGACTTCCGCATGACGTCGTCGACGCTGCTGTCCGACGTCACACTGCCCGCGGCGACCTGGTACGAGAAGCACGACCTGTCCACCACCGACATGCACCCCTACGTGCACTCCTTCGCCCCGGCCATCGACCCGCCCTGGCAGGCGCGCACCGACTTCGACGCCTTCCGGGCCATCGCCGACAGGTTCAGCGAACTCGCCAGGGACCACCTCGGCACCCGCAGGGACCTCGTCGCCACCGCCTTCCAGCACGACACACCGGGCGAGACGGCGCAGCCCGGCGGCGTGGCCCCCGACTGGCAGCGCGGCGACTGCGAGCCCGTGCCCGGCCGCACCCTGCCGAACCTCACTGTCGTGACCCGCGACTACACCGCCGTGGGCGCCAGGTTCGCCGCACTCGGCCCGCTCGCGGAGGGCCTCGGCCTGCCGGCCAAGGGCATCTCCCTGCACCCCGACCACGAGGTCGAGGCGCTCAGGGCGCTCAACGGCTCCGCGCGCGAGGGCCCCGCGGCCGGCCGTCCGCGGATCGACACCGCCGTCAAGGCCGCCAACACGATCCTCGCGCTGTCGGGCGCCACCAACGGGCGCCTCGCCACCCAGGGATTCCGCACCCTGGAGGAGCGCACCGGGCAGCCGATGGCGCACCTGTCCCAGGACCACGAGCACACCCGCGTCGGCTACGCCGACACACAGGCGGCGCCCGTGCCCGTCATCACCAGCCCCGAGTGGTCGGGCAGCGAGTCGGGCGGCCGCCGCTACACCCCGTTCGTGCTGTCAACCGAGCACCTCAAGCCCTGGCACACGCTGACGGGACGCCAGCACTTCTTCCTCGACCACGACTGGATCCACGAACTCGGCGAGGCCCTGCCCGTGTACCGGCCGCCGCTTGACATGCACCGCCTCTTCGGCGAGCCGTCGCTCGGCGCCGGCGGGCAGCGCGAGGTGACCGTCCGCTTCCTCACCCCGCACAACAAGTGGTCCATCCACTCCGAGTACCAGGACAACCTGTTCATGCTGTCCCTGTCGCGCGGCGGGCAGGTCGTCTGGATGGCACCGCAGGACGCCGACGCCATCGGCGTCCGCGACAACGACTGGATCGAGGCCGTCAACCGCAACGGCGTCGTCACCGCCCGGGCGATCGTCTCGCACCGGATGCCGCCCGGCACCGTGTACATGCACCACGCCCAGGAACGCACCGTGGCCGTGCCAAAAACCCAGGCCACGGGCCGGCGAGGCGGCATCCACAACTCGCTGACCCGCCTGATCCTCAAGCCCACCCACCTCATCGGCGGCTACGCCCAGCTCACCTGGGGGTTCAACTACCTGGGCCCCACCGGCAACCAGCGCGACGAGATCACCGTCGTGCGCCGCCGCTCGCAGGACGTGGAGTACTGACATGCGCGTCATGGCCCAGATCGCGATGGTGATGAACCTCGACAAGTGCATCGGCTGCCACACCTGCTCCGTCACCTGCAAGGAGACGTGGACGAACCGCAAGGGCATGGAGTACGTCTGGTTCAACAACGTGGAGACGCGCCCCGGGCAGGGCTACCCGCGCCGCTACGAGGACCAGGAGAAGTGGCGCGGCGGCTGGGTCCTGAACAAGCGCGGGCACCTCGCGCTCAAGCAGGGTGGCAGGATCAGGAGGCTCGCCACGATCTTCTCCAACCCGGTCCTGCCGACCATCAAGGACTACTACGAACCGTGGACGTACGACTACCGCGACCTCACCAACGCGCCCCTGGGCGACGACTTCCCGGTCGCCGCGCCCCGCTCGCTGATCTCCGGCAAGCCGATGAAGATCGAGTGGAGCTCCAACTGGGACGACGACCTCGGTGGGGCACCCGAACACGGCGGTAGCGACCCGGTCGTGACGAAGCTCAGGGACGAGATCGGGCACAGGATCGCGTTCGCGTTCGAAGAGACGTTCATGTTCTACCTGCCCCGCATCTGCGAGCACTGCCTCAACCCGGCCTGCGGCGCCTCCTGCCCCTCGGGCGCCATCTACAAGCGCGAGGAGGACGGCATCGTCCTCGTCGACCAGGACCGGTGCAGGGGATGGCGGCAGTGCGTCACCGGCTGCCCCTACAAGAAGGTCTACTTCAACCACCGCACCGGCAAGGCCGAGAAGTGCACCCTGTGCTACCCGAGGGTCGAGGTCGGCCTGCCGACCGTCTGCTCCGAGACCTGCGTCGGCAGGCTGCGCTACCTCGGCGTCGTGCTGTACGACGCCGACCGGGTGACGGCCGCCGCCTCCGTACCCGACGAGAAGGACCTCTACGAGGCGCAACTCGACTGCTTCCTCGACCCCGACGACCCCGAGGTCGCCCGCGCCGCGGAGCGCGACGGCGTGCCGCACGACTGGATCGAGGCCGCACGCCGCTCCCCGGTACGCGCCCTCATCAGCACCTACCGGGTGGCGCTGCCGCTGCATCCGGAGTACCGGACGCTGCCGATGGTCTGGTACATCCCGCCGCTGTCACCCGTCGTCGAGGCGCTCACGGAGACCGGCTTCGACGGCGAGGACGCGGGCAACCTGTTCGGCGCCATCGACGCCCTGCGCATCCCGCTCGAATACCTCGCCGAACTCTTCACCGCCGGCGACACCCGCCCCGTGCGCGCCTCGCTGGAGCGGCTCGCCGCGATGCGGGCGTTCATGCGCGACGTCAACCTCGGCCGCGAGCCGGACACATCCGGCGTGCTGGCCGCCGGGCTGACACCCGAGACGACCGAGGACATGTACCGGCTGCTCGCCGTCGCCAAGTACGAGGACCGCTACGTCATCCCCACCGCCGCCGCCGGTGACGCGCGGCGCCTGGAGGAGAGCGCGCTGCCCGACGAGTGCAGCCTCGACCAGGCGGGCGGCCCCGGCGCCTACGAGCACGGGCCGTTCGGCGACGACTCGGGGCGCACCTCGCTGCCGCTCGTGACGCTGGAGAACTTCCACCTCCTGAGCAGGCGCCAGCGCTCCGACAAGCAGGAGGATCTGTAGTGAGGCCATCGTCAGCGTCCCCGCGACCGACCCCGCCGTCGTCGCGCGCCGACCGCATCGTGCACCGTGCCGCCGCCCACTGCCTCACCTACCCGGACGACGAGCAGGCGGCCGGTCTTCCGCTGCTGCGCGCCGCGCTCGACGAGGCGGGCGGCGGCCCGGCCGCGTCCCTGCTGCGCCGCTATGTCGAACACGCGGCCACCACCGCGACCGCCGCCCTCGCCGCCCACTACGTCGAGGTGTTCGACTTCAAGAACCGGCACAGCCTCCACCTCACCTGGTGGCAGGACGGCGACACCCGCCGCAGGGGCGCCTCGCTGGTACGCCTCAAGGACGTCTACCGCGCGCACGGCCTCGACCTGCTCGACGGCGAACTGCCCGACTTCCTCCCGGCCGTCCTGGAGTTCTGCGCGCGCACCGGTTCCAGCGAACTGCTGCGCGAGCACCGGCCGGGCCTCGAACTGCTCAGGATCGCGCTGTCCGACGCCGGTACCCCCTACGCGGACGTCCTCGCCGCCGTCTGCGCCACCCTGCCGGGTCCCTCCCCGAAGGACCGCGCCGCGGCACGCGCCCTCGCCAGGTCGGGGCCGCCGCGCGAGGACGTGGGGCTCGAACCGTACGGGAAACCGCACGGGCAGCCGCACGGGCACAGGGCGCTGCTGCCGCTGCTCACCGCGAACGGCCCACGCCAGGAGGAACGATGACCGTACTGCTGTGGGGCGCGCTGCCGTACATCGTCTTCGTCCTGCTCGTCACCGGCCTCCTGTGGCGTTACCACTACGACCAGTTCGGCTGGACCACCCGCTCCTCCGAGGTCTACGAGTCGAAGCTGCTGGCCGTCGCGTCACCGATGTTCCACTACGGCATCCTCTTCGTTCTCGCCGGCCACATCATGGGGCTCTTCGTGCCGGCGTCCTGGACGAACGCGCTCGGCCTGGGGGAGCACGCCTACCACCTGCTGTCGCTGTACGGCGGCGGCGCGGCCGGGCTGCTCGCCATCGCGGGCATCCTGATGCTCGTCTACCGGCGCCGCACCAACGCGCCCGTCTTCCGGGCCACCACCGCCAACGACAAGCTGATGTACGTGTTCCTGCTCGGCGCGATCGCCGCCGGGCTCGTGGCGAAGTTCACCCACTCCACGCCCAGCCACGGCTACGACTACCGGACGACCATCGCGCCGTGGGCGCGCAGCCTGTTCACGCTGTCCCCCGACACCGCCCTGATGGCCGAGGCGCCGCTCGCCTACCGGGTGCACGCCGTCATCGGCATGGTGCTGTTCGCGCTGATCCCCTTCACCAGGCTCGTCCACATGTTCAGCGCGCCGCTCCAGTACCTCTTCAGGCCGTACATCGTCTACCGGGCGCGCGACCCGCGCCGGCTCGGCGCCCGGCCGAAGGAGCCACGCGGGTGGGAGCGCGTCGACACCTGACGCGCCCCCAGCCGTCGTCCGTCGCCTCAGCCCTGGTGCGGGGTGAGCGGGACGACCGCCTCCGACGTGTGGACGAGGAACGTGAACGTCTCCTGGAAGTACAGCTCCACGCTGGTCGCGTCGTGACCGAGGTAGCCGATGGACACGTCCTGGCCCAGGCACAGCTCGAAGTCGCCACCGCGCGCCGACAGCAGGAACGCGCCGTCGATGGCGGGCGCCCAGACGATCTCGCCGTCCAGCAGCCTCGCGATGTGCTCGTGGATCGGGTAGCCGTGGTCCGACGTCTCGCTGACCGCGGTGTACGCGTCGGCGCTGAGCGCCAGCGTGTACGGACCCTCGACACCGGCCAGGCGCAGCGCGCTGATCGCCTGGCTGATCGCGTTGGGGTAGTCACGCGCCTCGGTGGGCAGCGCGAGCGACGGGTTGGACGAGCTCTCGCGGACGCCGGCGATGCCGGCCGCCGCGTAGCCCTCGAAGATCGCACGGTCCTCGGCGAACGCGAGGCGCCGCGCCGCGTCCTTGACGGGCTGCCAGTCGGCGTCCTTCGCGCCCCGCTCGACGTCGTCGACCTGCTCGCGGTCGACGGTGAAGGGCACGCGAAGCTCCACCAGAGGCTGCGAGCGGCGCGTGTGGGCCAGCACGCCGCGCGCGGGCGGCGCGACCGTGTCCCGGTGCCCCGTGGCGACGGCCGCCAGTTCGGCGCCCGACGCCTCGGGGACGTCCACGATCCGGCGGGCTGCCACGTTGCGCTTGAAGGTACGCCGCGCCTCGTCCTCCAGGTCGGCCCAGGCAGCGGCGGAGACGGGTGCCAGTTCGCGGTGCAGGTTGTTCACGGGGCAGTGCTCCTGTTCAGGTCTCCGATGCCCAGGGTGCCGTCGGCGCCTGTGCCTTCCGGGCTCTCGGTGCGGGTGTGCGGTACGGGACGCTCGGCCGCGGCGGCCGCCGGCGGCTCGGGCAGGTCGTCGAGGAAGTCGGCGGACGGCGCGAAGAAGAGCGTGCCCGTGACCGCCGTGGAGAAGTCCAGGATCCGGTCGTGCGTCGCGTCCGGCGTGCCGAGGAACATGTTGCGCAGCATCTCCTCGGTCACCTCGGGCGTGCGCGAGTAGCCGATGAAGTACGTGCCGAACTCGCCGCGTCCCGGGCTGCCGAACGGCATGTTGTCGCGCAGGATCTGCCGCTCCTCGCCGTCCTCGTCGGTCACCGTGTTCAGCGAGACGTGCGAGGCGGGCTCGTCCAGCTCGACGTTGGTGAGCTTCGTGCGGCCGATGACCTTCTCCTGCGCCTCCACGGGCAGTGCGTTCCACGCGTCCAGGTCGTGCAGGTACTTCTGCACGATGACGTAGCTGCCGCCCGCGAAGTCAGCGTCCTCGCCGGCGACGAGCACCGCGTCGACTGCCGCCCTGCCCTGCGGGTTCTCCGTGCCGTCCACGAAGCCCATCAGGTCGCGCACGTCCAGGTACTTGAACCCCTGCACCTCGTCGGCGACCGTCACGGACCCGCGCAGTCTGTCCATGATCTCGGCGGCCAGGCCGAAGCACAGGTCCTGGCGGGTGGCCCTGATGTGGAACAGCAGGTCGCCGGGCGTGGACACGGCCCGGTGGCGCCGCCCCGCCAGCTCCTCGAACGGGTGCAGCTCGGCGGGGCGCGGGCCGCCGAACAGCCGCCCCCAGGCGTCGGAGCCGACGGCGGCGACACAGCTGAGGCGGCCGTCCGGCGCGCCGAAACCGTAGCTGCGCTGGAGGCCCGGCAGGTCGGCGAGCAGGTCGCGCACGGACTGCTCGCCGCCCTCGTCGACCGTGGCTACCAGGAAGATCGCGGCGGTGGTGAGCGGGCTCAGCACCGACTGCGGCTCCGGGCCCGTGGCTGGTTCGACCGTCAATCCGCTCTCCCGTTCGCTCGTGCCGGACCCGCGGCCCGTGAGAGACCACGCCTTCCCGGCCCTGCCGATCCTAAGCGCCGGGCCAACGGAGTGGGGCGCTTCAGGGCCGCGAGATCATTTGGCGACGCGGCGCACCTTGACGGTGTTGTCCGTGCGCACCATCCGCGTGCCGTCGGGCGCCTGCTGCACGCGCTCGTGGTCCTCGCAGCGCAGCACCTCCCACTCGCCATCGGGCAGCCGCAGCGAAGCCACCACCTCGGCGGGCGTCGGCAGCACCAGGTCGGCGTGGCCCGGCTCCCACGGCGCACCGCCCGAGTGGCCGGCGACCAGCAGTACCCCGCCGGGAGCGACCGCCGCCGCGGCCGAGCGCAGGACCTTCTCCCGGTCCATCTCGCCCGGCGAGTGCAGGAACTGCGCCGACACCAGGTCGAAGGTGCCGGCGGGGAAACCGGCGCCGAGATCGGCCGTGCGCCAGTCGATACGGTCCGCCACCCCGGCGTCCACCGCGTGCGCGCGGGCGCGCTCCAGCGCGACGGGGGAGATGTCCACAGCCGTGACCTCCCAGCCTCGGCCCGCCAGCCACACGGCGTCCGCGCCTTCGCCGCAGCCCAGGTCGAGCGCCCTGCCGGGCGTGAGGCCGGCGACCTCCTTGACCAGCTCGGTGTTGGGATCGCCGCTCCAGATGCGCTCGCTGCGCCGGTAGCGCGCGTCCCAGAAGTCCCGACCGCCGAGCGGCTCGCCCTGCGCGCCCTGGGGTGCCCCGCCCGAGCGGTACGCCATGACGGCGGCATCGGTGTCCTCGGTGAGGAGGTCGGCGTTGATCGCCGCGCCCGCTCGTACACCCGCCGCCGCGGCCCCGATGACCTGCTCCGTGAGCACCGTGGCGTTGCCTGCGACCCAGACGCCCGGCACGTCGGTCGCGCCCGTCGGGTCGGACGGCACGTAGCTGCCGACCACGTGGCCCGCCATGGTCTGCTCGGCGGTCGTCAGCCCGAGACCGTCGAGAAGGGCGTAGCGCGCGGTGAAGCGCGGGGCGACCGCCAGGGCGGTGCGTGGCACCACGAGGTCCTCGCCGACCCTGACCCCGGCGAGCCTGCCGTCCACCACCTCAAGGGCCGTCACCTCGCCGTCCACCACGGCGATGCCGCGTGCGGCCAGCCGCTCGTAGGTCTCGTCGTCGGGTTCGGGCGCTGTGTGCAGGAAGAGCGTCACGTCGTCGCTCCACTGACGCCACAGCAGCGCCTGGTGCGCGGCGAGCGGTCCTGTGGCGAGGACGCCGATCGGCGTTCCGCGCACCTCCCACCCGTGGCAGTACGGGCAGTGCAGCACGTCCCTGCCCCACAGCCGGTCGATGCCCGGCACCTCCGGCACCTCGTCGACCAGGCCCGTCGCGAGCAGCAGGCGGCGCGCCACCACCTCGGTGCCGTCGTCGCGCACGACGAGGAAGCGGCCTCCGCCGGGCAGCGGCTTCACCGACGCGACGGTGCCGTCGGCGAAAGCGCCGCCGTACCCCGCCACCTCGGCGCGGGCAGCGGCGAGCAGCTCGGCCGGAGGAGTGCCCTCGCGGCCGGGGTAGCCGTGGACCGCCTCGGCCGGCGCGTTGCGCGGCTCGCCCCCGTCCACCACCAGCACGGAGCGGCGCGCCCGCGCCAGGGTCAGGGCGCCGCCGAGACCGGCCGCCCCGCCGCCGATCACCACCACGTCATAACGGTCCGCATATGCCGACATGCCGCTCTCCTACCTGTTTTCCCGTTCCTGGTCGTTCGGTGCGATGGTGGAACGGCGGGGGAGTGTTTGACAAAGTGTGTTGCCGAGTCGGCAAATGGAACCATGGCTGACGACGACGACCTCGCCCATGTGCTGACCGCGGTCGGCCCGCGCCTGCGGGCGCTGCGGCAAAGCCGCGGCACCACGCTCGCCGCGCTGAGCGAGACGACGGGCATCTCCCTGAGCACGCTCTCCCGGCTTGAGTCGGGCGGGCGCAGGCCGAGCCTTGAACTTCTGCTGCCGCTGTCGAAGGCGTACGGGGTGCCCCTCGACGAGCTGGTGGGCACGCAGGAGCGGGACGACCCGCGGGTCAGGTCCCGGCCGTTCGTGCGGCACGGCACGACCTTCTACCCGCTGACCCGGCACCTCGGCGGCCTGCTCGCCTACAAGGCGATCGTCCCTCCCGGCCTGCCGGGCGCCCGGGACGAGCGGCTCGAGCAGCGCAGCCACGAGGGATACGAGTGGCTGTACATCCTGAACGGGCAGCTCAGGCTGGCGCTCGGCGACCACGACCTCACGCTGACCGCGGGCGAGGTCGCCGAGTTCGACACCCGCACCCCGCACGGGTTCGTCAACGCGGGGGACCGGCCCACGGAGTACCTCGCCCTGTTCGGCCCCCAGGGCGAGCGCATGCACGTGCGGGCCCGGCCCGCCGAGCGCTGACCCGGGCGGTCGCCGCCGAGGGGCGCTACGGACGCACGATCATCAGGACGGCGACGACGACCCACAGCAGGTTGAAGATCCCGGCCAGCATGGCGAGCCTGCCGGGCGAGACCGCCTCGGCCGTCGCCGTGGCCGTACCGCCGGCGCCCTGCACCGCGTCCGCGGTGCCCGGCGTACCCGCCGCTTCCGCGGCCGCGCCGCCGCCCAGCGCCTCGAGCGCGCTCTGCTGCGCGGGCAGCAGGAAGACGAGGACGCCCGCGGCCACGACGGTCAGGATGATCGACGCGATAAGCCACGGCTTGCCCATCCCGCCGTGCATGCTCGCCAGGCCGAAGCCGAACACCGGCACGGCGATGGAGATGGCCGCGTAGACGCGGCAGATCCGGTTCAGGACACCCAGGGCGCCGCGTGCGCCCGCGGCGTCCGCACCGGTCGTGGCGCGGCGCAGCACGGACGGGAACATGCTGGACGCGACCATCACGGGCCCCAGCCCGACAATCACCGCGAGCACATGCAGGACGAGCAGGAATTTCGACATGGCCACGAGGCTAGCCCCGCCCCTCAGGGCCCTTTGAGGGCGGGACCGCGCATCGCCTCGCGAGGCCCTCGTGCGATGCTGGATCGAACTCTGACCATGGCCGGAAAGAGCGTACGGGGAGACGATGACAGCGACACCGCGGTCCTCGGGGCGGACGAGGACCGGCGTCTTCGACCGTTTCGCCGCGTCCGACCCCGGATACATCCGGCTGACGTCCGCGCTGCGCACGGTCTGCGCCATCGTGCTGACGCTCGTCGTGCTGTACGCGCTGCACACGGTCGTGTTCCACCTCGTCGCCGGCGCCATGGCTGCGATGGTCGCCACCTTCGGCGTACGCGAGAAGACCCGCCCGAAACAGGCCGTCACCCTGGTGATCGGCCTGATCACGGCGTGCGTGTCGATGTCGCTCGGCGCCGTGCTCGCCAGCCACCGCATCCCCAGCGACCTGGTGTTCCTCGCGCTGATCTTCTGCGCCGTCTACGCCCGCAGGTTCGGCGACCGGGGCTACACGATCGGGCTGTTCGGCTTCCAGTTCTACTTCGTCTCGTTGTTCGTCCACGCCTCTCCCTCGTCCCTGCCCCAGATCTGGCTGGCGCTCGCCGTCGCCTTCGCGTCCAGCGCGGTCTCCCGCTTCGTCCTCTTCCGGCAGAGCACGGTCGGCACGCTCGGCCGCCTGCGCAACGCCTTCCGCGCACGGCTCGCCCAACTCGTCGCGACACAGGTCGAGATGTTCGACGCGACCCCCGACGAGCTGGAGAAGGTCCTCGCCGACCTGCGCAGGGACACCGCGCGGCTGCACGAGGCCGCCCTGATGATCCAGGGCCGTCTGGACGACGAGCCCGACAGCGTGGCCCGGGCCGACGTGCTGCAACGCCGCATCGCCGACGCGGAGATCGCCGCGGAGCGCCTGGGCGTGCTGCTGCTCAACGCGCGCAGCGCCGAGCGCGCCGACACCCTCACGATGCACCTGCCGGGCGCGCCCGTGCCGCGCCAGCCCGCGACCGGCGCGCTCGGCGCCGACACCACCGCGCTGCTGCGCCGCGACCTCGCCGCCCTCCACCTGCTGATCAGCAGGCTCGGCCCCGAGCACCGCGGCACCGCGCACGTCAGGCTGCGCAACCGGCTGCTCGGCTACCGCGAGGAGGAGAACCTGCCGGCCGGGCCGCCCGCCGTGCAGGACGTCTTCCGCGGCGTCGGCGAGGCCACCCGCGCCGTGCTCGGCCTCAGGCTCGCCCTCGACGGCCCCGGCGACGAGTCCGACGACACGGCGGAGACCGCCAGGTCCCGCGAGGAGTTCGAGGCCGAGGCCGTCTCCGCGGGGAGCGCCGAGTCGGGCGAGGAGGACGAGACCGGGCTGCGCAGGCGTTCCACGCGCGCCGCCTTCCAGGTGTGCGCCGGCTCCGTGCTCGCCATGGCCGGCGGGGAGTTCCTCTCCGCACAGCGCTGGTACTGGGCGGTCCTCACCTGCTGGGTCGTCTTCCTCAACACCTCCTCCACCGGCGAGATCCTCGTCAAGGGCTACCGCCGCCTCATCGGCACCGTGTGCGGCGTCGTCGCGGGTGTCGCGCTCGCGGGCCTCGTGGGCAACCACACCTGGACCGCGTTCGGCCTCGTGCTGCTGTGCATCTTCGGCATGTTCTTCACCGCGCCCCTGAGCTACGCGCTGATGTCCTTCTTCGTCACCTCGATGCTGGGCCTGCTCTACACGCTGCTGCACACCTACAGCGTCGCCGTGCTCGTCCTGCGCATCGAGGAGACCGCGCTCGGCGCGGCCTGCGGCATGTTCGCCGCCCTGATCGTGCTGCCCGTCAGGACGGGACGGCGCACGGACCAGCAGCTGCGCACCGTGCTGCTGCGGCTCGGCGAGGTGGCGTCCGCGGCGGTCGCCCAGCTCAGCGGCGGGGCCCCGGCCGACCTGCTCGACATGGCCCGCGACCTGGACACCGCGCTCGACGACCTGCGCCGCTCCACCCAGCCCCTCACGCACCCCTTCACCCCGCTGCGGGAGCGGCGCCAGAGCGCCCGCTACCTCGTGGCGCTGCTGGAGAGCGGCGCCTACCACGCCAGGTCGCTGGCAGCGACCGCCGAACTCGTCCCGTACAGCAAGCGGGTCGCCGCCGACCCGCGGCTCGCCAGGGCGGGCGACCGCCTCGCCCACAACATCGCCGTGCTCGCGGCGCACGTCGCCGACGAACGCGCCGATGGCGAGGTCGAGTCCGGCGCCAGCATCGCCTCGATGCTGGAGGAGACCGACTCCGAGGCGCTGCGGACCGGATCGGTCACCTTCCGCGTGCTGCGCCACCTGCAACGGCTGGACGAGGGCGTCATCGGCCTCGCCCGGCCGCTCGGCGTCCCCGTGTCGGGCCCGGAGGAGCGCACCACCCGCACGGCCGCCGCATAGGCGCCCCCGCGCCCGGTCAGGACCCGAGCGCGGCCGCGACCACCCCCTTGGCCTCCTCCTGCACCCGGGCCAGGTGGCCGGCGCCCTGGAAGGACTCCGCGTAGATCTTGTACACGTCCTCCGTGCCCGAAGGGCGCGCCGCGAACCAGGCGGACTCGGTGGTGACCTTGATGCCGCCGATCGCGGCTCCGTTGCCCGGCGCCTCGGTGAGCACACCCGTGACCGGTTCACCCGCCAGCCGGTCCGCCGAGACCTGCTTCGCCGACAGCTTCGCGAGTACGGCCTTCTCCTCACGGGTGGCCGGCGCGTCGATGCGCGCGTACGCGGGCTCGCCGAAGCGCCCGGTCAGCTCCCCGTAGTGCTCGGACGGGGTCCTGCCCGTCACCGCGAGGATCTCGGAGGCGAGCAGCGCAAGGATGATGCCGTCCTTGTCCGTCGTCCACACGGACCCGTCCTTGCGCAGGAACGACGCGCCCGCCGACTCCTCGCCGCCGAACCCCAGCGATCCGTCGAGCAGCCCGTCCACGAACCACTTGAAGCCGACGGGCACCTCCACCAGGCTCCGGCCGAGATCCGCCGCGACCCGGTCGATCATCGAGGACGACACCAGCGTCTTGCCGATCCCGGTGCCCGCAGGCCACCCGTCGCGGTGGCCGTAGAGGTACTGGATCGCCGTGGCCAGGTAGTGGTTCGGGTTCATCAGGCCCGCGTCGGGCGTGACGATGCCGTGCCGGTCGGAGTCCGCGTCGTTGCCCGTGGCGATCTGGAACCGGTCACGCTGCCCGATCAGCGAGGCCATCGCGTGCGGTGACGAGCAGTCCATCCGGATCCTGCCGTCCCAGTCCAGCGTCATGAACCGCCACGTCGGGTCCGTCAGCGGATTGACGACCGTCAGGTCGAGCCTGTGCTCCTCGGCGATGCGGCCCCAGTAGGCGACGGACGCGCCGCCCAGCGGGTCGGCGCCGATCCGCACGCCCGCCCCGCGGATCGCGTCGAGGTCGAGCACCGAAGGTAGGTCCGCGACGTACGTGCCCAGGAAGTCGTAGCGCTCCGTGGTGTCCGCGGCGAGCGCCCGCGCGTACGTCACGCGCCGCACGTCGCCCAGGCCGGCCGCGATGATCTCGTTGGCCCTGTCCTGGATCCAGCCCGTGGCCTCTGAGCCGGCGGGGCCGCCGCTCGGCGGGTTGTACTTGAACCCGCCGTCGGGCGGCGGGTTGTGCGAGGGCGTCACCACCACGCCGTCCGCGAGGCCCGAGGAGCGCCCCCGGTTGTGCGCCAGGATCGCGTGCGACACCGCGGGCGTCGGCGTGTACCCGTCCGCCGAGTCGATCAGGAGCCGCACGCCGTTGGCCGCGAACACCTCCGTCGCCGTCACCTTCGCGGGCTCGGATAGCGCGTGGGTGTCGGCGCCGAGGAACAGCGGGCCGTCCGTGCCCTGGCGCGCCCGGTACTCGCAGATCGCCTGGCTCGTGGCCGCGATGTGGTCCTCGTTGAACGCGGCGGCCAGCGAGGACCCGCGGTGCCCGGACGTACCGAACGCCACGCGTTGGCCGGGCTCCTCCGGATCCGGATGCAGCGCGTAGTACGCCGTCACCAGCCGGGCCACGTCCGTGAGGTCCTCCGGCCCGGCCTGCCGGCCCGCTCGCTCGTGCGCCATCTGCCCACTCCTCCGTCTCGGTCGTCCCGCGATCGATCTGTTGCCTCATCCTCTCAAGCCATGCCTCCACCAGGCACGTCTTTGTCCACAGGCCCGGTCTGACAGTGTGATGAATGCCCGCCGTGATGAATGACTTCTCGGAGCCCGCGTCAGGGCCGCCCCGTGCACACCACCCGCACCGACACCCGGCCCGTGCGCACCGTCAGCCCCTGCCCGGCCAGCCCCGCCGGCCCGTCGCCGTGACGCCCGTCCACCAGCCACAGGTGGACCGCCGAGCCGAGCAGCAGCGGATCGAGCGCCGCCCTGCGCGCGCCCCACGCGCGCTCGGACGCCGCCTCCACGAGCGTCCCGTCGCGCAGCGCCACCAGGCAGCGGTGCGGGCCGAGCGCCGCCACCAGCACGCCCGCGCCCGGATGCCGCGCCGCGGCGGCGCGCACCCACTCGGCCGCGGGCACCTCCGCGTCCGCCGTCGTGCGGGCGATGACGTCCGCGCTGCCCAGCCAGTGGCGCAAGGTCTCCTCGGCCGCGACCGCGTAGAAGCCGCGCGCCCGGTCGTGGTGGTCCGCCACCACGGGCCACCTGCGTACCTCCACGGCCCCGTCGTCCGCGACCCGCCCCGTCACGTCGTACACGGTCGGAGGGCGCCGCTCGACCGGCTCGGGCGGCGGCACCGGGTCCGGGCGCGGCGGCGCCGCGGGCGGGCGAACCCCGCGCTCCGCCAGGAACGCGTACATGCGCCGCCTGGTGGCCTCTCCCGACGAGTCGACGGCGCCGAGCTGCCGGTCGACCACCGGCCGCAGCAGCCCGGGATCGTGCGCGGCCTCAGCCGCGAGGAGTTGCCCGTACAGGTCGGCGTCCGGGTCGAGGCGCGGGGCGCGGCGGCCGAACTCGGCAGCGGGCGAACGGGGATCGAGTTCGTCGAGCCCGGTCGCCGCGAGCACGGTGACCCGCTCGGCGGCCGCCGAGTAGAACGTCGTGCTGCCGTGGTCCCCGACGACCCAGTCCGCCGCGACCACCGCGGCCCGCCAGCCCTCGTGCGGCGGGATCAGCCGCAGCCCCGCGTCGAGCGCGGCGGCCAGCCGCTCCGCCACCCCGTGGGCGCCTGCGCGTGCCCAGACGTTGGGGTGGAGGACGGCGGCGACCACGAACTCGTCGGCCGGCAGCGCCGTCACCAGGTCGAGCGGCAGGCCCGGCCGGCGGCCGAGCAGCGAGTGCTCGCTCCACGTCGAGTGCACGACCACGAGCCGCCTGCCGCCCACCGCGCCCAGCCGCTCCCGGTACAGGTCGCGGTGGGGAAGGCTCGCCAGGATCCGCTGGAAGCACCAGTCGCCCACGACCGTCGCGTACGGCACGGCCTCGGGGCAGGCGCGCGCCAACCGCTCGATCTGCTCCTCGTGCGACACGCCGATCGCCGCCGGCACGACCCTGCCGTGCCGCATCAGCTCCCTGCGCGAGAGCCCCGCGGGCGAGGAGGCGTCGCCCGTCGACTCGGTCACCAGCCGGTTGTATCCGGCGCCGTGCGGCAGCACCATCAGCGGCGCGTCGAGGCGCCGCATCGAGCTGTGCACCGAGCACGCCACCGCCAGGTCGAACGACCGGCGCGTCGCCTCGCGCCAGCTGAGCACCCGCACCCCGGTGGACGCCAGGTACTCACCGAGGCCCTCGCCGAACGCGGAACCCGGGTTCACCGCGCAGTACTTCTCGATGCCGTCCTCGCGGCGCAGCAGCCGCAGCACGTCGAGCACGCGCGTGGCGGACGTCAGATTGCGGGCCACGCCGATGACCGAGGCACGCGGCGGCTCCCAGGTGTCCCAGCGGGAGCGCCCGGGCGGCGCGGCGAGGCGGCGGCGCAGCGCCCGCGGCAGGGGCACCAGTCTCGTCATCTGCGTGCGGCCTCTACGTGTCCTCGTCGGTGCGTACTGCCCCGTGCGTACTGCCCAGTGCGGTCTCCCGCCGGTGGCTCCCGCGGTCGTCGCACGTGACTCTAGTGCGGATCGGGCGCGGCGCCGCGCGGCCGCCCGCCGGAACCGCGCACCGCACCACCGCGTCCCTTGCGGGCATGGACGACAGGACCGCGGAACAGACCGAGTGGCGAACGACGGGCAGGGCCCCGAGGCGAAACGCCGGCGCCGGATGCCTGCTGGCCGGCCTCGGCGCGGTGGCCGCACCGCTCGCCTGGGCGCCGCGGGCCGCGATCAGCGTCGACGGAGGGTTCGAGGGCCAGGCCCGCGACCTGAGCGTGCTCTTCGTCGACCTGCCGCTCATCGTGCTCGGGGGCGCGCTGGTGCCGCTCCTCGCCTGGGCCCTGGCGGGCAGGTGGCTGCACCGCCCGTGGGCCGCGCCGCTTGTGGCCCTGGCGGCGCTGGCGCTGGCGGTGTGGGGGCTCACGGAATGGTGGACGCCACGCCACCAGCCGGGCCTGAACCACGGCCCCATCTGACCGGGCCGCCCCCGAACCATCCGCACACGCCACGAGAGAAAGGCGGCAGCCATGCACCGCAGCCGTGCGTACGCCGTGATCATCGACGTCCCGGAGTCCGACGCGGCCCGAGCGGCGGAGTTCTGGGCGGCAGCACTCGGAGCCACCGCGCGTCCCTTCCCGCCGGCACCGCAGTTCACCTCGCTCCACGAGGCGATCCCGGGTCTGGACACCGCCGTTCAGGCGGTCGACGACGCCCCGCGCATGCACCTGGACATCGAGACCGACGACACGGCGGCGGAGACGGCACGCCTGACCGCCCTGGGCGCACAGGAGGTCTCGAAGTGGCAGGAGTGCCGCGTACTGCGGGCTCCCGGCGGACACCTGCTGTGTGTCCTGCCGGTGGAGAGCGACCCTGAGACGTTCCGTGCGCAGGCCACGGTCTGGCCCTGAACGCTCCGCCGCCGGCCGCGTGCGCCCGTACCACCACCCGCTGCACGCGCCTTCGGGCGCGGCGGCTCAGCCCGGCGCGCCCGTCTGCCCGCCGTCGCCCACCTGCCGCAGCTCGCGCAGCTTGCCCGCAGCCCTCTCGCGCAGCACCGCCTCGTCCGCGCGTTCCGCCAGCCGCGCCAGCAGGTCGAGCGCCTGGTCGAGCTTGGCGGTCAGGCGCAGCGCGTGCGCGCGTTCGGCGGCGGTGACCGCGGTCGCGACCGCCTCGTCCGTCCGCCCGAGCGCGTCGAGCGCCCGCGCCGTCACGATCCCGATCCGCGGGCGCATCGCCAGGTCGCCCGTCGCCTCCGCCCTCCGCGCCGCGCCCTCCAGCACGTCCAGCGCCCCGGACGCGTCACCCGACGCGACGAGCGCCTGGCCGACCTGGTACGCCTGCACCACCATGCCGTGCTCGTCGCCCTCGTTGGCCCGCAGCGCCTCGCGGAACAGGCCGACCGCCTCCCGCGGCCGTCCGAGCCTGAGCGCGATCAGCCCCTGCGTCTCGCGCACGACACCCGCCAGCCGCGGGTCACGAACGGCGGGCAGCAGCTCGCTCGCCGCCGCCAGCTGGCCGCGCGCCTCGTCGTACTCGGCCAGCTCGTAGTGCATGCGGGCCAGCTGGTTGCGCATCCTGACCTCGGCGTCCCCGCGGCCCTCCCAGCGCGCCGCCTCGATGCCGAGCAGGTGCGCCTCCACGGCGTCCGCGTAGTGCCCGCGGCTGTGGTACAGCGCCCACAGCGACTCGCACAGTCGCCAGACCGCGTCGTACCACCGCTGCTTGGAGGCGGCGCGCAGCACCGCGAGCACGTTGGCGCGCTCCGCGTCGAGCCAGTCCAGCGCCTCGCCGATATCACCGAACAGCGGTCCCGACGGGGACAGTTGCGCCATGGTGCGGGACGGCGGCGGCTGGATGCGGAAGCGGGTGTGCAGCACGACGGCGTCCGCGTGCGCCACTGCCTCGACGTAGAAGTCCACGACGCGCCGCAGCGCCGCCGTCCGCCCGGCCTCGGGCAGGGCGGCCGCGGCCTGCCGCGCATGGCTCCTGACCGCGTCGTTCATCCGGAACCTGCGGGGCCCGCTCCGCGCCTCGGTGAGCTGCGCCAGGTGCGCCGTCACCAGATCGCCGAACGCGTCGTCCACCCGTGGCGCACCCGCCGCCTCGGCGACGGCGACCGTGACGGTGTTGCCGGGGAGGCAGCCGATCAGCCGGTACAACGCCCTGGAGTGCTCGGGCAGTTCCGCCAGCACCGCGTCAAGGACCACACCGACCCCCTCGATCTCCCCACCGGGCCCTTGCCCCTGGGCCGTGAGCGCCCGCACGACGGCGTCGAGCCCCAGATGCGGCCGGCCGGCCAGCCACTCGCCCGCGGCACGCAGCGCGAACGGCAACCCGCCGCACAGCCGCACCAGTTCTGCCGCCGTTCCCTCCGCGGCCGTCACCTGCCAGTTGCGCACGAGCGCGACACCCGCCGCCTCGTCCAGCGGGTCCACGGTGATCTGCGCGGCGCCGTCGAGCCGGAGCGCGGGCAGCCAGGTGCGGCTCGTGACCACCAGCAGCCCGTCGGGCGGCACCAGCGGCCTGACCTCGGGAGCCTGGCGCGCGTTGTCCGCGACGACCAGCAGGGCGCGCCCCGCCGCCTCGCTGCGGAACTGCGCGGCGCACGCGGCGGGATGGTCGGGCACCGGGGCTCCGTCGGGCCGCAGGGCCCGCAGGAAGCCGGCGAGCACACCCGTCACGTCGACGACGCCGTCCCGCCTGAAGTCGTCGAGGTCCACGTACAACTGGCCGTCCGGGTAGCTCTCGCGCAGATCGCGGTGCACCCACTGGGCCACGAGTTCGGTCTTGCCGACCCCGCTGAGCCCGGTCACGGCGACGATGCTCGAGCCGCCACGCCCGCCCGCGGGCCGGCCTGCCGAGGCGCGCAGCCCGGCCAGCTCCCGCACCCGGTTGACGAACACGCCCCGCGGGAGCGGCACCTGCCGGGGGATCGGCAGCTCGCGCGGTGACTGCGGATTGATGGTCAGGGCGCCGATCCGCTCGGCCATCACCAGGCCGGAGACCACGGCGTGGCCCGACACGGAGTTGAACGTCGAGCCGGCGGCCCCCGAGGCGGCCACTCCGGCCCCGCCGGTCCCGTCGGCCTCCGCGGCCTCGTCCACGCGATCCCCCTCTTCCTCCACCACAGGCGCCGTCCCCTCTTCCCGGACGCGCCGTGTCCCGCTCGGCGGCCACAGCGTATTGCCTCACGGGCGGCCACGGCAGGGCCCAGCTCACCCCAAGGTCTCCCCAAACCGTACGAGTGACGTGACGGGCAGTGTTGACGTCGTGCCTTCCAGTGACTGACTATCGCACGGTGCGCGGCGGGCCGGCCGTGCACCTGAGGACGACAGATCGGAGCGCTGTGCCGCCGCGCTATCCCACCGTCGGTGAACTGACCGCGCGTGCCGGTGCGCTGGCCGCCGCGTACCCCGGGCGCGCCACCGTGCGCCGCATCGGCTCCTCACGCGGCGGCGAGCCGCTGACGTTGCTGACCGTCGGCGGTGGTGGCGGCCGCGACGTCCTCGTCGTCGCGGGGCCGCACGCCAACGAGCCCGTGGGCGGCGCGACCGCCCTCAGGATCGCCGAGCACCTCGTCTCACGCGAGTGCGACGACGGCCCCGGTGCCGCCACCTGGCACCTGCTGCTGTGCCTCGACCCCGACGGCGCCCGGCGCAACGAGCGGTGGCTGAACGGGCCGATGACGTTCGACCACCACTTCAGGCGCATGTTCCGGCCCAACTTCTACGAGCAGCCCGAGTGGCTGCACGCGCGCTCCGAGGCCGAACTGCTGCCGGAGACCCGCGCCCTGATCGACCTGCAGGACGAGGTGCGCCCTTTCCTCCAGTGCTCGCTGCACGGCGTGGACGTCGGCGGCAGCTTCGTGCAGCTCACGCGCGACCTGCCGGGGATCGCCCGGCCCCTCGCGAGATCCGCCGCGCAACTCGGCATACCCGTCGAACTCTCCCCGTTCGACGCCTTCTTCTGGCCGAGTCCCGGCACCGGCGTCTTCGACATGCCGCCACCGAGCAGGCGCGACCAGTTCGCGGTGGCGCTGTCGTCGAGCCACGCCTCCACCTGGTACCACCCCTACGCGTACGGCACGGTCACCGCGATCGTCGAGGCACCCATGTGGGCGGCGGACGAGATAGCCGACGCCTCGCCGCACCCCGACCCGCGCGGCGCCATGGCACAGGCGAGCCGCACCACGGAGCGCGACGCGGCGTTCCTCGCCGAGACGGCCGAGCGGGTCAGGTCGCGCATCCCGGCCCACGGGATGCCGCTGCTGCTGACCGTGGACGAGTTCCTGCGCAGCTGCCCCTCGCTCGTCGACGAGTGGCGGCCCGAGTCCTTCGGCGCGTTCCCCGGCGGTCTCGGCGGCTTCAACCGGGCGCAGGTGCTCGCGCTGACCATCGCCGCGCGCCGGCTCGTCCTGCGCACCGCGGGCATGCTCTATCAGGCCGTCGAGGCGTGCGGGCCGGGGGCGCGAGACGTGCGGGAGCGCCTCGACCGCTTCCTCACCGCGCGCTGCGCCGCGTTCGAGGAACGGTGCAGGCCGCGCTGGATTCCCGTCGAGGACCAGGTGGAGCACCAGTTCAGGGTCGTGTGCGCCGCCTTCGAACTGGCCGCGGGCGGCGCCCACTCCGACGGCACGGCCGCCGTGCCCGCGTGACCGCGGCGGGGGCCGCCCCGAGTGAAGTGGCCGCGCACGATACTCCGTCGACGTTCATCGCGGACGCGACACGCTGAACAAGACGGGAATCGATCCGGATCACGGCCTCGCGCGCGCCGGCGGCGCTAACCTCGGCACCCACGGGTTCGTCGCGTGGCGAGGCACGGAGCGAGAGGGGGCGCAGCGGATGGTCGCCGGCCCCGGCCTCCCCCGAGGCCTTCCCCTGCTGGAGCGCGAGCCGGAGCTCGCGGCGGCGGCGCGCGCGGTGCGCGCCCTGTGCGCGGGCACCGCCGCGGGCGCGGCAGCCGACGCGGACGGCCGCGCGGACCCGGGCACCCGCGCCGTGCCCACGGGCGGTGTGCTCGTCTACCGCGGTGCGGCGGGCCTCGGCAAGACCGCCCTGCTCGCCGAGGTCCGGGCGATCGCCGGGGAGCGCTGCGTCGTGTGGTCGGCGCGCTGCGGCGAGGCGCTCTCCTCGGTGCCCTTCCATGTCGCACGCCAGCTGCTCCAGCCCGCGCTCACCGCGGGCCCCGGCGAACTGCTCGGCGACTGGTACGAGACGGCGGGCCCCGCGCTCGGCGTCGCGCCACCGGGCGCGCAGTACGGCGACCCCCACCGGGTCAGGGAAGGCCTCGACGCCCTGACGCACGGCCTCACGGACGCCTACGGGCCCCTGGTGCTGCTCGTCGACGACGCGCAGTGGGCCGACCTGGAGACGCTGGCCTGGCTCGCGTCCTTCGCACGCGCGCCAGGACCCGGGCTGCCCGTCCTCCTCGTCGTCGCCTACCGCACGGAGGACGCCACCGGCGCCGCGGCCGAACTGCTGGCCACCGTCGGCGCGTCCGCGCGCCTCGTCGTCACCCTCAAACCCCTCACCGCGGACGCCACCGCGCGGCTCGCGAGGACCGCACTCGGACCACGCGCCGACGCGGCGTTCTGCCACGAGGTGTGGGCCGTAACCGGGGGCAACGCGTACGAGGCCGTCGAGCTCCTCGCACGCGCACGCGACAGCGGCATGGACCCCGTCGGGGCGTCGGCCGCCGCGCTGCGGGGGCTCGGCGCCTCGACCCGCGGCGCCGGGCTCGTGCGGCGCCTGGCGGAACTCGGCACCCCCACCATCCAGTTCGCACGCGCCGCGGCGGTCCTCGGCACCCGCATCCCCCTCGCGACCGCCATGGCGGTCGCCGGCATGGGCGGCGCCGAGGCGGCGGGGTGCGCCGAGCGGCTGCGCGCCGCGCGCATCCTCGTGGGCACCGACCCGCTGGAGTTCGTCCACCCGCTGATCGCGAGCGCCGTCTACCGGGCCATCCCGCCCGCCACCCGCACCGCCCTGCACGGCAGGGCCGCCTGGGTCATCACCCGCGGCGGCGGGGGAGCGGCCGCCGCCGCGCCGCACCTCCTCGAAGTGCACCCGGACGGTGACCACGAGCTCGTCAGGCAACTGCGTGAGGCAGCGGCCGAGCACCTCGCCGTCGGCGCGCCCGACGCGGCACGCCGCTGCCTGCGGCGCGCGCTGGCCGAGCCGCCACCGTCGGCGGAACGCTCCGCCGTGCTGTACGAGCTCGGCTGCGCCACGCTCCTGACCGCGCCCGCCACCACGGTCGGCCACCTGCGCGACGCCCTGGAGGGCCCGGGACTCGCCGGCGGCGACCGTGTCGCGGCCGTACTCAAGCTCGCGCAGGTGCTCGCGCACACCGACCGCGGCGCCGAGGCGGCGGGGATGGTCGCCGCCGAGGCCGAACTGTGCCCCCCGGGCCCGCTGCGGGACCGGTACACCGCCGTCCGGTACCTCTGGGAGGGACTGCAGGCGGCCGAGGCGCACGGCCCGCTGCGCTCCCGGCGCCTCGCCGACGCCACCGAGCACCTGACAGGCGAGGGAAACACGGAGCGCGTGCTGCTGACGCTTCGCGCCTTCGACGCCGCGGTGCGCGGCGAGAGCGCCGCGCCGGCCGTACGCATCGCGGAGCGCGCCCTCGTCGGTGGCGGGCCGGCGCCCGGACTGCGCTGGACCGACACCGAGTGGGGCTTCGAGGTGCCCGCGCTGCTGGGACTCGTCTACGTCCTCACCGACCGGCTCGACCGGGCCGAGGCGCTGTTCACCGAGGCGCTGCGCGACTTCGAGCTGTCCGGCTGGAGCGGCGGGCACCTCGCCTTCGCGCACACCATGATGGGCCTGACGCACCGCAGGCGCGGCCGCCTCGCCGAGGCGGAGGGCTACCTGCGCGAAGGCGTACGGCTCGCCGACGGGGTCGGCGACCTGCTGCCCGTGCGCGCGCAAGCCGTCTGTGTGCTCGTCGACACCCTGCTCGCACGCGGCCACGTCGGGCGCGCCGCCGCGTGCGCCGAGCGCTACGGCTTCGGGCCGCCGTACCCGACGACGATGCTGCTGCCCGACGGCGCGTGCGTGCACGGCAGGCTGCTGCTCGCCCTCGGCCGCACCGAGCAGGCGGTCGACGAGCTGGAGTCCGCGGGCCGCGCGCTCACGGGGCGCGGCAGGCACAACATCATCGCCGCGCCCTGGGCGCTCGACCTGGCCCGGGCACTGGCAGGCACCGACCCCGCGAGGGCCGCCGAGCTCGCCGGGTACGTACAGCACGAGGCCGCGCGGCTCGGCACCAGGACCGCCATGGGCGAGGCGCTGGCGTGCGCGGCGTCGCTGCGGCACGGGCGGGAGCGCGCCGACCTGCTGGAGCGGGCGGTGGCCCACCTGGAGGCCTCGCCCTCCGGTTACGAACTGGCGCGTGCGCGGGTCGAGTACGGCATCGCGGCCGGGTTCACCGCCGAGATCGCCCTCGGCCACGACCTCGCGGCCGGGTGCGGCGCGGACGGCCTGGCGGCGCGGGCGAGCAGGGCGCTGGAGTCGGCCCGGCTGCGGCACTGATGCAGGCCGCAGGCCGCTGCACCGGCGCTGCGGCCTGCGGCGCTGCGATCCGGCGCTCGGGCCCGGTCAGGCGCTCGGGTGCGGTCCGTTGCTCGGGTCCGGTCAGGCGCTCGGATGCGGCCCGGCCCGGCCCGGCCCGATCCCGGCCGCCCGGCCGCCCGGCCCCGGCGGCGACGGCCTCCCGCACGAGCCGCCAGTGCCCCGCCCGGCGGCCCAACTCCCCTGCCGTGAAACGCACTACGACGATGGCGGCAGCGGCGAGGTCTACCATCGCAAGAGCCTCGGCAACCGCCGCGGCGAGCGAGCCCCTGCTTCCGGAGCGGTCATGTCCACGGAAGGCCCTGGCAAGTCGGCGCTGTGGGCGAAGGTGTTCGCCGCGTTCATCCTCCTCGTGCCCCTGCCGCTCGGGATCTGGTTCATGGTCTCGCTTTCGAAGGCGACGATCCCCTGGTGAGGCCCGCGAGCGCACTTCGCCCCCGGCTCAGGCCCGTGCGCCGCCGTCCACCCGTAGGACCGTGCCGGTGACGTACGAGGCGCGGTCGCTGAGGAGCCAGGCAGCGGCCTGCGCGATCTCCTGCGGGTCCGCCGCGCGGCGCAGCGGTGTGTGTGCCGTCAGGCGCTCCCGGAGGCCGGGCGAATCCGCCTCCCACGTGCTGATCATTTCCGTCGAGGTATGACCGGGGGCGATGGCGTTCACCCGGATGCCCTCAGGGCCGTACGTGACCGCCGCCGACTCCGAAAGGCTGTTGACCGCCCGCTTCATCGCGCCGTAGGCCGGTAGCTCGGCGTTGCCCATCAGGCTGCCCACGGACGAGTTGTTGACGACGGCGCCCGTCCCGGCGGTGGCGCGGATCGCGGAGACCTCGGCGACCATCGCCAGCCAGACGCCCTTCAGGTTCACGTCGTAGACACGGTCGAAGTCGGCCTCTCCCATCCGGTCCATCGGGCCGGGCCGCTGGATCGTCGCACCGTTGTTGAAGGCGATGTCGAGCCGGCCGAACACGTCCACGGCGCGGTCCACGGCGGCACGCACGGAGGCCGCGTCGGCCAGGTCGCACACGACGTACTCCGCGGTGCCGCCCGCCGCCCTGACCTCCTCGGTCACGGCCGCCAGCTGGGCCTCCGTCCGGGCCGCGAGCAGCACCCGGGCACCCTCGCGGGCGAAGAGCCGGGCCGCGGCGGCCCCGATGCCACGCCCGGCACCCGAGACGAAGGCGACCTTGCCGTCCAGCAGGCCTGGGCCGACAGTGGCGGTTGATGTGCTGGTCACACTGGTGTTGTCCATGGCAGCGAGCCTGCGCCCACCCGTGGGGAGCCAGCCAGGCACCGCCGGTACCTGGCTCGGCCGCCGGCATCCGTACACACTGGGGGCGTGGACCGAAGAGAACTGGCGGACTTCCTGCGCAGCCGGCGCGAGCGGATCGCACCCGCAGACGTCGGGCTGCCCGCAGGCACGCGCCGCCGCACCCCGGGACTGCGCCGCGAGGAGGTGGCGCAGCTGGCGTACATCTCGATCGAGTACTACACGCGGCTCGAGCAGGCCCGCGCGCCGCACCCGTCGCACGAGGTGCTGGCCGGGCTGTCCCGCGCCCTGCGCCTGTCGGACGCCGAGCGCGACCACCTCCACCACCTGGCGGGCGCACCGCCGCTCCCGGCGGCCGGGCCGCCGCGCGCGGTACGCCAGAGCATCCTCGACCTGATGGAGCGCCTGCCGCAGGCGGCGGCGACGGTGACATCCGCGAGCTTCGAGATCCTCGCCTGGAACGACCTGGCGGCAGCCCTGATGGAGGACTTCTCCGCCCTGCCGCGACGTGAACGCAACTTCGTGCGCCGCGTCTTCCTCGGCCCGCACACGAACGGGCAGCGCCTTTACGGAGTGTCGGACGCGGACGAGTTCGCCCGCAACGCGACACAGCGGCTGCGCGCCACGGCCGCCCGCTACCCCGACGACCCCGAGGTGGCAGAGCTTGTGGCCGAACTGCTCGACGGCAGCGAGGAGTTCACGCGCCTGTGGCAATCGCACGACGTGTCGGCCGAGCCCTCCCAGCGCAAGACGTTCCAGCACCCGCTGGTCGGCCCGGTCACCGTCAACTGCGACGCCCTCGCCATCACGGACCGCGACCAGCAGCTCGTGATCTACACCGCGGCCCCCGGCTCCCCCTCGGAACAGGCGCTCCGGCTGCTGTCGGTCATCGGCACGCAGAGCATGGACGTCACGCGCTGAACGGCGCGGCAGACTCGCGGGGGCGCCGGCACCCCTACGCACACGAGGGCGCCCCCGGAACCGGATCCGGGAACGCCCTCACGCCTCACCGACCTCGCGGTTTAGATGTCGAAGTACAGCTCGAACTCGTGCGGGTGCGGGCGCAGCTGGATCGGGGCGATCTCCTTCGTGCGCTTGTAGTCGATCCACGTCTCGATCAGGTCCGCCGTGAAGACGCCGCCCGCCTGGAGGTACTCGTTGTCCGCCTCCAGGGCGTCCAGGACGGCCGGGAGGGACGTCGGGACCTGGGGGACGCCTGCGTGCTCCTCGGGGGCGAGCTCGTAGAGGTCCTTGTCGATCGGCTCCGCCGGCTCGATCTTGTTCCTGACGCCGTCGAGGCCCGCGAGCAGCAGCGCCGAGAACGCCAGGTACGGGTTGGACGACGGGTCGGGCGCGCGGAACTCGACGCGCTTGGCCTTCGGGTTCGAGCCCGTGATCGGGATGCGCATCGCCGCGGAGCGGTTGCGCTGCGAGTAGACCAGGTTGACCGGCGCCTCGAAGCCCGGGACCAGGCGGTGGTACGAGTTCACCGTCGGGTTCGTGAAGGCCAGCAGCGACGGCGCGTGCTTCAGGATGCCGCCGATGTAGAAGCGCGCCGTGTCCGACAGGCCCGCGTAGCCCTGCTCGTCGTAGAAGAGCGGCGAACCGTTCTGCCACAGCGACTGGTGCACATGCATGCCCGAGCCGTTGTCGCCGAAGATCGGCTTCGGCATGAACGTCGCGGTCTTGTTGTTGCGCCACGCGACGTTCTTGACGATGTACTTGAACAGCATCAGGTCGTCCGCCGCGTGCAGCAGCGTGTTGAACTTGTAGTTGATCTCCGCCTGGCCCGCGGTGCCGACCTCGTGGTGCTGGCGCTCGACCTCGAGGCCGGCGCGCTCGAGCTCAAGCGAGATCTCGGCGCGCAGGTCCGCGAAGTGGTCCACCGGCGGGGCCGGGAAGTAGCCGCCCTTGTAGCGGACCTTGTAGCCGCGGTTGTCCTCGGTCGAGCCGGTGTTCCAGGCGCCGGCCTCGGAGTCGATGTGGTAGAAGCCCTCGTTCGACGTCGTGTTGAAGCGCACGCTGTCGAAGACGTAGAACTCCGCCTCGGGCCCGAAGAACGCGGTGTCGGCGATGCCCGTCGACGCCAGGTAGGCCTCGGCCTTCTTCGCGATGTTGCGCGGGTCGCGGCTGTACTGCTCGCCCGTGATCGGGTCGTGGATGAAGAAGTTGATGTTCAGCGTCTTGTCACGGCGGAACGGGTCGACACGCGCGGTCGCCAGGTCGGCGCGCAGCGCCATGTCCGACTCGTGGATCGCCTGGAAGCCGCGGATCGACGAGCCGTCGAACGCGAGCTCCTCCGTCGGATCGAACGTCTTCGCCGGGACCGTGAAGTGCTGCATCACACCGGGCAGGTCGCAGAAGCGCACGTCGACGAACTTGACGTCCTCGTCCGAGATGAATTTCTTGGCCTCGTCGGCGTTCTGGAACATCCAGCTCCTCCTCCTCCCGCCTCGGGGAGGGGCGGGGCTTGAAACTCGGCTGTGCGGGCGATCGGACCGGACTCCCTCGGCCCGTGCACGCGGCACACGATGACGGCGACCTTATGTTTCCGCCATTTCTCCAGGATGACCCGTTTGTTTCGCGCACGTTAACCGGCACGCCGCCGCGGGTGGGCCCGCGGACCGCGGTTTCGCGCCCGGCGCGTACCGTGGAGCCGTGGACAACAGGCAAGCAATCGGATCCTGGCTCTCCGGGCCCCGCGCGGCGGCCGAGGACATGGGCGTCGACTTCGGGTACCGCGGCCAGCGGCTCGGCCTGCCGCAGGACGGCCCGGGCTCGGTCGCGCCGCTCGGCCGGCGCTTCGGCGCCATCTTCGTCGACTGGGCGCTGTGCGTCATCATCGTGTACGGGCTGATCACGCGCGGCGGTGTGAACGTCGTCGAGAACTGGGCGCTCGCCGTCTTCTTCGTGCTCAGCGCACTCACCGTCGGCACGCTCGGCTTCACCCCGGGCAAGCGGCTCTTCCGCCTCCGGGTGGTCTCCGAGGCCGGAGGCAGGCTCGGCTTCGGGTGGGCGCTGATCCGCAGCGTCCTGCTCTGCCTGGCGATCCCCGCGCTGATCTGGGACCGCGACGGCCGCGGCCTGCACGACCGGCTCGGCCGCGCGGTCCAGGTCAGGATGTAGCCGCGCGGCCCGCTGGCACCGCGGTGCGCCGGACCGCGCCGGGGACGGG
>NZ_JAGIQL010000006.1 GCF_017813245.1 Streptomyces montanisoli
CCGCAGCCGGCTTCGCCGGCACCCCGACCACGGATACGTCACCCCACTTGAAACGAGAACCCTTCTGAGGCAGAACCTCGCCCCCGCAGCGTAAGCACCCGCTGTCCAAGTTCAGGGGGGAACTTCAAACAGCCCGTGGCCTGCGCCTTGTTGGCACGCTCGCGATGTTGGGAAATGTTTCCTTGTTTTGAGTCTTGACCCCAAAACCAACACGACAGCAAACTGTGCCCCATCTCCCCTCGCTGGGCGAAGAGCACTGCGCGCCCCGGTCAGGCACGGCCGGGCGCCGCCGACGCTCCATCTCTCGTTTGGCCGGCGTTTCCGTGACGAGTACCGCCTCTGCCCCAGTCAGGACGCACGACGCCTCCACGGCGCGCGCCCTTCCACGACAGTCGAGGAGCACTCATGACCGGAATCAACCGCCGCGGCTTCATCACGGCCGCGGGCCTCGGCTCCGCCGCCCTGGCCCTGCCGCTGACCGGCGCGGCGGGCACGGCGAGCGCGAGCCCCGGCCGGCCGCGACCCCTGGCGGCCAAGGTGAAGGCCTCCGGCGCGTGGCAGGTGGCCGTCAGGGAGCTCGGCTGGGCCTTCAGCGGCTCCGTCGGCTCGGCGGCGACCGGCATCACCGCCGGATCGGGCTCCGACGCGCTCGGCCGGTACACCGAGACCACGTTCACCTTCCAGGGCGGCGCACGGAAGGGCGGCATCCGGGTCTACCGGGACGCGTCGTCCGTCGTCTTCACCGACACGTACGTCAAGGCAGGCGCGAACGGCAACCCGTTCCCGACCTTCACCCGCTACCCGGACCTCGGGCACCAGTTGAGCCACAGCGACTGCTTCGGGCGGTTCCAGTTCAACACCTTCTCGGGTGCGTCGGACAGCCCGTGGGTGTTCTTCGACGGGTCGGGCAACACCTTCGTGCTGTCGGCGGCGAACCACTTCCAGGAGGCGGAGACCAGCCGGGGCGCCGACGGCTCCATCGCGGCCGGTGTGATCGGCTCGGTCGCCACCCTGCCTGCCGGCTACACCCGGCAGACGATCCTGACGGCCTCGGACGGTGTCGGCACCGCGCACCGCGCCTGGGGCACCGCGCTCACCAGGCTCGCGGGCAAGCCGCTGCCGGCCAACGACGCGGGCGTGGTCCTCAGCACCCTGGGCTACTGGACCGACAACGGCGCCGACTACTACTACAAGTACGAGCAGCCCAAGGGCTACACGGGCACACTGCTCGCCGTCCGCGACGAGTGGGCGTCCCAGAAGATCCCGATGGGCTACATGCAGCTCGACAGCTGGTGGTACCCCAAGGGCCCGAACGCCGACTGGAACGACCTGCCGGACGGCACCTACCTGTACGAGGCGGACAAGGAGCTGTTCCCTGACGGGCTGTCCGCGTTCCAGAAGAAGCTGGCGCTGCCGCTCGTCACCCACGCACGGTGGATGGACAAGTCGAGCCCGTATCACGGCGAGTACGCGATGTCGGACGACATCGTCACCGACCCGGCGTACTGGCAGCACGTCATGGACTACCTGCGCGACGGCGGAGTCGTCGTCTACGAGCAGGACTGGCTCTGCAACAAGGCCAAGCCCGCCGAGAACCTGAACGACGCCGACGCGTTCTTCGACAACATGGCCCACCACGCCGCGGGCGACGGCCTCGACATGCAGTACTGCATGGCACTGCCGCGCGACTACCTGCAGTCCGTCCGCTACCCCAACCTGACGACCATCCGCGTCAGCGACGACCGCTTCGACCGTCCCAAGTGGGACATGTTCCTCTACGACTCGCAGTTCGCGGGATCGCTCGGGGTGTGGCCATGGGTGGACGTGTTCATGAGCGGCGAGCTCAACAACCTGCTCCTGGCGAACCTTTCGGCCGGTCCTGTCGGCGTCGGGGACTCGCTGGGGAAGATCGACGCGGGGCATCTGTTCCAGGTGGTGCGTCCCGACGGGATCATCGTCAAGCCGGACGTGCCCATCGTCCCCACCGACGCCACGTACGTCGGCGAGGCGGCCGGGAAGATGCCCGCCATGGTGGCGTCCACGCACGTGGACCACTCCGGGCTGACGTACCGCTACGTCTTCTCGTACGCCCGTCAGTTCGTCGAGCCGGAGCAGACGTACCAGGCGGAGGAGGCGACGCTCTCGGGAGCGGTCGTCGGCCGGGACAACTCCGGTTACACCGGTAGCGGGTTCGCCGACTACCAGCACTCAGACGGCGACTACGTGGAGTGGACGGTGCAGGCGCCGGCAGCGGGCACCTACACGCTCCAGTTCCGCTACGCGAACGCGTCGTTCACCGACCGTCCGCTCGCGGTCGCGGTGAACGGCGGCGACGCGCACACACTGTCGTTCCCGTCGACCGGCTGGTGGACGTCGTGGAGCGTCGTGGGCACGACCGTCACACTGAACGAGGGGGCCAACACCGTACGCGCGACGGCCACCGGGGCCAGCGGCGGCAACATCGACTGGCTCGGCGTCACGCAGGGGTCCGTGCCGACGGGCATGTCCCAGAAGACCTCGTTCACACTGAAGGAGCTGGGGACCACCGGACGGGCGTACGTCTACGACTACTACGCGGGAACGGGCCAACTGGTCACCGGTGGCGGCCGCGTGAACGCCACCGTCGGCGACGGCACCTACTGGATCGTCGCGCCGGTGGGCCACTCCGGCATCGCCTTCCTCGGCGACGCCGGCAAGTTCGTCGCACACGGCACCCAGCGCGTCGAGCACGTGCACGACGACGGACACGTACACGCCACGATCGCGTTCGCGGCGGGCGAGGGCCCGGTCACGCTGCACGGCTACGCACCGCACAAGCCGCACGTCTCCGCCACCACCGGACGGGTAGGCCCCGTCGCGTACGACGCGAAAACACACCGCTTCACGGTCACGGCGACCGCGGCGGCGAACGACAGGGCCACGCTCACGATCAGGCCCTGACGGCCGGGCCGCCCGACCGGTGGGCCGTGTGCGCTCACCGGTCGGTGCGGACGCGGACCTGCTGCGGCGCGCGATGGCTCATCGGGAGCCGCAAGGATTGATCCAGGCGCCTCGCGGCAACCCAACAAGTTCCGGGCGTCAAGCGATGCCACCCATCCACATGCGGCGGCCCAGTTCGTTCAACTCCCCGCGGCGCTCGTCGCACTCCGGCAGTGCTGACCTGAGAATCCGCCAGTAATCGGCGCCGTGCCCATTGATCCGCACATGGGCCAATTCATGGGCGATCACGTAATCGACCAGGTGCATCGGCAACTGGAAGAGGGGCCAGCCCAGGCTCATCAGGCCCGAAGCGCTGTCACCTTTGCGACCACGGTTGTATGTCCCCCACCTTCCGCCGAGGTCCGAAACGCCCACCGCGGGTTCTGCGACCCACAGGCGGGCGGCCCAGGGCTGGAGCCGTCCTCTCGCCCATGCCTGTCCGGCCCGGCAGTACCAGTCGATCAGCGCTGCCCGTCCGACAGCGGGGTTCTGCGCCTGCTCTGTGGTGATCACCAGCCGCCCCGCAACCAGCCGTACAGCACTGCCGGCCGGCGCGTTCCGGTCGATGGCCAACCGGTAGGTCCGCCCCAGGTAGCGGAACACCTCACCCTCAACGAGCCGTTTGGCCGGACTCAGCGGCATGGTTTCCACGCGAAGGGCGATCTTCGACGCCAGCCAAGTGCGGTGCTCACGTACGAATCTCTCGGCGTCCATGAACGGACGCCCTGCCGGCACGTGCAGGACCACTTCGGCGTCCGGCTCAACGGTCAGCGCGAACCGCTTGCGCCGACCGCTGACCCTTACCCGCAGCTCAACACCGTCCACGGTGAGCCGGGCCCCTTCAACGAGGTCAGGCGGGGTATGGCTAGCGGTTGCGGCGGTCACCCTCTCATTCTCCGCGAGACCAGGCCAGGAAGCTCGCACGCCGACCCGCCGCGAAGACCGCGAGTTTCTGCGCGATCTTGTTCAAAGGGGCCCAGTCCGCCCCGACAGGCACCATTCCGCCACGCACCAACCGACCGTGGATCCTGCGCGCCAGCGCATCGATGTCCTGACTCTCCCCCTGGTACGACACCCGGCCCATGAAGCCCGCCGCTTCGGCGCACACATCGCTCACCAGCGGACGGATGTCATGCCCGCGCGGGACGATCTCCGGATTGTCTCCCAGCAACTGTTTGAGCAGCCGGAACAGCCGAGCCTCCACCACGCTGAGGCTCGCGAGCGACTCGTCCTCCTCGGCCTCGCTCCGCGCCTGGTCGATCAGGGGTCCGAGCTCCGCTTTCAACTCCTCGAAGTGCCCGGCCAGCTCCCGCAGGATCTCCTCCAGGCGCGCGGAGAGGCGTACGTACTTCTCCGGGTCCTCCTGGCGCACCCGCTCCTCCAGGTGGAAGCGGAGGGCGTGCTGCATTTCGGCGGCGGCCTCGCCGGCGGGAAGGGCGCGCACCCTTTCGTCGAACACGGGCGAGGTGAGAAGGACAGGAGGCAGCGCCTGCTCGATCTCCGGCCCTTCGAGGTGGCCGGCCACCATCGCACGAACCTTGCGTCCGAGGGTGTGCAGGCTGAACGTACCGCCGGGGCCGTCGCGGAAGTGTCTGCGGACGCGCTTTTGGAGCAGCGTCCAGCGGCGGGCGTCGTCCACGTGGTCGAGGCCCGCCTCATGCGGCAGCACCCGCTCCAGCGTGTCGAGGAACCGCTTCAGTACCTCGTCGTATCCGAACCGCACCGCGTCGGGCTCGAACAGCTCCAGTACACTCCCCATCTCGTTGAACGAGGCGAGGTCCTGCTCACTGACGCCGTGCGCGCGCAGATATGCGCGTACCGCCTCGGCCGCCGGTTTCAGTCCGCCGATCTCCTCGGACATGCTGCGCATGGTGTCGTCCACGTCGTCCTGCTGATAGTCGGCAAGGGCGTCGGTGAGGTGGTCGAAGACGCCGTAGTAGTCGACTACACGGCCAATGCGCTTGCCCGCCATCGGACGGTTCACCCGGGCGACGGCCTGGAGCAGTTCGGCATCCCGGATCGGACGGTCCAGGTAGAGCACCTGCTCACGCGGCGCGTCGAAGCCGGTGAGCAGCATCGACTTGACGATGAGGAACGCGATCGGGCTGTCGGGGTGGACGGCGGCGGGCTTCTGCGCGGCGGCCGGCGGATCGGCCTCGGGCTGCGACCAGGGGTAGTCCCCGGCCCCAGGGCTATCTTGTGTGCCGGGCTCCGGAGAGCCGAAGGGCGTCGACGCCACCCAGTCGGGCTCGGGAGGAAGTTGGGGGAACGGCTGGTGGAACCGCTCGATGTATCCCTCCTGCAGGTCGTGATCGGTCCAGTCCAACCACTCTCGCCGCTTGCGTTCCTCGCCGGGGGAGACGACCGGCACGAAGTCGATGCGGCGTAGCAGGGAACGATACTGGTACGCCTGGAGGCGATAGCGCTGCCGCCTCGTCAGGTTCTTCGGCAGTATTCCGGCAAGTGACTCGGGATCGAACCGTGCCAGCTCCTCCAGCAGGTTGTCGCGCGCCAATCGCAGCGCGTCGCGGTATTCGACCGCGGCCTTGCGGCTCACGGCCGCGACCTGGGCCTTGAAGTCGCCGTCGGGCAACACCCACGTCACCCAGTGCTCCAGCATGTCCTCAGCCTTCGCACGAATCATCGGCAGCGATTCGGCGACGTCCCGCTCTGTGGGCGACTCCTTGAGCAGAGCCGCGCGCTCCGCCGGTGTCCGGTCACGGACCAGGTCGGCGAACTTCCGGTCGAGCCCGTCCTTGTCGAAGACCTTGCCTTCCCCGGTGCGGCCTTCGTAGCGGATGCGGACGACCACGCCGTCGCGTTCGGCCTCCGACATCCGGTAGGTGTCGATGAAATCACCATCGGGTCCGACGAAGATCCGCCGCGTGTCGTCCAGTTGGCCGGTCGTGATCGGCGTACCCGTGAAACCGATCTTCGCCGCGTTGGGGACGGCCTTGCGCAGGGCGGCGTGCAGCACGTTGGTGTGGGAGCGGTGGGCCTCGTCGACCAGCACCAGGAACTCGCTTGAGGTGTTGCACTGCGTGAAGTTCAGGACCGGCGCAGGATCCACCGTACGAGGTTCCCGCCTGGCCCGCTCGGCGTCCGCGTACTCCCTGGTCAGGTCCCGATCATCCTCCCCGCCCTTGGCCTCCCCCGCGAACGTGACCCCCGCGCCGTATTTCTGGATCATCGCGAAGACGACTCGGCGCCCACCGTCGCGCAGCAGCCCCTCCATCTGCGCGCGGGTCTGGGCGGTCACGGTGTCCGACTCGCTCAACTTCAGCGTCCGGGCGAGCTGGTCCTGCAGCTGGGTGCGGTCGGTGACCACCACGACCGTGAACTCGCCCAGCTTGTGGTGCAGATGGATGCGCCGGACCAGGAAGGCCATGGTCAGGCTCTTGCCGGAGCCCTGGGTGTGCCAGATGACGCCCCCGCGCTCGTCGTCCGGCACAGCGGCGCCGCGGGACCGGCCTGTCAGCAGCCGCCGCACGGCCTTCTCGGCGGCCCGGTACTGCTGGTGGCGGGCAGCGGCCTTCACCGTACGCACGCCCGCCTCGGTCTCGACCGGCAGGAGGACGAGGTAGTGACGCACAAAGGTGAGCAGTCCGGCGGGACGCAGAACGACCCCGACGAGCTTGTGCCGCTCATTGAGCGGTCCGACGCCGTCCGGAAGTTCGCCTCGCAGCTCAGCCACACTCTCGGGCTCGACGCTCCGCCAGGGGTGGAAGCGCGCCGGGTCCGACGTGACTGTACCGAGGTACGCGGTCTCCGACGTGGCCGCCACCAGCAGTTGGACGGTGCGGAACAGCTCCGGTACTCCCGCGGGAACCGGCAGACCGCTCCCGTCCCGCTCGTCGTCGGTGACCGGATCACCGGCGTAGTAGCGCAGGTCCAGTACGGCGCTGCGTATCGGGTCGGCGAGGTCGGGACTCTTGCACTCGACCGCCACCAGCGGGATGCCGTTGACGAACAGCACGATGTCCAGGACGGACAGCTCTCCCGAACGGTTTCGCACCCGCAACTGGTCAACGACGGTGAACTCGTTGAGCGCTCGGCGCTCCTCATGCCACTCGACGTACTGAACGGTGGCCGAGGCGCCAGCGTGCGCGGCGGACGGCCCGGGCAGCACATATCCGCTGAGCAGCATGTCGGTGGCGGCGAAGTTCGCTTCCGCGATGCCCTTGCCGAGCGGTGCGGAGGCCAGCGCGGCGGCGGAGCGGTCCCCGTCCGTACTGTCCATCCAGGGCCGGCCGTCCACGGCCCGGACATTGATCCGGCGCAGCGCCGCGTGCAACCGGCCGAGCAGCAGCGGCTTATCGGCGTCGAGCGTCCCCGCCTCGGGACCGCGGACGTGCGTCCACCCCATCGCCCGGAGCTGGGCGAGGATCGGCAACTCCACCTCGTCCCGCTCAGCCTGTGCCGCCGTCATACGCCCGTGTCCTCTCTGCCCGCCCCGTCTCACGTGTTGGGGCGGGAGATCCATTCTGCGCCACGGACTGGGCGGAAGGGGACGTTCCGATCGAGCGGGAACGCTATGGGAGGGGACCGCGGGTCTCGCCTAATCCTCGGCCTAACGGGCAGCAGGCAGGGCGCCGTCCTGTTAGCCCTCGAACTCCCCGTCGGGGTCGTCGAAATCTGGGCTCTCGTCGGTTTCGTGCTCCGGATCCGGCAGCCGGGCGCCACGGCTCTCCGCGATCCGGTGGACGTCTCGCAGGGACTCCGCCAAACGGTCGGCGACGAAGCGGACCTGGGGGGCGGTCGCCTCGTGGTCGCCGAGCAGGTCCGCGGCGTGGTCCAGCAGTTCGGCCGCCATGTCGAGTTGGACAGTCTCGATCTCGTCGGCGACGCGGGAGACATGCCCGCTCCCACCGCCGAGCAGGTAGCAGGGCCTGCCGTCCGCGGTGGACCAGGGAAGGAGCCTTACGGTGCTGCCGCATCCAGCGTTCACGCGGCGACCTCCACGCCGTGGATGACCCGTGGGCCCACGTCGACGCCGTGCACGGCGAGCCACAGGGTGCACCGCCGGGCCCGCTGCCGCCAAGCCTCCGCACGGCTTGCTTCGTGGGCGAGGACGTAGCGGCGCACGAGGGCGGTGCCCCTTCCCCGCAGGAGGGGTACGGGGCCACGCCGTTGCGCCACGACGGACGGAGGTGCGGCGAATGCCGGGTGCGGGGCCGAGCGGGTGCGGCGACGGCGGCACGGCAGCAACGCGGCGAGCTTGGCGAGGAGTTTGTGCATGGAACACTCCGTGAACTGAACTGAGCGGGACCACGGCCCACTACGGCGCCGCCGAACCCTTCGAGTAGGGAGGAGCCGCTGTGTAGCGGCCCATGCACACAGTGATACGAAGCGGGCTAGGCTCGCCAGAGGACAGCAGGTGACAAGGCATCTGTCACAAGGGGTGTTGAGGGTGAGCAACAACTACGGCGACTGGATCAAGGCGCGGCGCAAGGCGGCGGGCCTCACGCAGGAGCAGCTTGCCGAGACCGCGATCATGACGCGCACGCACATCGCCCACATCGAGGCGGGGCGCCGCACACCGTCACGCGAGGACGCGCAGCGGCTGGACAGGGCGCTGAACACGGGCGATGTGCTGAGCAGCTTCCTGCCGGAGCAGGACGTGGCGGTCGCCGACTACTTCGAAGCGGCGCGGCAGCTCGAACAGCAGGCGACAGAAATCCGCGAGTTCGCGTTGACGTTCATCCCCGGCATCCTCCAGACGGAGGCGTACGCTCGCGCGGTTTTTGGTACCGAGTACCCACCTCGGAGTGAAGAGGAGCGTGACAGGTACGTCGTCACACGGCAGGAACGTTCCAAGATCCTCACCGACCGCGTAACGCCCGTAGTATGGGCGCTGCTGGACGAGTCGGTGCTACGCCGGATGATCGGTGGCCCCGAGGTCATGGCCGAACAGCTCATGCACGTCGTCGGGCTCGCCGAGAACACGCGTATCCGCGTGCATATTCTGCCGTTCGGGCTGGGCTACCACCCGGTTCTCCAGGGCATGCTCACGCTGTTGTGGTTCGAGGACCAACCCCCGGCCGCCTACACAGAAGGAATGTCTGTCGGCAAGGTCCACGATTCTCCAGCCGTGGTCCGGCAGTTGCAGGGTCGCTACGATCTAGCTCTGGGCGACGCACTGCCGATGAAGGAGTCGATCACCCTCCTGCGGACGACAGCGAAGGACTACGGACACCATGACTGACCACACGATCGCGGACGCCTCCACGCTGAACGGCTGGCGCAAGTCGACGCACAGCAACGGCGAGGGCGGCAGTTGCGTCGAGGTCCTGGACCACCACCCCGCCGGCGTCCCCGTCCGCGACTCCAAGGACCCTCACGGCGTGGCCCTGCTCTACCCGACCATGGCCTGGAACCCCTTCATAGCCGCCCTGAAGGCCGGCGAATTCTCCGTCTGACGTCCCGGCCGCCGCGCGAGCCGCCGGACTGCCGACGACCGGTGCCTGCTCAGCTCAGGAGGTCGTCGACGATCCCGCGCCTGATCGAGGCCAGCTTCACGAGTTCCACCTCTTCGGACCGCTGTCGGCTTCGCAGGATCGCAAGGCGTGCCACGAAGGCGGATTGTCCGGCGATGCTCAAACGTGGGAACGGACAGGTCCGTACGTCTGAACCATTGATACTTGCCTGCGAAATGGCGCTTTTGGCCCGCTGGCGAAAATGAGCCTTGGCCAGGGCGCTGCCCAGCCAGGTCTCAACGAATTCTGGCACAGCAAATTCGACATTCACTCTGCACCGCATCATGTTCGACTCGAACACCGTCGGCTCTGCCAAGCCAGAAACAGCGGTGGACTTCCCCACTAGTTCGGGTGTGTTCACTCGGTTGATGACGATGTCGCCCAGAGCGAGCCCATAGCGGTCTATTTCACCCCCGTTGAGCGAAACTCGCAGCAGGTTCCGGGTGAAATCCGAGGGGCCGCCGTCGAAGCTGTCGATGCGTACGATTGGCGTGCCCTGCGGTCCGTACGAAGTCGCAGGCTTGTATAGCCCGTTCTGCGGACCAGATCGCAGAATGCCCTCCAGCGTCCCGCATTCCACGTCCTGGAGCTCGGCCACGCTTCCGTTCCAGACCTTGTCCAACTTGGCGATCGACGCCTCGATCGCCCGCTCCTGCGCCGCGACAGCGCCGATCACCTCGATGATCCGTCGTTGCTCAGCAAGCGGCCGAACCGGGAACGGTAGCGCAGCGAATCGGTTACCCCCCAGATGCGAAATGCTTGTCTTCTCAGCTACCGCAGCGAAGACACCCTGCAAACGCCACTGCACAAAAACCATCTGCGCGTACTGCGGAAGCACCTCAGGTCGGGGACGGAACCGAATCAGGGTGTTCTGGAAGCAGTAGGAATCGACAGGCCCGTCGTACAGGGCACTTCGCCCGACCATGCGAAGGCTTTCCTGTCCTTCGTTCAGCAGGATGTCACCCGGGTGGATCCCGTACACCTCGCGCTCAGCCGCTGAGAAAGCCATCGTCTTCACGTCGGAGTAGTCGATCCGGCCCTCGTGGACGTTCGCGACACGCAAGTAAGGTAACTTCCCCGCCCCTTCCCGCCCGGAGGGTGAGAGCTGTTTGCCCATCCGCACCTCGCCGGCATCCCGTACCGGCACCCACTGGATCGAGCCGTCAGCCCGCATAGCCCAACTCCTCCAGGAAACCGTCGAGCGTCGCCGCGGCACGCTCCCGCTCCGCGCGGATCTCGTGGAGGGACACCGCGTACTTGTCCTCCCACACGCGATAGGCATCAGCCAGTTCGCGGCGGCGTCGCACCACGTGGCCGCCCAGCTTGGCCGCCAGATCAGCCCGCAGCAGGTCGAGGACCACACGGCGTTCGTCGTCAGGGGTCAGAGCCGCGCGAGCCCGATGCAACAGCGGGGGCTCCTCGCCGAGCTGCGGCGGGTCGCTCGGCCAGGGGAACCAGAAGTCCGCCTCAAGGCGCTTGACTAGGGCGCCGGCCTTCGCACGCTCCTTCTTCACGTACGCCAGCTCGGCCAAGTGCTCAGCGCTCAGCGCGGCTTCCTCCCGGCCGACTGCGGCCTCCTCACCCTCCTCCTCGGACTCCGCCGGTTCGGCGTTCAGCTCCTTCCAGCGGGCGTCCAGTTCCGCCTTGCGCTCATCGGCCGCCGCCAACTCCTCAAGGAAGTCGGGAGCGATCGCGGCGACCACCTTGTGGCCGTACGCCTGCCTCCGCTCGGCGCCCGAGCGCTTGCGCTCCTTGCGGGTCCGGGGATCCTGTTCCGGGGCAAGCATGCTCTCGACGTTCTCGACCCAGCCGTCCAGCACACCACCGAACCCGTTCTCCGACAGAGCGAGCAGGTCGTACTTGGCCTCGTACCACCAGCCGGCCACCGCGCCCGCGAGCGCGTACCGATCGAGCAGCCCGACCTTGCCCAGGCACTCGGTGAACGAGGTCATCAATGAACCCCGTACCGCCATCAGCGCCGCCTTGCGCTCCAGGGCCGTCAGGTCCGCCAGTCGTTCCGGGGTGGCGGCCACCGCCTCCAAGTGGTGGGCCTCCGACGCCCACCATTGTGCGAAGGCGTCACGCAGCACGTCCTCACGCGGGCGAGCGAGTGCCGCGATCCGAGCCGCATCGGGCCGCCGGTCCGCCGGCAGGAAGTCCACGTACGCGGGATTCGCCACCGGGTCCCGCTCGGCGAAGAGATCGCGGAGCCCGATCGCGTACGCGTCCAGGAGCTCCTTCTTCGCCTCGATCTCCGTCCGGGGCACGCCGCCTACCAGATGGGCGCGTACGTCCTGCGGTTCCGGCGGCGGCGTGTTGTCCACGTAGCGGCGGATGTTGAGGTTGTACTCGTTGCCGCGCAGTTCCTCGCGGCTCACGACCCGCGAGAAGCCAGGCGCTTCTGCGTAGGCGTGGAAGGTCGACGTGATCTTCTCGGCGTGCTCGGGCAGCAGGACGTTCTGCGCGGACTCCTTGCGGAACTCACGGTCGGCGTTGATGAACAGCACGCCGTTCTCCCTGTCCGGCTGTTTCCTGCCGGGCGGGCGCAGCACCAGGACGCAGGCGGGGATGCCGGTGCCGTAGAAGAGGTTCGGCGCGAGCCCGATGACGGCCTCGATCAGGTCCTCTTCCACAAGCTTGGCGCGGATCCTCTGCTCCTCGCCGCCGCGGAAGAGCACGCCGTGCGGCATGACGGTGATGACCATGCCGCCACGCTCGTTCGTGCCTCCCCCCTGCCTGGTCTCCCAGAGCATGTGCTGGAGGAACATCAGGTCGGCCTTGCCACGCTCGCTCGTGGCGCCGTACTTCGCGCGCTGGGCGCTGTACGCGAGGCCGGCGAGCGAGTAGTCCATGGAGAAGGGCGGGTTGCTGAGGACCGCGTCGAAACGGTCCGCGTCGGATTTCGGTACGTGCGCCGGCTCGGCGAGGGTGTCGCCGGTCTTCAGGTTGAAGCGGGTGTCCACTCCGTGGAGCACCATGTTCATCGTCGCCATGATCCAGGAGCTGCTGTTGGCGTCCTGCCCGGCGAAGAACATGTTCGAGGCGTCGCCGCCGTGCTCCTCCACGTACTCCTTGGCGTGGATCAGCATGCCGCCCGAGCCCACACAGGGGTCGTAGATGCGCATGCGGTCCGTGGGCCGCAGCAGCTCGACCATCATCCGTACGACCGCACGCGGGGTGTAGAACTCGCCGCCCTTACGACCGGCCGAGTCGGCGAACTCCTTGATCAGGTACTCGTACGCCGCGCCGATCAGGTCGGGGAACTCGAAGTCGTCGGTACGCAGCCTGACCCGGCCGAAGTGCGCGATGAGGAGGCCCAGCCGCTGGTCGGCGAGCTTGGCCGCGCCGGCCGCCGCGCCTGAGCCGCCGATCCGGTTGAAGTCGAGGTGGTCGAAGAGGCCCTTGAGGTTGCCGTTCTGCGCCTCCAGCGCCTGGAGGGCGGGGCGCAGGCGCTCCTCGGTGATGTTGTGGGTACCTGAGGCGATCCGTTTCCACCGGGCGGCCTTGGGAACGAAGAGCACGTTGTACGTGTCGTACGCGGCCTCCTGCTCCAGATACCCGGCCAGTGTCTCTCCGCCGTAGCCGAGCGTCGTGGCCGCGTCCTCCTTCAACCGCTCCCGCGCCGCCTCGAACTCGTCGTTCGCCCGCTTCAGGAAGAGCAGCCCGAAGATGTAGTCCTTGTACTCGGAAGCATCCATGGTGCCCCGGAGGATGTAGGATGTCCGCGGCGGCGAACAGTTGCCGCTCCAACTGCGCGAGCGTGAGCTTGGCCACGTGTACGACTCCCTACGACCTGGTGATGCCGTGAGGAAGCCTATGGCTGCGGCGGGGCGCGACGGAAACCGTTCACCCGAACCGGCGGTGGCCGGTCAGTACGCGACGATGCCGAGACCGTCCTCGACGAAGGAGAAGACGTCGGTGTACGGGTCCCGCAAGGACTTCGGTACGTGATCCCCGTGGACCTCGTTCATCTTCAGGGCACGTTTCTTCGCCTCGGCGAAGCCCCTGTGCTCGCCGGGCTTCCCCGACAGCTGGCCCTGCTCCACGACCTTGATGTTCGCCGTGGTCGCCGCGAACGGCAGGCGGCCGGCCGCCATGTCGCAGCTCTTGCCGAAAGTTCCTGTCACCGGCTTGTAGTGGAGGACCCGCCAGACCTCGAAACAGGGGTGCGAGAAGGCGACCCCTACTCCTGCTTCCTCGGCGGTCTTCAGCGCGGCATCGACACCCTCGTGCTGGTCCCGGTCGAACATGCACCAGACCTGCGGCAGATACGCCTTCCCCAGCCCGCTGCGTTTCGCCCGCCGGGTCTCCTCGCGCATCAGGCGTGCGGCCTCCTCCACCAACCCGAGGGGTTTGCGGTGCGACGCGGGCGCCTTCTGGTTGGCGATCCGCACCTCGACGGGCACCGAAGGGTCCCGGTAGGTGCCAATGGAACGGACGATCTCGATGTAACCCGGCTCGGTGACACTGCCCTCTGTGTACACGTGCACGACACGGCGCCGCTGTCCACGCGGCTGCTTCGCCGGGCCGAGCGACTCCCTCCCCTTTGCCCGCGCCATCAGGCCCCTCTCCCGTCGGGCTTGTCCCCTTGGCCGCTCGTCGCGAACAGACGTCGTGCGATCTGGCCCTCCATGAGGCCCGGTACACCGCCGAAGGCCCCGGCCAGATAGGACGTCGCCAGATCCTCCTCCTTGCCCGGGGACGCGTCGGTCAGCGGGTACAGCTCGGTGGCGCCGTCCTTGTCCTTCTGCGTCAGCCACACCTGCCCCGCCTCCAGGAGGCGACCTCCACTCGGTGTGGTGAGCAGCGAAGGGTCATGCGTGGTGAAGACGAGCTGCGCGTCGCGCGGATTGGCCAGCGGGTCGTGGAAGAGACGGACGACCTCAGCGGCGAACCGCGGGTGCAGGCTCGCGTCCAACTCGTCGATGAGCAGTACCGAGCCCTGGTCAAGAGCCAGGAGCAACGGGCCGAGAAGGGCGTACCAGGAACGGGTGCCGAAGGACTCCTGCTGCCAGTCCAGGAGGACTTCGCCATGAACCCCCCGGTGGGAGAGCCGTACGGACGGTCTTCTCGTGTCCGACTCGACCTCGGCGCCCGTGATTCCGAGGTCGGCGACGCGCAGCAGGTCATTGATGCGGGCGGCGCGTTCACCGACGAGTTCGCGGGTGGTGAACTGCTCCCGCTCCCGCCGTTCGTCCTCCGGATTGATCAGCAGCAGATTGCGCCGGAACCAATGGAACAACGCGGAGAGCTGTGGATGGTTGTCCGTACCGGCCGTGGAGAGCAGCAGGGCATCGGGGCGGGTGCGTCGCACCAGCTGGGCCCGGTCCTTCACCCGGCTGCCCGGCCAGTCGTACGCATCGGCCCGCGAGGCGTCGCGATCGAGCCAGACCTGACGGTGTCCACGGGGATAGCCGTGGATCCACTCGGACTCCACGCGAGTCGCGCCCAGCTCGAAACCGTAAGTCCACCGGACTTCCTCGATGGTGAAATCGACTTCGAAGAAACTCGGTTCCCCGCCGCTCTCGGGGTCCAGCGCGAAGGGCTTACGGGGAATGCCGTCGAAGGACGCCCAGCGCGCGTAGGAGTTCAGAACCGCGGAACGCATGTCGGTCAGGGCGGCCAGCACGTTCGATTTGCCCGAGGCATTGGCGCCGAAGACACCGAGCAGCGGAAACACCTCGGCCGAACGGTCACCGCCGAGACCGGCCACCCGGGCGGTCCCCTCCGGGGTGCCGTCGGGAGCGACGAACGACAGTTCCTGCTCATCGCGCAGCGACCGTACATTCGCGCCACGAAACCGGAGCAACACGCCGTCCTCCTCCCGATCTCTCCTCGGTCAGCCTGTCCGCCGGCGCCCGGACGGACACCTGTGCCATGCGATCATGACGCACACCAAGGTATCCGCAAGTCGGGGTACCGAGCGTCCGGAGTTGCAGTTTCGCTTCAGCAGATCACCTGCGCGGCACTGCCCCAGCGCGGGTGTTCCGTCGCTACGGTCATTCTGCATCGGGCCTGTGCCGGGTTCACACACTGTGCGAACCCACTCTACGGCGTGGCGCACCACCGGCATCGCGGGCCGCGTCTCCCGCGGAGAGGCAGGAAGCGCAGGAAACGGCAGGGAACCGGCAGCCGGGGCGGTACGAAGCCCCCGTATGCGCGGAGCGCCCTCGCGCATACGGCAGAATGAGGTGCTATGGCCGATGCCGATATCCCGGACACGACCGGCACCACCGCCCCCGTCGACGACGAAGCGGGCCCGTCCGTGACGTACCAGCCCTTCGCCCACCTCACCACGGAGCACTGCGCGCTCTACCGCCAGGTCATGGGGGTCTTCGTCAAGGCGAAGCAGGAATTCACGGTCCACCTGCGGCCCGAGGACGTCCACCTCGGCCTGCCGCCCGGGAACCGCCCGTCGCCGGAGGCCGTGGCGGTCGCGCTGGAGCGGCTCGGCCGGTGGGGGAACCTGCGGGCCGACCCCGACACCAGCCGGGTCACCGCGCTGGAGGACTTCTATCGCGCCCGCCACATCTACCAGCTCACCCGCGCCGGCGAGGCCGCGGAGGAGGCGCTGGCCGCGTACGACGAGGCGCTCGGCCGGCGGGGAGAACTGCAGGCGGTCGCGCTCGCCGACATCACCGTGCAACTGCGGGCCCTGCTCGCGCTCACCGAACGCGGCGACCCGGACCCCGCGGTGGTGCATCTGGCCCTGCTGGCACTGGTGGACCGCTTCTCCGGTCTCGCGGACAACGCACGGGCCTTCATGAGTTCGCTGCAGCGCACCGTGGATCTGCACGAGGCCGACGTGGAGGTCTTCCTCGCCTACAAGCAGCGGCTGATCGAGTACCTGGAGCGCTTCATCGAGGACCTGGTCACCCGGGGCGCCGAGATCGCCGGCCTGCTTGAGGGCCTCGGGACCGCGCCCGGCGGGCCGATCGCACCGCTGCTGCGGCTGGCCGCCGGGCGCGAGGCGGCCGACGCGGCGCCGGATGCCGCCGCCGAGGCGCTGGCGGCGTCCGAGAGCCGCTGGTACGGACGCTGGGACGGCCTGCGTGCCTGGTTCCTGAGCGTGCCGGGCCGAAATTCCCAGGCCAAGCTGTTGCGCTCGGCTGCCCGCCAGGCCGTACCGCAGCTGCTCGGGGTGGTCCAGGCCCTGAACGAGCGCCGGGCCGGGCGTTCGGATCGCTCGGCGGACTTCCGTGAGCTGGCCCGCTGGTTCGCGGGGGCGCCGGACGACGACAGCCGGCACCGGCTGTGGCGGTCCGCGTTCGGACTGCACTCCGCACGTCACCTGACCATCGACCAGGACGCGCTGGCGGAGCGGGAGGCCGAACCTGTGCCGGCTTCCGCCTCCTGGTACGAGGCGCCCGGCGTACGGATCAGCCCGCAGTTGCGGCGCACCGGCTCGTACGAGCGGCGCGGCCGTGTCCGGGCCGTGCAGGACCGCGCCGAAGCCAAGGCGTACCTGGCCGAGCTGGCGCGCAAGCAGGCCGAGCAGACCGCCGCGGCACGGGCCCGCCTCGCGACACGGGGGCCGGTGCGCCTCAGTGACCTGGGTGAGCTGGACCGTGACACCTTCCGGCTGTTCCTGCTGCTCCTCGGCGACGCCCTGTCGGCATGGCGGCCCGGTTCCGATTCGGTCGCCGCCACCACGAACGACGGAACGATGGAGATCAGGCTGACGAGGCAGTCCGGCGCCGGAAGCGCCGAGATCCGGACGCTCGACGGCGTGCTGCGCGGGCCTGAGCACATGGTCGAGATCGTCGACCTGATCCCGGGAAGCGAACCCCCGACGGAGCGCGGGCCCGAACCCCCGGCGCAACGCCGGCCCGAACCCCCGGCCGGACACGAGCGCGAGCGCGAGACCGCCGGGAGCGGACGATGAGCCGGGACGGCCTGGGCGACGCCCTCGCCGCGCAGCGGACCGGGGAGGTCCGCCGGGCGGCCAGGGCCCTGCTGCGCCGTCCGTTGCTGCGCGCGGGGAGCGAGGAGTTCCGGCTGGTGCGGCAGCACGCGGCCGAGCTGCGGACGTGGTTCGAGCGCAACACCGGCTGGAGCCTGCTGGTCGACGCCGAGGTGGCCCGGCTGCGCCGCGTCCCCAGCGTGGCCACCGACCCGACCCATCCGGCACGGGACCAGCGCACCGGGCTGCCGTTCTCCCGGCGCCGCTACGTACTGCTCTGCCTGTGCCTTGCCGTGCTGGATCGCGCCGAGCAGCAGATCGCGCTCGGACGGCTCGCCGAGCAGGCCGTGCTCGCGGCCGCCGACCCGGCTCTGGCCGAGGCCGGGGTGGAGTTCACCCTGGTCGGCCGCGAACAGCGCACCGACCTGGTGGCGGTGGTCCGGTTGCTGCTCGACTGGGGCGTACTGGCCAGGGTCGCGGGCGACGAGGACTCCTTCCTCAAGGCGGCCGGCGACGCGCTCTACGACGTGAACCGCCGGGTGCTCGCGGGGCTGCTGGTGACCAGGCGCGGCCCGAGCACCGTACGCGCGGACGGCTTCGAGGAGCGCCTCGCCGAACTCAACGCCGACGCTCTGCCCGACAGCGACGAACTGCGCAACCGGGCGCTGCGGCACACCCTGACCCGGCGCCTGCTCGACGATCCGGTGCTCTACCTGGACGGGCTGTCGCCGGCAGAGGCCGCCTATCTCACTTCGCAGCGCGGCGCGTTGACGCGAAGGATCACCGAACTCACCGGCCTGGTACCCGAGGCACGGGCCGAGGGCATCGCGATGGTCGACCCGGACGACGACCTGACCGACCTGCGGATGCCGGAGTCCGGCACCAACGGCCATGTGGCGCTGCTGATCGCCGAGTACCTCGCGGGCAAGGGCGGCACCGTGCCGCTCACCGAGCTGCAGGGCCAGGTGGCGGGCTGGGCGCTGGACCACGCCGGATTCTGGCGCCGCAGCGCCACCGTGCCGGGCTCCGAGACGGAGCTGGCCGAGCAGGCCGTCGAGCGTCTTGTGGCCCTCGGGCTGCTGGAACGCACCGGGGGCGGGGACGGGTCGGGGGACCGGGCGGGGGAGAGCGCCGTCCCGGCTGTCCGGCCCCTTCCGGCGCTCGACCGCTACCGGGTGGGCGAGGCCGTCCTGCTGGAGCCGGGCCAGAAGGCCCCAAGGACACGTAAGTCCACGACACGTAAGTCCACCGCGAAACGTACGCAGGGCAGGAAGGGCAGGACCCGATGAGCACCACGGCCGAGACGCGGCTCCCCGTGCCGGACCGTACCCGCTGGCAGCCACAGCGGATCGGCCTGGTCGACCTGTTCTACTACGACGTGGAGGAGTTCCCCTTCCGCGACGGCCGCCTGCTGCTGCGCGGCAACAACGGCACCGGCAAGTCCAAGGTGCTCGCGCTCACCCTCCCCTTCCTGCTGGACGGGGATCTCTCCTCGCACCGGGTCGAACCGGACGCCGACCCGAAGAAGCGGATGGAGTGGAACCTGCTGCTCGGCGGCGAGCATCCGCATCCCGAGCGACTCGGCTACACCTGGATCGAGTTCGGCCGCGTCGACGAGAGCGGCACTCCGCACTACACCACCCTCGGCTGCGGCCTGAAGGCGGTCAGTGGGCGGGGCATCGCCCGGCACTGGTTCTTCGTCACGGACCAGCGGATCGGCCTGGACCCGGCCGAGGGCGGGCTGCGGCTGCTGGACTCGACCGGTGCGGCGATCACACGGGACCGGCTGGCCGAGGCGCTGGCCGGAAGAGGAATGGTCCACGACTCCGCCCGCGCCTACCGCCGTGCGGTGGACGAGGCGCTCTTCGGCCTCGGCGAGCAGCGTTACGCCGCTCTGATCGACCTCCTGGTTCAGCTGCGCCAGCCGCAACTGTCCAAACGGCCCAGTGAGAAGGCGCTCTCCCAAGCGCTCACCGAGTCCCTGCCGCCGATGGACCAGGCGGTGATCTCCGATGTCGCCGAGGCGTTCCGCTCCCTGGACGAGGAGAAGGAACAGCTCACGGCGATGACGGACGCCGAACGGGCGGCAAGCACCTTCCTCGCCCACTACCGCCGCTACGCCCAGGTGGCCGCCCGGCGCAAGGCGCGGGCGCCCCGGACCCAGCACTCCCGTTACGAGTCGCTGCGCGGCGAGCTGAACACCGCGGAGCAGGACCACGACGCCGCCGGGGCCGCGCTTGCCGAGGCCGAGACGCGACTGCGGGAACTCGACGAACGGCGTACCGGACTGCGCGCCAGGGACGAGGCCCTGCGCGCCGGGCCCGAGATGCGCAGCGCACGCGAGCTGGAACAGGCCGCTGACCTGGCCGGGCGCACCGCGCAGGACGCTGAACGGGCCGAGGCGGACCGGGTCAGGGCAGTGGACGAGCAGACCCGGTACGCGGCCAGGCTGGGTGCGGCACGTTCACGCGCCGACAGCGCGCAGCGCACACGGGACGCCGCGCTGGACAGGGCCGCCGAGGACGCGGCGGCGGCCCTGCTCGGGCGCGAGCACACCCAGCGGGTGGCCGCCGTACTCGCCGCTGAGGAGACCGAGGCGACCGAGGCGACCGAGGCGACCGCCCAGCGCAATGCCGCCGACGCCACCGGTCGCCGGCTGCGATCCGTCACCCTGGTGGAGGAGCGGCTCGCCACCGCGCAGGAGTCCGTACGGACGCTGGAGCGGGCCAGGCGGCGGCTGGAGGACGCCGACGCGGGGCTGGCCCGACGGGCAGAGCTGAGCGCCGAGGCCGAGGAGGCCGCGGTCGCGGAGGGCGGGAGCTATCTGGCGGCGGTCAGGGAGCACTTCGCGGCCTGCACACTGCTGCATCCGGCCGACGTCGAGGGCACGCTCGACGAACTCGCCCGGTGGGTGGGCACGCTGGCAGGCGCGGAACCGGCTCGCGAGGCGGCCGGGGCAGCCGCCTCGCGAGCCGGTTCCGCGCTCGCCGGGCGCCGGGCCGCACTGGACATGAGCAGGCGGTCGGCCCGGGATCGCGCCGACGGGCTGCGGGTGGAGTCGGCCGAGCTGGAAGCCGGCGGCCAACGCGCCCCTCGCGCCCCGTACACCCGATCCGCCGAGTCCCGGCAGGGCAGGCCCGGCGCACCGCTGTGGCGCTTGGTGGACTTCACCGCGTCGGCTGAGCTGACGGCGGATCAGTGCGCCGGCCTTGAGGCCGGCTTGGAGGCCTCGGGTCTGCTGGACGGCTGGGTCGCGCCGGACGGCACGGTGGCGGCCGCCGGCACCTGGGACACCCTGGTCACGGTCGGCGCCCCGGTGGCCGGGCCCTCCCTCGCGGATGTGCTGAACGCGGCGGTGGACCGCTCCGACCCCGCCGCTGCCGCGGTCCCCGACGAGCTGGTCTCGGCGCTGCTGGCCGGCATCGGCCTGCTCGGGGCGGACGGCGAACTGCCTACCGACGGCAGCTGGATCGCCTCGGACGGCCGGTACCGGATCGGCGCGCTCACCGGCACCTGGTCGAAGCCGGCCGCGGAATACCTCGGCGAAGGCGCCCGCGAACAGGCCAGGCGGGCCCGCCTGGCCGCCATCGACGCGGAACTCACCGCCCTCACTGACCAGTTGGATGAACTGGATGCCCAGAGCGAGGCTGTGGAGGCCGACGTACGCGTGCTCGCCGCGGAACAGGCCCTGCCCGACGACTCCGCCCTGCGCGGTGCGCACGCGTCCGTCGCGGCGGCCCAGGTGGAGCACCACCGGGCCGCCGAGCGCCGTACGGCCGCCGACCGCGAGGCCGCGGGCGCCGCCGGCGAGGCCGATCGTGTGGGCATGGAGCTGCGCTCCCTCGCCGACGAGTTGGGTCTTCCGGCCACCGCCGAGGGCCTGCGCGAGGTGCGTGACGCGCTGAGCGCCTACCGCGAAGCCCTGGCCGCGCTGTGGCCGGCCGCACGCGAACACCGAGCAGCCCGCGGCGCGCTGGCGGCGGAGGAGGGCGATCACGCCCGCGCCGCCGAACACGCCGCGGAACTGGCCGAGCGCTCCCGTACGGCCGCCAGGGAGGCCGTACGGGCCGGGGAACGGCACGGCACGCTCCAGGCCACCGTCGGCACCGCCGTCGCCGAGCTGCAACGCCGGCTGGCCGAGGTCGGCACGGCCCTGCGCACCTGCGAGGAGGACGAGCGCACCACGCGCGGCGAACAGAATGCCGCGACCGGCCGCCGGGCCGCGGCGGACGCCCTGCGCGCCCGGGTGCGCGACGAGATCGAGGACACGGTACGGACCAGGGCCGAGGCGATCGAGGCACTGCGCCGTTTCGCCGCCACCGGCCTGCTCGCCGTGGCCCTTCCCGGCCTGGCCCACTCGGGCGAGTCCTGGGCGCCCGAACCGGCGGTGCGCCTCGCCCGCACCGTGGAGCGCGAACTGGAGTCCGTGGACGACTCCGACGCCGCCTGGGAGCGGGTGCAGCGCCGGGTCACCGAGGAGCTCAAGGACCTCTCCGACGCGCTGGCCCGGCACGGCCACACAGCGGCCGCCCGGATGCTGGAGGACGGCCTGGTCGTGGACATCGTCTTCCAGGGCCGGGAGCACGCCGTACCCGATCTGGCGGACGCGCTCGCCGCGGAGGTCGCGGACCGGCAAATGCTGCTGTCCGCCCGCGAGCAGGAGATCCTGGAGAACCACCTGATCACCGAGGTCGCCGGCACCCTTCAGGAACTGGTCGGCGCGGCCGAACAGCACGTACTGGGCATGAACCGGGAGCTGCACGACCGCCCGACCAGCACCGGCATGCTGCTCCGCCTGGTCTGGCGCCCGGCACGCGACGCCCCGGCCGGTCTCGCGACCGCCCGCGACCGGCTGCTGCGCCAGTCCTCGGACGCCTGGACGGCCGCCGACCGCAGCGCCCTCGGCGATTTCCTGCAGGCCCAGATCGACCGCGCCCGCACCGACGACCCGGCAGGCACCTGGATGGAACACCTCACCACCGCGCTTGACTACCGGTCCTGGCACGAGTTCGGCATCGAGAGGCACCAGCACGGCAAGTGGCTCTCCGCCACCGGCCCGGCCTCCGGCGGCGAGCGGGTCCTGTCCGTCTCGCTCCCGCTGTTCGCCGCCGCCTCCTCGCACTATGCCTCGGCCGGCAACGCCCACGCTCCCCGCCTGGTGACGCTGGACGAGGCGTTCGCCGGCGTCGACGACGACTCCCGCGCCAAGTCCCTCGGCCTGCTGGCCGCGTTCGACCTGGACGTGGTGATGACCTCGGAACGCGAGTGGGGCTGCTACCCGCAGGTTCCCGGTCTGGCCATCGCCCAGCTCTCCCGGGTCGACGAGATCGCCGCCGTCCTGGTAACCCGCTGGGAATGGGACGGCCACCACCGCACCCGCACCGACGCCCCCTCCGGCGTAGTGTCCCCGCGGCCCGCCACCCTTGGAGACCTGTGAGCATGAACCCGGCGCCCACGCAGGACCCGGCCCCGCAAGGGGCGGGACAACAGCGTCCGGGGCAACGGCTTCCGAAGGCAGCAGCCTCCAAGGCAACAGCCCCTGCTGAAGGCCCGCGCCCGCCCGTACAGCCGGCCGGGCCCGGGAACCCCGGCGCGATCGGGTGAGCACCGACCTCCCCCGTCTGCGGCGGCTGCTCGGTGGTCCGGACCTCGCATGGCTCGTCGACCGGGTTCGCCGCCGCCTGGAAGCCGGGCAGTCCCTCGACTCCACGGTGACCAGGCCAGGAGCCGGCGGCGCCGAACGCGCGGCCCTCGGCCGGCTGCTGGGCCGGGCGCCCCGCCCCGGCCGCTCGCTCTCGGTTCCGCTGGCCGCGGTGGACACGGTGCTCCGCGACAGCGGAGCATGCACGGAGGGCCTCGCCGCCGCCGTCGTCGCACTGACCGGGCCGGTCACGCCCCGCCGGGACGCAGCCGAGCGGCTCGCCTCGGCGTGGCAGCGCGCCTTCGCCCCGCTGGCGGACACGGTGAGTGCCCACCCGCAATTCACCCACTGGCACGCGGAACTCCACGCCACCGGCCTGGTCCGCCGCCTCGCCCGCACCCCCGAGGAAGCTGCACCGATCCTCGCCACGCTTGCCCGCCTGCTCCCCCACCTGCCCGTCTCACCCCCACGCTCGCTCTCCGCCTTCGCCGCCGAGTACGCCGAAGGCGCCCATGCCCTCGATCACGGCCCACTGGCGACGCTCACCCTGGACGCCGTCCGGGCCCTCACCGGCGCCGCACCAGGCAGTGACGCGCAGTCGCGCCGCGCCGCGTGGGCCGCCGCCGGCCTGCTCCTCGACGAGCTTTCGTCCCAGGTCCTCACTCTCAACCTGCCCGGAGACAACCACACCGCCACCGGCCGCGCTCTGAGCGCCCTCGGCGCCTGCGCGCAACCCGCCGTCCTGACCCTGCGCCAACTCGTCCGCGATCCGCCCCGCCTGTGTCTTCCACCGATCCCCGCCGGCCAGGGCGGGCCCCGTCGCGGCAGCACCGCGTACGTCTGCGAGAACCCGGCTGTCGTCCTGTCCGCCGCCGACGGCCTCGGCCGTGACTGTGCCCCGCTGATCTGCCTCCAGGGGCAGCCGAGCACCGCCGCCCTGCACCTGCTCCGGCTCTGCGCCGACGCCGGATGGGCCCTGCGCTACCACGGTGACTTCGACTGGGGCGGGCTCCGCATCGCGGGCCGCCTACGCGCTCACGTGCCCTGGACCCCGTGGCGGTACACCACCGCCGACTACCTCGCGGCCCTTGCCGGGCATCCGGCCTCCGCGCCGCTGACCGGCCCGGCGGCCGACAGCCCGTGGGACCCACCGCTCGCCGAAGCCGTCCGCGCGGCAGGACGCCGCATCGAGGAGGAGCTGGTCCTCGACCACCTGCTCCTCGACCTGGGTGGCCACGACCCGCAGGACGCTTGACGGCCGAAAGACCTTGCGGCGAGGGGAGTTGAAGGCTTTTCCGGCGATCGGTACTGTCGTTGGCCTGCGGAGGGGGCGGGGGACATTCCTGTGACGATGCGTCGCATGCGTGCGTGGGGGCCGGGAGCCCGGATCTCTGGGCGCGCGGTGCTCGCGGGCGTGGTGGGCGCGCTGACGGGAACCGTCGCGTACTCCGTCAGCCGGACCGGTGGCCAGACACTCTCGATCATCGTGGGTGGTCTGGCAGGCGTCGCGCTGGTGCTGGGGGCCGAGTTCTACCACCGGTCGGCCCAGCTGACCGAGGTGCAACTCACCCTGCCCGGCAGCGTGATGGTCTTCTCGGCCAACACCGACATGCGGCAGGCGGCTCTGAGAATGTTCTTCCAGGCGTCGACGCGAGTGGCCACTCGCCCGCTCGAAGCCGGGAGCGGAAACCTCCGCGAGGCGCTGACCTCCCTGAAGACCCTGTTCGACCTGTACAGGGAACCCCTGGAGTCCGGGGCCGCCCCGCCGCCGCCCGCCAGAGGCGACTCCGTCCACGAGATCGTCCTCGACATCCTGAACTTCGAACTCGCTCCGTTCCTCTCGAAATGGCATCCGCGGCTCAGGGCCTGGGAGAGTGCCCAGGGCGAGGATGCGGACGAGGCGGCGTGGCCCGGCAACGCCGCCTTCCGTCAAGATCTGGAGGACCTTCAGCGGCGCCTGCGGCCCTACGTCATCGGTCTCGGTGAGATCGCCGGTGTCCGTGATCCGGAACGGCACCTGCGCCGCTCCGACTGGAGCCCGGGTTCCGGGAACGTGCCGGTCCCCCACCAGCACGGGACCGGCCCCGACACCCGCTGAGGCGGGCGACGGCGGTACACAGGGGGTTCCCGCGGTATGCAGCATGATGAGGACGTGACGAGCACACCCTCATACCCGGGCGCGCGCCCTACCGCGTGGAAGAAGGCAGACAGCACCCCCCCCCGGCCGATTTCCGGGCTGAGCGGGTGGGCCGGCGTCCGGGCGTGCGTCGCCGCGGGGAGCGGTGATCATGGTCCCCCCAGCGGTACCCCCTGGCGCCACGGCACTCATCGCCGAGTGGGACGTGTTCCTGAGCTACAGCCGCACCGACGCCGGCAAGGCCCGGGCTCTCGCCCGCATACTGCGGGGCCAGGGGCTGCGGGTGTTCCTCGACGACATGGCCGTCGACGACTTCGCGTCGATCACCGAGGCGATCACACGGGCCCTCGCCCGTTCGAAGACCCTCCTCGCTCTCTACTCCGCCGAGTACCCTCGCCGGCGCGCCTGCCAATGGGAGCTCACCTACGCGTACCTCGCCGGCCAGCGGGAAGGCGACCCGCGGCGGCGCATCCTCGTGGTCAATCCCGAGAGTGCCGCGGCTCACGTCCATCCCGTCGAACTCCGGGACGCCAAGCATTGGAGCTGGCCAACTGCCCCGGAGGGCCTCCAACGGCTGGCGGAGCAGGTCGGGGCACATGCGAGGGGGATCGCATCACCGCTCGGTGCCGCCGGACACACGGCGGACGGACGCGAAACGCCGTCCTTGCCATGGCTGCCGGCTCCGGCGAGGACAGGATCGGCGCGGTTCACCGACCGGCTCGCGGAACAGTGGCGCATCCACACGGCACTCGTGCGCCACCGCGCCCCGCTCGTCGCCCAGCCGGGCTCCGGTTCCGGCCGGACGGCACAGCTGCGCGGCATGCCCGGCATCGGCAAATCCGTACTGGCCCAGGAGTACGCCCTCCGGTTCGCCTCCGCCTTTCCCGGGGGTGTGTTCTGGTTCGATCTCCACCCGGCCCACGACTCACCCGCCACGACGGCCATGGACATCTACGCCGAGCAGGTGGCGGTCGTGTGCCACGCGCTGGACGTGGACCACGCGCGCGACACCTCCCTCGTACGGCTCCTCAGCCGGCTCGCGATCCGCCTCGGCGAACGCGGAGCACCATGCCTGTGGGTCGTGGACGGCCTGCCCGACGGCCTGCGCGACGAGGAACTGCAGCTCCTGCGCGGACCCCATCTGCTCGCCTCCACCCTGCTGACCACCCGGTCGTTCCGTTACGGGACGTTCGCCGAGACCATCGACGTCCCGCCGCTCTCCGACGCGGACGGGTACCGGCTTGTCACATCGCACCGCACGCCCGGCAGCGAGGTCGAGAGGGCGACGGCTCTCGCTCTCGTCCATGACGTGGGCGGGCACCCCTACGCGTTGGATCTGCTCTCCGACCTGGCGGGCACGGAGGACTTCGCAGACCTCAGGAACCGGCTGCACTCCGTCGGCTCCGACATCCTGGCGTCGCCAGGCACACGGCGCACCGAAAGCCCCTCCGGGTCCTCCCGGATCCCCCTGGCCCCCACACTCCTGGCCCGCCCCTTGTCAGGAAACGGTCCGGCCGATGACGTCCTGCGTCTCTTCGCCCTCGCCTCGCCGGCGCCCCTGTCCCAGACCGTCCTGGAGAACGCCATGGCCTCGGTCAGTCCGTACGACCCGTGGGAAGCCGGCCCCGCGGTCTCCGACTCCATCGCCACGCTCCTCGGCTCCGGAGCGCTCCTGCCCGCCCCCGCCACCCGCCGTTCCTGGACCGTACACGCTCTGGTGGCACGGGCAGTACGCAGGCACGACGAGGACACCGCCCGCCAAGAGGACCTGCGGCAGGTACTACTGCACACCCTCGCGACACCACTCGCCCAAAGCGCCCGCGACGGTGCGCCGCCCCGGCCGGCCCCCGCGCTCTCGCCCCCTCTCAGCCTGCCCCCCTCAGGCCCAAGTCCCGTGGAGCGGGCGGCCGCGTTCGACCTCCAGGTCGAACTGGTCACCCGTGTCGGCGTCCAGCCCCTCGACGCCGATGACGGCTCATTGCGCGAAGCGCTCACCTCCCTGCACTCCCTGTTCGCCACCACGCGAGAGGTACTGCACCGGGTCGCGGCCGAATCCCCACCACCGTCCGCGCTTCCCCGCATCGCCCTCCTCCTGAGCAACCAGCACCTGCGCCCCTTCCTCGCGACATGGCACGCGGCCCTGCGCGAGCACGAAGACACCCGCCCGCCCGGACGCGGCACCATCGAGCACGAACGGCTCTGGACCAGAGCCGTCGACATGCGAACGCAACTCGCCGACCTCAGAGCGCCCCTGTCCTCGACAGCCGAGGAACTGGCCTCACTCTGCGGTATTGACCTCCTGCGCTCTGAGGTTCCCCCGGGATACGGCGATCGGTAGCTGGAGGCGAGGGTAAGTCTCATGAGCGGAGCACGGCCGAAGCCTGCTTCGGGGAAGTCTCCCCATGCCACGCAGCTGAGGCGGGATCACGGTGGGCGAACGCGACGACATGCTCGCCACCACCGAGCACGAGAACCTGCGCCGCGCTTGCCGTCGCGACGCCGGCCGAGCAACGGCTTGCAGCGTCCGGGACGGAGAAAACCCCAGGTCACAACTATGTGACCTGGGGTTTTATGGAGCCGTCGCCCGCCAGGGGAGGCCCGGCGGCCACGCCACCCACCGGTCACAGCAGGCCACGGGTGGCGCCGCCGTCCACCGGCAGGACCGTCCCGGTGATGGCGGCAGCCGGGACGGAGGCCAGGAAGGCCGCCGCGGCGCCCACCTCGGCCGGCTCGGCGAGCCGGCCCAGCGGGATGTCCGCGCACAACCCGTCCACACAGCCCTCGAGTTGATCGGCCCAGGCCTGGAGGGTGGCCGTCCGCGTCATGCCGGGAGCCAGCACGTTGACGGTGACCGCTCCCTCGCCCGCCGCGGCGAGTTCGTGCACCAGCGCGTTGGCGTAGCCGACGACCGCGGGTCGGACCGTGTTGGACAGCGCCAGCCCCGGGATCGGCTGCTTGGCCGACAGCGAGGTGACGAACAGCACCCGCCCGTATCCGGCGCTGCGCATGTGCGGCAGGGCCGCGCGGCTGAGGGTGACCGCGGAGAGCAGGCTGAGCTCCAGTGCGCCCCGGTAGTCCGCGACCGCGAACCGCTCGGCGCCGCCCTCCGGGGGGCTGCCGGCGTTGGCGACCACCACGTGCGGACCGCCGTAGCGGCCGGCCACCTCCGTCACCCAGCCCTCGACCGCGTCGTGGTCGGTGACGTCCAGGGCCACCCCGTGCACCGGCGCCTGGGCCTCCTTCTCCAGCAGCCGCAGCGCCGATTCCAGCCGGCCGGTGGAGCGGCCGCACACCGAGACGGTGGCGCCCTCCGCGGCCAACTGCCGGGCCACGGCCAATCCGATGCCGTCCGTACCGGCCGCCACCATCGCGACCCGCCCGCTCAATCCGAGATCCATGGGACCTGCCCTTCCGTTCGTCGCTTCATCACTGCGTCGTCGTCGCATCGCCCCGCGGCGCCCTGGTCGGTCACTCCGCCGGTGGGACCGGGGCCACCACCACGGCTACCGGCTCGCCCACCGGCGCAGGCGCCGCGCGCCGCGCGGTCCACCCGGCCCAGCCGATGGCCAGTGCGCCCAGCGCCAGCGGCAGCAGCAGGAACCAGCCGGAGAAGACCAGCACGGCGCCCATCACCACGGCCGCCACGACCGCGCCCCACCACACCGCCGTGCCGCGCGGCAGCAGCTTGATGCCGGCGGCGAGGCCGGCCACCGTCACCGCGATGAAGCAGGAAGAGGCGGCCAGCATGACGTGGCCGAGCCCGGTCCCGGTCAGCAGCGCGAAGGCGCACACCAGGGCGCTCAGCACGAACAGCAGGGACAGGCTGCGGCGCGGCACCTCGCCGGCCCGGTGGCCCTTGGCCAGCACGGACGGCAGGAAGCCGTCCCGGGCCAGCGCCGCGCCCAGCCGGGAGGCGCCGGCCAGGTAGGAGTTCATGGTGCCGAAGGTCAGCAGCATCGCCATCACCGCGGTGACCGCCGAGGCCGCCGAGCCGGTGCCGCGCTGCAGGAGCAGCGTCAACGGAGCGTTGGCGTGAGCCAGTTGCGGGCCGAGCACCAGCACACAGGTCAGCGCGAGACCCAGGTACAGGACGCCGATCACCACGAGGGTCAGCACGGTCACCCGGGGCAGGTCCCGGCCCGGGTCGCGGAACTCGCCCGACAGGTGGGTGACCGCCTCCCAGCCGGCGAAGGTGAAGAACAGCAGGCTCGCGGCCTGGCCGATCGCCGCCCAGCCGTGCGGCGCGAAGGGGGTGAGGTTGTGCGCCCGCGCGTGCGGCAGCGCGGTGAGCACGGCGATCAGCAGCAGCACCGCGAGCAGCCCGACCAGGAACAGCTGCACCCGGCCCGAGAGCTTCAGACCGACGGTGTTGCTGCCGAAGGCGGCCAGCAGCAGCACCGCGGCGACCAGCAGGGTCACGTGCTCCCCGCCGCCCAGGGTGTGCGAGACGTACTGCCCGCCGACGTAGGCGGTGGCCGGCGCCCCGGCGGGCAGCGCGAAGTAGAACCAGTACCCGACCGCGCCGGAGGCGCGCTTGCCGAACGCCTTGGAGACGAAGGTGGCCACGCCGCCGCTGTCCGGGTAGCGGCCGCCCAGCGCGGCGAAGCTGGTGGCCACCGGCACGCAGAAGAGCAGCAGTGCCAGCCAGGCCAGCAGCGAGGCCGGGCCGGCCGCCTGCGCGGCCAGCGCGGGCAGCGCCAGGATTCCGGCGCCCAGAATGGCGCCCACGTAGATGGCCGTGCCCTGTCCAAGACCGATCCGATGATCGCTCATGCCGCGAGCCCCTCTCCTGCCCGGACCTGCGCCGGCAGTTCTTCGTAGGGTGCGAGCGCCGACCACAACGCTCCTTCGTTCAATCCGAGTTGGTCCAGCACCTCGGCGTGGCTGCCGCCACGTACCGGCCATTGTTCACCGGCGTTGACCGAGTGCACCTGGTTTTCCGGCAGCAGCAGGGCCAGCGCCGAGGCGACGCTGCCGGCCGGGCGGTGCTCCTCGACCACGACGAACCGGTCGTAGCGCTCGGCCAGTTCGGTGGCGGCCAGCTCCAGGTGCGGCTGGTCGACGAAGCACAGGTGGGCGTGCGGCAGGGCCGGCAGCCGCCTGCGAGCCGTCAGGCACAGCTCGGTGCCGACCTCGCCGACCGAGACCAGGCAGCTGCGGCCCGCCTCGGCACCCGCGTCGTCCCAGGTCACCGCGGGTACCTCGGCGCCGTCCCAGGGCAGGCTCTCGGGAGCGTCGTTGCGGCCGGTGCGCACGTAGAACGGCGTCCCGGAGGCGGCCGCCATCCGGATGACGGACCGCATTTCCCGCTCCCCGTACGGCGCGGCCACCGTGACGCCGGGCACCGCGCGCAGCACGGCGAAGTCCTCCAGGCAGTGGTGGGTGGTGCCGAACCAGCCGCCGGAGACCCCCGCGTAGGGGGCGACCACGGTGACGCCCGCCCTCAGGTAGCCCAGGGTGAGCTTGAGGCTCTCGGCCGCCCGCAGCGCGGCGAACGGCGCGAACGTGGAGACGAAGGGCTGGTAGCCGCCGACCGCCAGGCCGGCGGCCATGTCGATCATCGCGCCCTCGGCGATGCCGACGTTGAAGAAGCGGTCAGGGTGGGCGATGGCGAACGGATGGGTGCGCCCGCCGAGGTCGGCCTCCAGGCAGAGCACGCGCGGGTTGTCCGTCGCGATCGCGGTCAACTCTTCGCGGTAGGCGGTCCTTCCGGGCAGCGTCATCGCACGGTCCTCTTCCAACTGGCGGCGCGCGCCGCGTCGATGGTCACGTAGTGGGAGGGGGCCTTGCCCTCCACCGGGCGCAGACCCTTGCCCTTGACGGTGTCCGCGATGATCGCCAGCGGCCGGTCGCGGTCCGAGCGGTCGCAGGCCAGCAGCGCGCGCAGCGCGAGCACGTCATGGCCGTCCGCCTCCGCCACGTCGAAGCCGAACGCCGCAAAGCGCGCGGCCAGTCGGGGCTGCGGGGAGACGTCGGCGACCAGGCCGTCGTTCTGGCCGCCGTTGCGGTCCACGACCACCACAAGGTTGCCGACCCGCTGGGCCGCGGCGACCTGGCAGCTCAGCACGGCCGGCCGCTCGGCGTCCACCGACCGCACTGTGCCGGCGCGGTGGTCCCTGACCACCTTGGAGCGGCCGTCCCGCACCATCCGCAGCGGGCGGTTGGCGGTGGCGGTGGCGGTGACCAGGCTGTCGTGCGAGGCGACGTGGGTCAGGACCCGCAGGCCGTGCGCGGCGAGCCCGGCCTCCACGGAGGGCAGCATCACCAGCCGGTAGGCGTCGGCGATATGCGGCATCTCCGCCGGCGGGCAGTAGCGCACGCTGTACCCGCCCTTCGCCAAGCCGCACCCATGCGCATGCGAGATCCGGCAGGGCAGGAAGCCGCGCGGGAAAGGGCCGGGGAGCTCTGGCAGGAGAACGATGTCGAATTCGCGCGGCCGGACGGGCGTCCGCTTGACCCGCGGGACGACTGGCAGGAGTTCAAGGGGCTGCTCGCGGCGGCCGGCATCCGGGACCTCAGACTCCACGACAGTCGGCACACCGCGGGCACGATCCGGCCCTCACCGAGGAAGCCATGAGGCGCATGGGAGCGGCTCTCGATGGCGTCCCGCCGAGTGGTGTAGCCGATCAAGCCGACGGAATCCACAGGTCGCGCCCCGAATCGCTTGCGCCGGAGGCCCTGTTGAGGCTCACCGGGCCGGGACCAGCGGTGATCGCACGACGGCCAGCAGCGGCACGTACCGGATGGCCCCGAAGCGGAGGCGACGGCCCGTGATCGGCTACACCACTCCAAGGGACACGACCCGGCTCTCTACCCGGAAACTGAGACCGCAAGTGAGACCAGCCCGTCCCGGGCGGCTCGCGCACGTCGACGGAAGCGCATCCGGTAACGCGAGGAACCCCAGATCAGACTCTGTCTGATCTGGGGTTCCTGCTGAGCCGCCTTCGGGATTCGAACCCGAGACCTATGCATTACGAGACCATGAGCGATCGTGTTGGGTGGTGCCTCGTCGCGCTGTCCGGTGACGTTTGTGCTGATCAGAGCGCGTGCAGCAGGTTGACCCGTGCTCCTTCGTGATGCACCGTCCAAAGGCGTCTGTCCACCGGCTGTCCACCGACAGGGGTTGTCACCGGCCCACAAGAGAGAGACTGGAGCTGGGATCCCGACGACACTGTCAACCGATCGGAGAATCGAACAGAGCCACTGTAAGACCTCCACAAGCGCCCCTTCTCTGGGGTTCCGGCACTCTATCCCCCTTACTCAGGTGCCCGACGCCGTAGCCGCGAAGGAGCCCGCGCCAGTCCGCGCTCAGGCCAACACGGCCGACTGGGTCATTTCTCGTCGAGCCGATCATCGAGGATCTCGGCAGCCCAGGCGCGCAACCGTCGGCGCATGTCCTCCACCTGGCCGCCATTGATGCCGTATGCCTCGTACTCCCGGTCCGGCCAACGGTCGACCGCCCGCAGCGCTTGGGCGAAGTAACGCGGATCGAACCCGGCGTCGTGCTCCGACGCCAACTCCAGCAGCTGCCCACCCGAGTACCACCCGGAGGCGAGCGCGGCATTCACGTCGAGGTAATCCCGTGGCGCGGCCCGTCCGAAGAGAGTGGTCACCTTGTTAGCCACGGCGTCATCGGCGTGCAGAACCGGACCGATCTCCAACACGGCAGGCGGGCGAGCCCGCCAGTCGCACCCGAGCTCCACCTTCGCCGTGCGCCCCTGTCCATCAGCAACCGCAAAACGGGCGAATACTCCACCGGACTTCTCCACCTCAACGGTGAGGCCCGCCGTCCGGTAGGCCGCAGCCACCGCATCGACGGCCTCGGAGAAGGCGACCGGGTCAGCGATGTCCGTGAAGAGGTCGACGTCATCCGACAGCCGTTCCAGGAACCCGTGCGCCTGAACCGCGTACCCGCCGGCCAGGACGAAGCCGTATCCCGCGGCGGCTCCAAGACCGATACGGGCGAGTCGGGCGTGAAAGGGATCCATGAAGGCGGATACTACGCAGCCCTGCGGGCCAGTTGCGGGAATCGCCCTTCCCACATCAACCGCGCGCGCGGCGGAAGCCACAGCCTCTGCCACACGGCCGAGAGCAGTACCGGGTCCAGGAACTTCCGCAGCTCCCCCGCATGCATGGCCTCCCGGATGACCGTCTCATAGAGCATCCGCAGGTCCACGTCGTCCGACAGGTCGTAGACACGCTTCGGCGTCCAGTCCAGCACCGTCGGCAGAACCACCACCCCGGCTCCAGGGCCGGCCAGCTCCTCCAGCCTCTCCGGAACCGTGTAGGGCCGGATCTCCGCGTACCGCACCCGAGACTCCATACGCCCAGTATGCCCCTGCACGAGCGCTGTCCGCCGGCCGCTGTGGTGCCTCGCGCCCGGTCCTGTGCGCTGCGCAGGACCACTGAACCGGCTCGCCTCCCGCGTGTGCGGAAGGCTGACCCGCGTAGGTGACGGACAGTGCCCGCCTGCATTCGTCCTGTCGCTTCCTGAGCGAGGACGACTGAATACCGCCGACACGCTCACCGTCGCTGACGGCTCTGCTCAGGTCCCGAAGGACTACCCGACGCGTGCACGGTGCTCTTGGGACGACTGGGCGTGTCTGCGGTGGATGTGGTCACCTCGGCGCTGGTGGACTCCGCGGTGGAGGTGTGGCGCGGGCCCGGTTTCGACTCTTTCCTGTCGCTGCCGCAGCTGTCCTTCGTGCCGTTTGGGTACCAGATGCAGACTGCTCAGACGGTGCTGCGGCGGATGCGCGGCCGGGCGATCCTCGCGGACGAGGTGGGGCTGGGCAAGACGATCGAGGCGGGTCTGGTCCTGTCTGAACTGCGGATGTGGGGGCTGGCGGATCGGACGCTGGTCCTCACCCCGGCCGGGTTGATGGAGCAGTGGCCCGAAGAACTGGAGCGCGAGTTCGGCCTGCCGACGGTGATCGCCCGGGGCCAGCGTTGGGAGGAGACGGACGCGGAGCGGCCGGTGGTGCTCACCTCGATCGCCGCCGCGCGCCGGGAGCCGCTCAAGTCCCAGCTGACCGGGGGCAGTGGGATGTGGTGCTGGCGGCGGACGAGGCGAACCGGTGCAGAAACCGCGAATTGTACGCGCCGCATACCGCGAAGGGCGCGGTGTTCGGGCCCAGCCCCCTCGAACGGGACGGCCCTATCGACAGGCGTTCAACAGGACCCCTATCACCGAAGAATGAGACCCGGCCAGTGCTGACATCAGCGGTCACGAGGCCTCGACCCTGCACCTTCGGAACCAAGGAGCAAGACCGTGTCCACGACAGTAACAAGCGTCGCCACCGTCGACGCCGCCAAGCACCTCACCTCACTGACCCCGCAGCCCGACGCACTCGACCCCGACGCCGAGATGCTGGCCCGTGTCGAGCGAGGCGTCGACCCGCAGGCCGTCAACCAGGCGTTCGACGCGATCGAAGCAGTCATCACCCACTCCCCGAACCCCGAACTCTCCCGGCAGGGACTCCACGGCTTCGTCGACATGATCGCCGACCGTGCCCCCGACCCCGTCGCCGCGTTCAAGGCGTTCACCACCCAACACGACATCCAGGTCGTGGAGTGGGACACGTCCACTCTCGCCGAGGACCTCCGCGGCAAGTTCTACGCCCACTACCTGCAGCTCAAGGACGGCCGCCGCATCCTCGTCGTCCCCGCCGGCCAGGACCCCGCCTTCCGCCTCCACGCCGTCCGCGCCCTCCTCACCCACCAGGGGGTGACCAAGTGACCGCCGACATCCTCCGTGACCTCACGCTCACGGTCCGCCGCGGCCCTGTCGCCTCCCCCGGCAAGGCCGCCGAACTCCGCGACATCCTCTCCGCCGACGGCACCGGCACCGTCATCTACGACCGGCACCTCACCGACCCGGGCACGGCCATCTGGCTCGCCCGCCTCCTGCTCCGCCAGTACGGCTATGCCGTCACCGAGGTGATCCTCGACGGGATGGGCCCGGACATCACCGCGCTGTTCCGGGAAGCGTCGCGGCTCCGCCTGAACGTCGAACTGGGATCCCACGCCACCGCCCCCAGGGTCGTGGCCAACGAGCACGGCCCCGCCTCGTACCTGATCCCCGCCGGCTGGGATCTCGCGGATGCCGCCGACCGGCTGCCCGCCGCACATGAGGTGGCCCGCCCGGAAGTTGTCCGCAACCTGCGGAGGATCGCGGCCGAGAAGCGCAAGGCCGGCGGCACCCTCGCTCGGGCCCTCGACACGGCGGCCGGGATGATCCTGGAGACCGGAGACCCGGACCTTGTGTGGGACACGCTCACCCGCGTCCTCAATCAGGTCGAGTCCGAGCAGGCGGGGGTTTCGGCATGACGACGGCCTTCAGCGCCGACGCCACCAACATCATCGAGCAGCTGCGCGCCGACCAGGCCGCAGGCACCGCGGCCGGGCTCGGCAGCCCCGACTGGGACGCTTTCCATGACCTGCTCGTCGAGTTGGTCGCCGAGGCCCCCGACCCGAAGTCCCGTATCCGCGAGATCGCCGATCTCATCGAAGGCCACGCGCACACCCGTGAAGCCACCGCGTGAGCGCGGCCACAACCGGAGCAGCCGGGGGTGCACTCGTGGGTGCGCCCGCGCCCGGCCGTCCAGCCCTCACCCCGGCCGAGATCGCCCGCCGGGCCGCACGCCCCGTACGCGACCCCGACCCCGCCCGCAACGCGGCGTACTGGAGCCGTATCGACGCCTGTGTGGACGCAGCACCCGAACTTTCGGCGGACCAGAGGCGGATCATCGCCGCCGCGTTCTCCACCGTCACCAGTCTCCGGGAGGCCGCGTGACCACCTTCGCCATTCGCCACGGACCTCATCGCCAAGAACGATGACCGCCTCTTCAACCACGGACCCGAAGAACAGGTAGGAAGGGCCTGAAGGCCGTGACGCAAATCCATCGCGTCACCCCGCTACCCGGTCACCAACACCGACATCAACCTCGCCGGCTTCGGCACAGCACCAGTGCCCTACGTCACCGAGGACAACAACCAGCGACACGAGTACCTCCTGCTCTCCGACGTCGCCAGCCCCCTCGGCTGATTCATGCCCCGCGCCCGCCGACCTGCACGAGCCGGGTATCCACGGCAGGCGCACGGTCAGGCTGTTCACCGACACCCCCACCACAGACGGCGCCCCACGCCGTCCGAACTCCGGCGCAGCGACTTCACCGTCGACACCGCGCCCGCCGGTGGCTTCATCGGGCCAGACCCGAGCCGGACGTGAGAACTGTCCGGACCGGCCAGTCCCTGCGACGCCCATCACCCCATCGGAGAGCGGTGGATCTCCCCCATCGCCCCCGGAGCAGCAAGAGCCCCCTAACGGAGTGTCACGCACGGCTGTCCACCGATTGTCCACCGGGACCCTTTGCGCAGCATGATCCATCTCCCAGGCGCAAGGAAATGCCCAGGTCAGAGCGCTATATCGTCGGCCTCGTCACAGAAACCAAACCTCCGACCTACGCATTACGATGCACAGACAGGTGTGCCCGATTTTTTCGAGATTCCAAGGTCGCCTGAAGGCAAAAACCCCAGGTCAAAGGCCTGACCTGGGGCTCACTATGGAGCCGCCTTCGGGATTCGAACCCGAGACCTACGCATTACGAGTGCGTTGCTCTGGCCAACTGAGCTAAGGCGGCTTGCGCTGGCGTGCACCATGGTGCGGTCAGCGGCCTCGCCAAGTCTACACAGTTTCCGGGGGTGCTCCGTCCACCCCCGCCCGTGGGGCGTTTGACCTGGTCAGGTGCATTTCTTGCCCTTTGCGGGGGGTGTGCCGTCCAGGAGGTACGTGTTGATCGCCGTGTCGATGCAGTCGCTGCCCCGGCCGTAGGCCGTGTGGCCGTCGCCCTCGTAGGTCAGGAGCCTGCCGGAGTCGAGCTGGGACGCGAGGGAGCGGGCCCACTTGTACGGGGTCGCCGGGTCGCGGGTCGTGCCGACCACGACGATCGGGGCCGCTCCCTTCGCCTCGATGCGGTGGGCGGTGCCGGTGGCCTTCGTGGGCCAGTACGTGCAGCTCAGGGACGCCCAGGCGAGGCCGTCGCCGAAGACAGGGGACGCCTTCTCGAAGGACGGCAGCGCCGCCTCGACCTGCTTGGGGCCCGTGAAGGCCGGCGGGAGGTCGAGGCAGTTCACGGCCGCGTTCGCGTACATCAGGTTCGAGTAGTGGCCGTCCGTGTCGCGCTCGTAGTACGAGTCGGCCAGCGCGAGCAGCAGCTCGCCGTCGCCCGTGAGTGCGCTGCGCAGGGCCTGGCGCAACCTCGGCCAGGCCGACTCGTCGTACAGCGCCGCGATCACGCCCGTCGTGGCCAGCGACTCGGTCAGCTCCCGGCTCTGGCCCGTCGGCAGCGGCTTGCGGTCGAGGCGGTCGAAGAACTGGTGCAGGCGGTGCTCCACGTCCTGCACCGACTTCGTGCCCAGCGGGCACTGCTTGCCGCTGACGCAGTCCCGCGCGAACGATTCGAAGGCCGTCTCGAACCCGGCCGTCTGCTGCTCGTTGAGCTGCCGCGCCGACAGGGACGGGTCCATCGCGCCGTCCAGGACGATCCTGCCGGTGTTCTTCGGGAAGAGACCGGCGTACGTCGCGCCGAGGAACGTGCCGTACGACGCGCCGACGTACGAGAGTTTCTTGTCGCCGAGTACCGCGCGGAAGAGGTCCATGTCACGCGCCGCGTCCACCGTCGAGACGTGCGGCAGCAGCTTCGCCGAGTGCGCCTCGCAGCCCTGCGCGAACTTCTTGAAGGCCGCCGTGAGGTCCTTGACCTCCGCCGCGTCGTCCGGCGTCTGGTCGACCTCCGTGTACGCGTCCATCTGCTTGCCCGTCAGGCAGTCGACCGGCTCGCTGCCCGCGACGCCCCGCGGGTCCATGGCCGCCATGTCGTAGCGCGCCCTGACCTGCGCCGGGTAGCCGATCCCCGCGTAGCTCTCCAGGTACTGGATCGCGGAGCCGCCGGGGCCGCCCGGGTTGACGAGGAGCGAGCCGAGCCGCTTGCCGGGGCCCGTGGCCTTCTTGCGGGCGACCGCGAGCTTGATCTGCGTGCCGTTCGGCTTCGTGTAGTCCAGCGGCGCCTTCATCGTGGCGCACTGGAAGCCGGAGGCACCGCACGCGTGCCAGTTCAGCTTCTGGTCGTAGTACTTGGCCAGGGCCGCCTGGTCCACCGCTGCCGCCCCCGGGTTCGAACCGGGCCCCGGGCCCGCGCCCGTATCGGGGTCCGAGGAACTGCAGCCGGACAGAAACAGCGCCGCCGCCGCGAGAGCGACGGCGGGTGTACGCAGCAGGCGCCTGGTGTCCATCCGGGGAGCCTAACCGGCAGGTCGCCGCCCACACCGGCATCGCCACGCGTACGGGTGACACCCGGATGGGTCCGCGGCGCGTCCCGCCCCGGGTGCGCCCCACCCCGGGCACACCTCGCCCCCGGGTGCGTCCGTGCTCAGCCCGCCCGCAGGGCCATCGCCATCGCCTCGACCGCGAGCAGCGGGGCGACATTGCGGTCCAGCGCCTCACGGCACGCGCCGATCGCCTCCATGCGGCGCAGCGTCCGCTCAGGCGTCGAGCCGGACGCGACGCGGTCCAGCGCGTCGCGCACGTCCTCGTTGGCCAGCGGCACCCTCGACCCCAGTTGCAGAGCCAGGACGTCGCGGTAGAAGCCGGTGAGGTCGGTGAGCGCCAGGTCGAGGCTGTCGCGCTGGGTGCGCGTCGACCGGCGTTTCTGGCGGTCGGCCAGCTCCTTCATGGCTCCCGCCGTGCCTCTCGGCATCCGGCCGCCCGACTGCGCGCCGAGCGCCGCCCGCAGTTCCTCCGTCTCCTTGGCGTCGACCTCCTCCGCGGCCTGCTTCGCGTCCTGCCCGGCCGCGTCGATCAGCTCCTGCGCCGCTCTGAGGCCCCCGCCCACGTCGTCCACGCGCAGCGGCAGGCGCAGGACCGTGGAGCGGCGGGCGCGCGCCCGTTCGTCGGTCGCCAGCCGCCGCGCACGCTCGATGTGCCCCTGGGTGGCGCGGGCCGCGGAACGCGCCGCCTCGGGCTCGATGCCGTCGCGTCTGATCAGCAGGTCCGCCACGGCGTCCACGGACGGCGTGCGCAGGACGAGGTGGCGGCAGCGCGAGCGGATCGTCGGCAGCACGTCCTCGACGGACGGGGCGCACAGCAGCCACACCGTGCGCGACGCGGGCTCCTCCACGCCCTTCAGCAGGACGTTGCCCGCGCCCTCGGTCAGCCGGTCGGCGTCCTCGAGGACGATGACCTGCCAGCGGCCGCCGGCGGGCGCGAGCTGGGCGCGCCGTACGAGCTCGCGGGTCTCCTTCACGCCGATGGAGAGGAGGTCGGTGCGGACGATCTCCACGTCGGCGTGCGTGCCGACGAGCGTGGTGTGGCAGCCGTCGCAGAACCCGCAGCCCGGCTCACCGCCGAGCGCCCGGTCGGGGCTGACGCACTGGAGCGCCGCGGCGAACGCGCGCGCGGCCGTGTCCCTGCCCGCCCCCGGAGGGCCCGTGAACAGCCACGCGTGCGTCATCCTCGACGACTCCGGGGGCTCGGCGCCGGCCTTCACGGCCGTGACGAGGGCGTCCGCGTCGCGGGCCGCGGCCGCCAGCGACTCGTGGACCCGGTCCTGGCCGACCAGGTCGTCCCACACCGTCATACGCCCTCCCCGCCTGCACCACGTCTTCGACGTCTTCGACGTCCTCGACCATTGTGGGGGCAGGGTCTGACAACGGGCCGCTGGCCCAGCACGTCAGCGGCGCCGGGCCAGCGGTCCCGAGACCGCGGCCCGCCCCGTCAGCGGCGCCGGCCCCCGCGGCGGCCGTTCGTCCCGTCGTCGTCCTCGTGCGGGCCGAGCAGCTCGTCCGCCAGCGTCGGCAGGTCGTCGAGCGGTGTCTCCTCCGCCCAGTCGGGGCGGCGGCGCGGCTCCGGGGCGGGAGCGTCGTCCTCGCCACGCCACTGCTCGTACGGCCGGTACTGCGGCATCTCGCGGGTGCGTTCGGCGGCGCCCTCGGGCCCGCCGCTCGGGAACGGCTCCGGCTCCCCGCCGTCCTGCTCCTGCCGCACCCTCGGCAGCACCGCCGTGTCGTCGGCCGGGTCGACCTGCGGCAGCAGCGTCGTCGTCTCCGCCGCGCGCTCGTCGGACGAGGCCGCCGGCACCGTGGCGTCCGCGTCCGTGAACCTCGGCAGCGTCGCCGTCTCCTCGTTGTCCGGGCTGTTCGACCCTTCGGACCTGTTCGGGCCGCCGGCATCGCGCTGCTCACGGCCCGAGCCGCCCGAGCCGCCCGAATCGCCGGAGCCGCCGGAGCCGCCGGAGTCGTCCGGGCCGCTCGCGTCGTCCGCGTCGTCGCCGCGGCCGTGCCTCTCCGGCTTCGCCTCGTCCTCGCCCGGCGCGGGCTGCTGGACGATCGGAGTGCGCAGCGTCGTCTCGTTCGGCGACACGCCCGCTTCCTCGTGGCGCGTCTCCGTCTCCGCCGCGGACTCCTCGGCCTCCCGCCGCCGCGCCTCCTCCGCGCGCAGCAGTGCCTCTTCCGCCTTGCGCTGCTTCTCCAGGCGCCTGGCCGCGTCCTCCTTGCGCTGGCGCGCCTCCTCGGCGGCCCGCTCCTTCAGGCGCTCCTGCTCGGCCTCGTACGCCACACGCTCGGCCTCCCGCCGGCGTTCGGCCTCCTCGGCACGCTGCCGCGCCAGCTCCTCCTGGCGCTCGCGTTCGAGCCGCTCCTCCTCGGCCTTCCTGGCCTCTTCGGCGACCCGCCTGCGTTCCTCTTCCTCCGCGCGCCGCCGCTCCTCCTCGGCCTTGCGGCGCTCCTCCTCCTCGCGCCGCCTGGCCTCTTCCTCCTGGCGTGCGATCTCGCGCTTGCGCGCCTCCTCGAGCTCGCGGCGCTTGCGCTCCTCCTCCTCGGCACGCAGCCGCGCCAGCTCCTCCTGGCGCTCGCGTTCGAGGCGCTCCTCCTCCGCCTTCCTGGCGGCCTCGCGGGCGGCCTCTTCCTCCGCCCTGCGCCTGGCCTCCTCGATGGCGGCCTTCCGCGCCTCCTCCTGGGCCTTGATCTCGGCCTCGGAGAGCGGCAGCAGCTGGTCGAGCCGGTGGCGCGCCGCGGTCGTGACGGCCTCGGGCCCCTGGCCCGCGTCCACCACGAGGTAGCGGGCCGGGTCGGACGCCGCGAGCGTGAGGAATCCCGTACGTACACGCTGGTGGAACTCGGCGGGCTCCGACTCCAGCCGGTCCGGCGCCTCGGTGAAGCGCTCGCGCGCCGTCGCCGGGTCCACGTCGAGCAGCACCGTCAGGTGCGGGACGAGCCCCTGCGTGGCCCACCGCGAGATCCGCGCGATCTCGGTCGGTGACAGGTCGCGGCCCGCGCCCTGGTACGCCACGGACGAGTCGATGTAGCGGTCGGAGATGACGATGGCGCCGCGTTCGAGGGCGGGCCGGACGACGGAGTCGATGTGCTCCGCGCGGTCCGCCGCGTACAGCAGCGCCTCCGCGCGGTTGGACAGGCCCGCGCTCGACACGTCGAGCAGGATCGTCCGCAGCCGCTTGCCGACCGGCGTCGCGCCTGGCTCGCGCGTGACGACGACCTCGTGGCCCTTGGCCCTTATCCACTCGGCCAGCGCCTCGACCTGCGTCGACTTGCCCGCCCCGTCACCGCCCTCGACGGCGATGAAGAAGCCGGTCGCCGTGGTCGTCTGCACGGGGTCGGAGCCGCCGCGTACCGCGTCGAGCAGGTCCTGGCCGAGCGGCACGCCCGACCTGTCGTCCGTCTTGGCGAGGACGACGGCGGCGACGGGCAACAGCAGCGCGCCGACCAGCATGAGCGTGAAGGCCGCGCCGCCGTGCGCGAAGACGAAGCCGCCGCTGGCGAGGTGGTGCGGGCCGATGGCCGCCGCCACGAGCGGGGCGACGATCGCGGCGAGCGCCATGAAGACCCGTACGACTGCCTGCAGGTGTTCGGTCACCCGGGCACGGCGCCGCTCCTCGGTCTCCAGCTCGACGAGCGTGTGGCCCGCGGCCGCCGCGACGCCCGCGGAGAAGCCGGCGAGCAGGGCGATGAACAGGACGGTCGCGGTGTCGGGCACGAGACCCATCACCAGGAGGGCGACGCCCGTGACCGCGATGGCGAGGACCATCAGCCGGTTGCGTGAGAACGTGGGCAGCACCTTGGGGCCGCGCCTGATGCCGACGGCCGTGCCACCGGTGAGGGCCAGCACCAGCAGCGCGAAGGCGACCGGGCCGCCGTCGAGGTCCCTGGCGTCCATGACGGCGACGGCGACGGCCGACGTGATGGCCGCGGCGATCGCGCCGCAGGCGAGCACGAGCACCGGCACCGCGCCCGTACGCCCGCGGTCGGCACCGGCGAAGAACCCGCGGATGCCACGCGGGGTGGCGGCCGCGCGCGCGGCGTTGCCGTCGGCCGCGGTGCTGCCGCCCGTCCCGGTGCTGCCGTCCGCCGTGGTGCTGCCGCCCGTCGCGGACGTGCCGCGTACGGGGAGGCGCAGCCCTTCGAGCGGGGAGCGCGGGCGCGGCGTCCTGCCGTCGGGCAGTTCGAGGAAGACCAGCGTGGACACCGACGCGGCGAAGAGACCGGCCGCCACGTACGAGGCGAGACCGACCTGGTGCAGCGTGAACCACTGCACGCCCGTGCCGATCAGGTTGCTCACCAGGGTGGCCACGAGCAGGACGAACGCGGCGGCGGGCACCGCGAGGAACGACGTGCGCAGCGACAGCCTGCGCAGCGCGTCCAGGTGGTCGGGGAGCGGGCGGACGGCGTCGCCCTCGGGGGGCGGCGGGGGCAGCAGCGCGGGCGCCGCGCTGTCCTTGGCGACCGTCCAGAAACGTTCCGCGACACCGGCGACGAAGACGGTGCCGAGCAGGATCCACAGGGCGCGATCCGGGGTCCAGTCGATCCAGAGCGGCGCGACGATCAGCAGCGCGAGGCGCACGGCGTCGGTGACGATCATCGTCCAGCGGCGGTCGAGCGGGCCGCCGTCGCGCGGCGGCTTGGACGCGCCCTTCGGCTTGGTGGCCTGGGGCTTGGTGGCGTCCTGTGTGCCCGACGCTTCCGGCTTGCCCGATGCACCCGGCGCTTCCGACGTCCCCGGCTTGCCCGATGCGCGCGGCTTGCCGCTGCCGGGCGCGAGGAGCGCGGACAGCGGGCCGAGGAGCACGGCCCCGAACAGCAGCGTCGCGACGACGCGCGCGCCGAACACGGCGGCCACCGCGAAGGCGACGCCGCGGTAACCGGGCCCGAACGACCCGTCGGCGATCGCCGCCTGGAGCGTCAGGACCACCAGGACGAGAACCGCGAGTACGTCACCGATACCGCCGGCGAACTGCGCACCCCACAACCGCCTCAGGGGCGGCAGGCGCAGCAGAGAACGCACCGCGCGCTCTCGTGAGTCCCCGGCAAGTGCGTCGTGGCCGGAGGTGGGGCTCCCGGCCGTTGGCTGCTCGGCTCGCGTCATCCGCCCAGCCTATCCGCAGCCGTTGGCCCACCGGAGGTCCTGTCCGTACAAATGAACCAATCCCCATGCCCCATTGGAGGGACAGGGGCCCGCCGCGCCCCGTCTCGCCGGGCACGCGCGTGCGTGTCGCCTTGCGTGCGGCGACGCCCTGCCCGTGCGGCTACGGCGTGTTCATACGAAAACGGCGCATTCGTGCGGATGGGGACACCCGTACGAACGCGCCGTCACGACGCCGGCCGTCATCCCATGGCCGTCAGCCGTCCGTGCCGGCGTCCGGGGACGACGCCGTCGCGGCCTTCTTGGCGGTCGCCTTCTTCGCCGTCTTCTTCGCGGCCGTCTTCTTCGCGGCCGTCTTCTTGGTGGCGGTCTTCGTCGCGGTCTTCGTGGCGGTCTTCTTCGCCGTGGCCTTCTTGGCGGTCGCCTTCTTCGTCGCCGCCTTCTTGGCCGTCTTCTTCGCGGGCCCCTTGGCCCGCTTCTCGGCCAGCAGCTCGTAGCCGCGCTCCTGCGTGATCTCCTCGACGCTGTCACCCGACCGCAGCGTCGCGTTGGTCTCGCCATCGGTGACGTACGGGCCGAAGCGGCCGTCCTTGACGACCACGGGCCGCTCGCTGACCGGGTCCGTGCCCAGCTCCTTCAGCGGGGGCTTGGCCGCGGCCCGGCCGCGCTGCTTCGGCTGCGCGTAGATCGCCAGCGCCTCGTCGAGCGTGATGTCGAAGAGCTGATCCTCCGTCTGGAGCGACCGGGAGTCCGTCCCCTTCTTCAGGTACGGGCCGTAGCGGCCGTTCTGCGCGGTGATCTCGACGCCCTCGGGGTCCTTGCCGACCACCCGCGGCAGCGACATCAGCCTGAGCGCCTCCGCCAGCGTGATCGTGTCGAGCGACATCGACTTGAACAGCGAGGCCGTGCGGGGCTTGACCGCGTTCTTCCCCGTCTTCGGCGTGCCGTCGGGCAGCACCTCCGTCACGTACGGGCCGTAGCGGCCCGCCTTCGCGACGATCGGGTGACCGCTGTCCGGGTCGACGCCCAGCTCGAAGTCGCCGCTCGGCTTGGCGAGCAGCTCCTCCGCGTACGCCGTCGTCAGCTCGTCGGGCGCCAGGTCCTCAGGCACGTCCGCGCGCTGGTGGTTCTCCGAGTCTTTCTCGCCGCGCTCCACGTACGGGCCGTAGCGGCCGACGCGCAGCATGATCCCGTCGCCGACGGGGAACGAGGAGATCTCGCGCGCGTCGATCGCTCCGAGGTCCGTGACCAGTTCCTTGAGGCCGCCGAGGTGGTCCCCGTCGCCGTTGCCCGCGCTGGAGGCCGCACCCGCGCCGTCGGCGTTCCCGCCGCTGTCGCCGCCCTGGGCACCCTCGGCACCCTCGCCGAAGTAGAAGCGCTTCAGCCACGGCACCGAGTGGGCCTCGCCGCGCGCGATGCGGTCGAGGTCGTCCTCCATGCGGGCGGTGAAGTCGTAGTCGACGAGCCGTCCGAAGTGCTTCTCCAGCAGGTTGACCACGGCGAACGAGAGGAACGACGGCACGAGTGCCGTGCCCTTCTTGAACACGTACCCGCGGTCGAGGATCGTGCCGATGATCGACGCGTACGTCGACGGGCGGCCGATCTCCCGCTCCTCCAGCTCCTTGACCAGCGAGGCCTCGGTGTACCTGGCCGGCGGCTTGGTCGCGTGGCCGTCCACGGTCATCTGCTCGGCGCCCAGCGCGTCACCCTCGGCGACCTGCGGCAGGCGGCGCTCGCGGTCGTCCAGCTCCGCGTTCGGGTCGTCCGCGCCCTCCACGTAGGCCTTCATGAAGCCGTGGAACGTGATGGTCCTGCCGGACGCGGAGAACTCGGCGTCGCGCCCGTCGGAGGACCTGCCGCCGATGCGGACGGTGACGCTGTTGCCGACCGCGTCCTTCATCTGCGAGGCCACGGTCCGCTTCCAGATCAGCTCGTACAGCCTGAACTGGTCGCCCGACAGGCCCGTCTCCGCGGGCGTGCGGAAGCGGTCGCCCGAGGGCCTGATCGCCTCGTGCGCCTCCTGCGCGTTCTTGACCTTCACGGCGTACGTACGCGGCTTGTCCGGCAGGTAGTCACTGCCGTACAGCTGCGTGACCTGCGCGCGGGCCGCCGTGATGGCGGTGTCCGACAGCGTCGTGGAGTCGGTACGCATATAGGTGATGAAGCCGTTCTCGTACAGCTTCTGCGCGATCTGCATCGTCGCCTTCGCGCCGAAGCCGAGCTTGCGCGACGCCTCCTGCTGGAGCGTCGTCGTGCGGAAGGGCGCGGACGGCGAGCGGCGGTACGGCTTCGACTCGACGGACCGCACGGCGAACGGCGACGCCTCGAGCGCCGCGGCCAGCTCGCGTGCCTTCGCCTCGTCGAGGTGGAGGACCTGGTCGGACTTGAGGCGGCCGTCGGGGCCGAAGTCGCGGCCCTGGGCGACCCTGCGCCCGTCGACCGAGACCAGCCGCGCGGCCAGCGTGGACGGGTCCGACGCGTCACCGGCGCGGCCGGTGGAGAACGTGCCCGTCAGGTCCCAGTACTCGGCGGAGCGGAAGGCGATGCGCTCGCGCTCACGCTCGACGACGAGGCGGGTCGCCACCGACTGCACGCGGCCCGCCGACAGGCCGCGCATGACCTTCTTCCACAGGACGGGCGACACCTCGTAGCCGTAGAGCCTGTCGAGGATGCGCCGGGTCTCCTGCGCGTCGACCATGCGCGTGTTCAGCTCGCGCGGGTTCGCCGCGGCCGCCCTGATCGCGTCCTTGGTGATCTCGTGGAAGACCATCCGGTGGACGGGGACCTTCGGCTTCAGGACCTCCTGGAGGTGCCACGCGATGGCCTCGCCCTCGCGGTCCTCATCGGTGGCGAGGAAGAGTTCGTCGGACTCGGCGAGCAGCTCCTTGAGCTTCCTGACCTGCGAGCGCTTGTCGGAGTTCACCACGTAGATGGGCTGGAAGTCGTGCTCGACGTCGACGCCGAGCCTGCGCACCTCACCGGTGTACTTCTCGGGTACCTCGGCCGCGCCGCTCGGCAGGTCGCGGATGTGCCCGACGCTCGCCTCGACGACGTATCCAGGGCCCAGGTAGCGCTCGATCGTCTTGGCCTTGGTCGCCGACTCGACGATGACGAGTCGGCGACCGCCGTTCGCGGTCTCGCTGGTCGGGGACAACTTCGTTCTTCTCTCTCCGGTCGACGCTCGGCGGGGGCCGACGCCTCGTGTGGGTCAGTGCTCGTGCGGGCCGAGGGGCCCTCACGACACTTCCGACAGTACGGCGCGGCTCCACGGGACACGTGGTGTGGCCCCTCTGTGACGCTCTTCCGCTGCGGAGTGTGACGGTACAACCCGCCCCTGTGTCAAACGGCGGAATCCCGCAGCGGCCCCTCGAACGGTAACCCGACTTATGGCGTTCCTGCCGCCGGACCCCTCCCGGCGGCGCGGGACGCCTGCCGCCCGGCCGGGGCCGCGCCGCGTCGGCGAACGCATTCCGCCGTCCTGCCGCCGGCGTCCCGCCCGACGTGTCCTTAGGCGGCGGGACCGCCCCGTCCACCGCAGGTCGGGACGGGTACGAGGCCGGCCTGCCACCCCCTGTGCGGCCACGTTGTCAACGTCACCCGGAGGATTCCGCTCCCGCACGGAGCCTGCCCGGTCGCGGCGCCGTGCGGACGGTTCCGGCGGCGCGGGAGTGGATCACGTACGCCCGAAGGACCACCCCCGCGAAGCGACGAAGACCACGCCGACACCGAAACCGGCTGCGGGCCGCCCTGGCCCGGCCCGGGGCCGGGAGGCCCGACGCGGCCCGGAGCCCGGCCGGAGTCATTCGCTGACCGGCTCCAGGTATCCCTCTCCCACCAGCAGCCGGATCGACTCCGGTGTGCGGTCGCGCAGCCGCACCGGGTCCTCCTCGACCAGCTGCGCGATCGCGTCGAGGATGCGGCCCGCGCTGAGCGTGCCGTCGCAGACGCCCGCGAACCCCGCCCCCACCGTGTCCACCTTGGTGGCCCGGCGCATGCCGCGGTGCTGGCGGAGCACCACGTGCTCGGGGTCCTCGGCGCCGGGCAGCCCGACCTGCTCCTGCACGACCTCGGAGGCGAGGGTGAAACGGCCGGCGAGCAGCGCCGCGTCGTCGTGCGTCCGCAGGTAGTCCTGGCGCAGGAAGTGCGCCTCCACGGCCTCGCCGAGCGGCTGCTCGACCGCATGGGGCCAGTCCTCCACGACGATCGACGGACCACCCTGCGCCGCCCCGAGCGGCGCCTTCCGCAACGTGATCCAGCCGAAGCCGACGGCGTGCGTCTTCCGTGTCTCGAACTCGTCGAGCCACGCGTCGTACAGCTGTGCGTACCGGTCGTCGTCCACCGATCGGTGGTCGCCGCTGTCCCGGAGCCACAGCTCGGCGTACTGCGTGACGTCCTGGACCTCGCGCTGCACGATCCACGCGTCACAGCCGCGCGGCACCCAGGAGCGCAGCCTGTCCTGCCACTCCTCCCCCTCGACGTGCTCCCAGTTGGCGAGGAACTGGGCGTAACCGCCCTCGTTGAGGTGGTCCCCGGCCTGCTGGACCAGCGTGCGGCACAGGTCGTCGCCCGCCATGCCGCCGTCGCGGTACGTGCGCCGGCCGCCGGGGGCGCCGGCGGCGGCCGGGGAGATGACGAACGGGGGGTTGGAGACGATCAGGTCGTACGTCGCGTCGCCCACCGGTTCGAACAGCGAGCCCTCCAGCAGCTCCGCCTGCTCGACGCCGGAGAGCGCGAGCGTGAGGCGCGTGAAGTCGAGTGCCCTCGGGTTGAGGTCCGTCGCCGTCACGCGCGACGCGTGCCGCGTCGCGTGCAGCGCCTGGAGCCCGGAGCCCGTGCCGAGGTCGAGCGCGGAGGCAGCCTGCCTGCGCACCGTGAGCCCGGCGAGCGTGGTCGAGGCGCCGCCCACGCCCAGCACCACGGCCTCGCCGCGACCGCTCGCGCCCGCCGCGCCGCCGACCGAGCAGCCGAGGTCGGAGACGATGAACCAGTCCTCGCCCTCGGGGCCGCCGTACGGGCGGATGTCGACCGTGGCCCGTACGGATCCGGACGGCCCGGACGCCGCACCGGCGGCCGCCCCTGCGGCGGCCTCCTCGGCCACGAGCCAGCCGTCGGCCAGCGCCTCGTCGAGCGGGAGCGCCTGCCTGGCGCGGTCCGCCGGGACGGAGCGCTGCAGCAGGAACAGCCGCACGAGCGTTTCGAGGCGCGAAGCACCGCGGGTGGCGCGCAGCGCGGGCACGGTCTCGCTGCGGGCCAGCGCGGCGTACGCGGGGGCGCCGAGCACGTCGAGCACGCCGTCTACGGTGAACTCCGCGGCCAGCAGGGCTTCGCGGAGCCGTGCGGCGCGGTCGGATGCGGGGAGGCTGGTCTTACTCACCCTCACATTGTGGCGGCTGCCACTGACAACCCCTCGCCGACGCGTCGCATCGGCCCCCGTCGTGGCCGCGGCCCCCGGCTATGAGGCGGACGAGGACGCGGCTCCCGACGGGCTCTTCTTCTTCTGGCAGCTCGGCTGATTGGCGATGGCCTTGCCCAGCTCGCCCGACTGGAGCTTGCGCAGCGCGTCACCCCCGCCGGAGCTCAACTTGCCGAGCTCGGTGGACACGTCGCCCAGGCCCTGCGCGAACTTGGCCTGGTCCTTCGTGTCGAGCGCGTCGACCTTCGCCTTGAGCTGCGTGTAGGCCGCGGACGTCTGGTTGAGCTCCTTGACCGCGGCCTTCTGCGTCGCGGCCCCGTTGTCCACGGGCGGCGCGCCCGCGGCCTTCACGGCGGAGGCCAGCGCCTTGTAGGCCTTGGCGTTGGTCTCGAAGGCCGACGAGTCCACCTTCTGCACCTCGGCGGGCGAGCTCGCGGTGGTGGTCGCCTTCACGATGGCCGCGTTGGCGTCGGCGATGGACTGCTGCTGGGGCTGCACCCGGTCGCAGAAGCCCTTCGCCCAGTCGTTCACCTTGTTGTCGTTGCCGCACCCGGCAAGCGTCAGGAGCACCACAGCGCCACCGGACAGCGTGGCCGCTAGCTTCTTCTTCACCGATCGGTCCCTTCCGAGGCTTCGGCCCCGGAACATACACGCCGGGCGGCCCGCCGCCGCGCCGCGATCACCCGCTCGATGCCCTATTGAGTCCATTTGTCCGAGGCGAGAGACACCTCACGCCACCGGCGCGGCTCAGGTCAGCGTGTCAGGACAGGGGGACGGCCGGGGCGATGGGCCAGCTCATCCGGATCACGCCGCCGTCGGCGCCGGAGACGACCTTGACGTCGTCGACGAGGCCGCTGATCACGGCGAGCCCCATCTCGTCCTCCCCGTCGACGTCCGCGTCGTGCGGATCCACGCCCGGGCGCGCCTCGGGGGCGCCCGCGGCGGACGCGCCGGAGCCCGGCACGTCGTCGCCGACCTCGATGGAGAAGGTCTTCTCCTCCTCCGTCAGCGCCACCTTCACGGGGGACGGGATCCCGTGGCTGCGGTGCAGCCCCACGGCGCGGCTGCAGGCCTCACCCACGGCGAGCCTGACCTCGTCGAGCACGGCCTCGTCGACTCCTGCCCGCCGCGCCACGGCAGCCGCCACCAGGCGCGCCGTCCTGACATGCTCCGGCTGGGCGCTGAAACGGAGTTCAACGGTGGCCATACGGATCCCCCTCGAACATACGAGCGTGCACTCTGCACCACTTCCACACGCCTGCGGGGCGGGGGTCCGGGCGTGACCGCCCGGCTCCCCGGCCCCAATCCTCCGAAAGGCCGCTCCGACGTCAGTCGGTCGCGGCCACCGCCTCGTCGACCGTGGTGTGGATCGGGAACACCTTGGTGAGACCGGTGATCCGGAAGATCTTGAGAATGCGCTCCTGGTTGCAGACGAGGCGCAGCGACCCCTCATGGGCGCGCACCCTCTTGAGGCCGCCCACCAGCACGCCGAGCCCGGTCGAGTCGAGGAAGTCCACGCCCTCCATGTCGACGACCAGGTGATAGCTGCCGTCGTTCACCAACTCCACCAACTGCTCGCGCAGCTTGGGCGCGGTATATACATCAATCTCGCCACCGACCTCGACGACCGTACGGTCGCCACCAGGGCCGGACACATTGCGAGTCGACAAGGACAGGTCCACGGATCCTCCAGCACCTTGCTATCGAGCGGTCGCCCCTCGGGTCTCCCCGACGGAGCCAGGGGACGTATCGCCAGCCGCGATGGCATTCAATCATTTACCAGCAGCCATGCACGACGCCTTGAGGCCATTGTCCCGCAGACCAGTGACACACTCGATGCCGATGGCCAGGACCCACCGCCCCAGCGGACTCCCCCGGAGCGGGGACGATCACCCCTCACCGGACGCCGTCCTCGAACGGCTCGCCGCAGGGGCGGGCCGTGCTGCGCGCATCACCCATACGGAGCACCTGCCCCCGAGACCCGGTCGTCATGCAGTCTGGCCCGACCGCATCAGAACCGAGATCATCGCCGCCATCCAGCAGGCGGGCATCGACCACCCGTGGGCCCACCAGGCGGAGGCAGCCGAGCACGCGCTCGACGGCGAGTCGGTCGTGATCGCGACGGGCACGGCCTCCGGCAAGTCACTCGCCTACCTCGCCCCCGTCCTCACCGCGCTCCTGGACGGCTCCGAGGCGCCCAACGGGCGTGGCGCCACCGCCCTCTACCTGGCCCCCACGAAGGCGCTCGCCGCCGACCAGCGCCGCTCGGTGCGCGCCCTGGCCGCGCCGCTGGGCACCGCCGTGCGCCCGGCGGTGTACGACGGCGACACCCCGGTCGAGGAACGCGAATGGGTCAGGCAGTACGCGAACTACGTCCTGACCAATCCCGACATGCTGCACCGCGGCATACTCCCCTCCCATGCGCGCTGGTCCTCCTTCCTGCGCGCGCTGCGCTACGTCGTGATCGACGAGTGCCACACCTACCGCGGCGTCTTCGGCTCTCACGTGGCGCAGGTGCTGCGCCGGCTGCGCCGCGTCTGCGCACGCTACGGCGCGCACCCCGTCTTCCTGCTGGCGTCGGCGACCGCAGCCCAGCCCGCCGTGGCGGCGGAACGCCTCACGGGCCTGCCCGTGCGCGAGGTCGCCGACGACGCCTCGCCGCGCGGCGAGGTCGTCTTCGCCCTGTGGGAGCCCCCTCTCACCGAGTTCCACGGCGAGCGGGGCGCGCCCGTACGCCGCACCGCCACCGCGGAGACCGCCGACCTCCTCACCGACCTGACCGTGCAGGGCGTCCGCACGGTCGCCTTCGTACGCTCGCGGCGCGGTGCGGAGCTGATCTCCGTCATCGCGCAGGAGCGGCTGGCCCAGGTGGACCGCTCGCTGCCGCCCAGGGTCGCCGCCTACCGCGGCGGGTACCTGCCGGAGGAGCGGCGCGCCCTGGAGTCCGCCCTGCACTCCGGCGAGCTCCTCGGCCTGTCCGCCACCACGGCGCTCGAACTCGGCATCGACGTGTCAGGGCTCGACGCCGTGCTGATCACCGGCTACCCGGGGACCCGCGCCTCCCTGTGGCAGCAGGCGGGCCGCGCTGGACGGGCGGGCCAGGGCGCCCTCGCCGTGCTCGTCGCCAGGGACGATCCGCTGGACACCTACCTCGTCCACCATCCGGAGGCCCTGTTCGACCAGCCGGTCGAGTCGACCGTCCTCGACCCGGACAACCCTTACGTCCTCGCCCCCCATCTGTGCGCGGCCGCCGCCGAGATCCCGCTCACGGAGGACGACCTGGAACTGTTCGGGCCCGCATCGGCGGGTCTGCTGCCGCAGCTCGAGGCCGCGGCACTGCTGCGCCGCCGTTCCTCCGGCTGGTTCTGGACGCAGCGCAGGCGCGCGGCAGACCTCGCCGACATCCGCGGCGGTGGCGGCAGCCCCGTGAAGATCGTCGAGGCCGGTACGGGCCGGCTGCTCGGCACGGTCGACGAGGCCGCCGCGCACACGGCCGTCCACGACGGGGCCGTCCACCTCCACCAGGGCCGTACGTACCTGGTGAAGCACCTGGACCTGGCCGACTCCGTCGCGCTCGTCGAGGAGGCGGCACCGCCCTACTCGACGACCGCGCGCGACACCACCGCCATCTCCGTCCTGGAGACGGAGACCGAGATTCCGTGGGGCGCAGGCCGCCTGTGCTACGGGTCCGTCGAGGTCACCAACCAGGTCGTCTCCTTCCTGAGCCGCCGTCTCATCACCGGTGAGGTGCTCGGCGAGACCAAGCTGGACCTGCCGCCGCGCACCCTGCGCACGCGCGCCGTGTGGTGGACCGTCACCGAGGACCAGCTGGACAGCGCGCGCGTCAACCCCGAGCAGCTCGGCGGCGCCCTGCACGCCGCGGAACACGCCTCCATCGGACTCCTCCCTCTCTTCGCCACCTGCGACCGCTGGGACATCGGCGGTGTGTCCGTGCCGCTGCACCCGGACACGCTGCTGCCCACGGTCTTCGTCTACGACGGCCACCCGGGCGGCGCGGGCTTCGCCGAGCGCGCGTTCCGTACGGCACGCTCCTGGCTGAGCGCCACCCGCGAGGCCATCGCCTCCTGCGATTGCGAGGCGGGCTGCCCGTCGTGCATCCAGTCGCCCAAGTGCGGCAACGGCAACGACCCCCTCCACAAGCGCGGAGCCGTGCGCCTCCTGGCGGAACTGCTCAAGGGCGCCCCCCAGGAGGCTCCGGAGCCGGAGGGCCTGCCGGGTCCGAGGACGTCCCCGGCGACGCCGTGAGCCCCGGGCCCGCCCGAGCCAGGGCCGTGGGCTCGTAGGGTCCGGCTCTGACGGCGGCCGTCACCTCCGCGACCTGCCCGTCGAGCACGCACCGCACCAGCCGTGCCCCCTGGGCGCCAGCGACCGTGCGCGCGCCACGGCACGCGGCCGTGCGACCCGCAGGGGCCCGGTCGGCCGCCGCGAGCGCGGCGAGGTCGGCCGCCGCTTCCGCCCGGTGCCGGGCGACGACCGCCTCCCCGAGGGCCAGAACGACGCCGAACAACGCGCACAGCACCGTCGCGGCCACAGCCGTCACCACCGTGGCGTAACCGCGGTCGCCCTCCGACCGCCTCCGGCCGCTCACGGGCCACCTCCCGACGCCCCGGGGCCCCCGGCCGCCGGTTCCGGGACGGCGGCTTTCCCTGCCTGTCCCTGGGCGGTGTCCTCGGCCGCCGCTACCGCCTCGGCGGACAGCTTCAGCGCGAGGGCGCGCGGCCCTGGGACAGGCGCCGCCACCTCGACGTGCCACAGGTCGCCGTGCCTGTCCATGGTGACCTTCGCGCCCTCGGGAGCCACGGACCTGGCCGCGTCGAGCGCGGCCGCTTCCGGTTCCGACCTGGCCGCGGCCCGCGCCCCGGCCCGCGCCGCGTCCACGCACTGGATCTGCGCGGCCGCCGCCATGAGCGCCCAGACGAGAGCCATCGCGAAGGCGACGAGCCCGGGGATGGTCACGGCGGCCTCCGCCGTGACATAGCCCGCGTCGCGCCCGAGGCGGCGGCCCCGGATGTCACTTCGCACTGAGCGCCCGCTCGATCAGCGACTGCAGCGCCCCCTGCACCGTCCCGCTCGTGACGACCTTGTACAGCACCGCCGCGAACGCGCATGCGGCGATCGTGCCCACCGCGTACTCCGACGTCGTCATGCCCGCGTCCGAACGCATCCTCCGCAGCCACAACGCCCTTGCCCACTTCCTCATGACGCTCTCCCCTCGTGTCACGCCTGTAGTCCGTACGCCGGCTCCCCGCCGGTCGCTGTTCTTGCCGGTCGCCGCCCTTGTCCCTCCGGTGCGCCCCGCCACTCAGTCCCGCCTTTCAGCCCCCGCCGAGCAGCCCCTTGGCCAGACCGATCACGACGGGCGCCACGCCCGTGGCGAGGAAGGCCGGCAGGAAGCAGAGGCCCACCGGTCCCGTGATCAGCACCTGCGCCCGTTGCGCCCTGGCCGTGGCCCTCCTGGACCGTTCGGCCCTGAGCCCATCGGCCAGCCGGGCCAGCGGTTCGGCCGCGGGCGCGCCGCTGGCGCAGGCACGCTCCAGGCAGCGGGCCAGCCCCGCCGCGCCCGGTATCTCCCCGAACCGGCCCCACGCCGCGGCCGGTTCGCCCCCGAGCCCGATCTCCGCCGCCGCGCCGGCCAGCCGGTCCCCCACCGGGCCACCGAGGGAGCTCCCGACGGCCTCGGCGGCCTCGCGCGGCCCCGCACCGGCCGCGGTGCAGGCGGCCAGCAGGTCGGCGGCGAGCGGCAGCCGCCGTACCGCCTCATCGGCCGCCGCACGACCCTGCTCGCCCGCCCTCTTCGTGCGCAGCCACCGGCGCAACCCCGCGGCCGCCGCCACGCCCACCAGGGCGCCCGCCAAGCCGCCCACCAGGAACCAGCCCGCCAGGAACGCGCCGAGCAACGGAGCCGCGCGCCGGGCACGGCCCGGCAGAGCCACCCGGGAGAACGCGGGGCCTCGTGCCCGCGCCATCCCGAACAGGGCCGCCGTGCGCCTGCGGACAGCGCGCTCGCCGAGCCGCCCGGACACCGCCATGGCCAGGCATCCGGCCGCGGCCGAAACGGAGACCGTCACCCACAGCCTGTGGAAGAACTCGCCGCTCATCCGGCCTCACCCGCCCGGACGATCCGCCCCGCCCACCACAGCCCCGCGGACTCCAGCAGGGCACCGGCCATGAGACAGGCGATCCCCGCCGGGGTGTGCAGCAGGATTCTGAGCGGGTGGGCGCCCATCGCCGAACCGAGGCCGAGGCCGACCGCGGGCAGCAGCGCGAGCACCGTCACCGTCGACCAGGCGCCGGCGAGCTGGGCGCGCAGCCCCTGCCGCTGGTCGCGCTCCGCCCGGAGCGCCGCCTCCAGCCGATCGAGACCCGCGGCCAGTCCCGCTCCGCCGTCCACGGCCACCTGCCAGCACGTGGCGATCCCGACCAGGCCGTCCGCGCCGGCGGCCGAGGCCGCCCGCCTGAGCGCGGCAGGCACATCCCCGCCGAAGCGGACGGCCGCCACCACCGCCGCCTCGTCCCCGCCCAGGCCACCGGTCATCGCGGACGCGGCCGGCAGCGCACGCGCGGGGTGCAGTCCCGCCCTCAGCTCGCCGGCCGTCGCGCCGCACAGCGCGATCACCGCGTCCGCCCTCCGCTCCGCCGCTCTGCGCAGCCCCGCCGCACGCAGCCTTCGCCGCAGGAGCGGCACCGCCAGCAGGCCGGCGCAGAGCGGCAGCGGGGACGCGCCCACCGCCGCGACCAGTGCTCCGGCCGGCAGGCACAGCCACTCCCGGCCGAGCGAACCGGCACGGCGCCTCAGCCATCCCAGGATTCGGCGGTGCCAGGGCGCGTCGGCGGCCGCGCCGTCGCGGAACAGGGCCCTGGCCCTGCGGCGCCCCTTCCCCGCGCTCACCGCGAACCACACGGCCGCCCCGCCGCACAGGGCGGCGGCGTACGCGCACTCGGCCGCCGACACGGCCGTCACAGCGCACCGCCGACCAGCTCGGTCAGCCGCGCGCACCCCGGCTCGCGGGCGAACCCGCCGGGAGCCCAGCGCAGCGCGGGCACGGGCACCACAAACCCGGCCGCGTCCCGCCGCAGCACATGCACCTCGGCGACGCGCCGCCGCCCTTCCCTGTCCCGGACGAGATGGAGCACGACGGACACGGCTGCCGCCAACTGGCTGTGCAGCGCCGCCCGGTCGAGCCCGGCTGCCGTGCCGAGCGCTTCGAGCCGGGCGGGCACGTCGGCCGCCGCGTTGGCGTGCACCGTGCCGCAGCCGCCCTCGTGGCCGGTGTTGAGCGCGGCCAGAAGATCCGTCACTTCGGCGCCCCGGACCTCGCCGACCACCAGGCGGTCGGGACGCATCCGCAGGGCCTGCCTGACGAGGTCCTTCAACGTCACCTCGCCGGCGCCCTCCTGGTTCGCCGGGCGGGCTTCAAGGCGCACCACATGCGGGTGGTCGGGACGCAGTTCGGCCGAGTCCTCGGCGAGCACGATGCGCTCCCGCGCGCCGACCAGACCGAGCAGCGTGGACAGCAACGTCGTCTTGCCCGTGCCCGTGCCGCCGCTGATGAGGAAGGACAGCCTTGCTTTCACCAAGGCGCGCAGCACCCGCTCGCCGCCCGGCGGAACCGTGCCCGCGGCGGCCAGCTCCGCGAGGGAGAAGGCCCGGGGACGCACCACCCGAAGCGACAGGTAGGCCGAACCGACCGCGATCGGCGGCAGCACCGCGTGCATCCGGGTGCCGTCGGGCAAGCGTGCGTCCGCCCACGGCCGTGCGTCGTCGAGTCGCCTTCCGGCCACGGCGGCCAGGCGCTGGGCGAGCCGCCGCACTGAGCCCGCGTCGGGGAACGCCACGTCCGTCAGCTCCAGGCCGCTGCCCCTGTCCACCCACACCCGGTCGGGCGCCGACACGAGCACGTCGGTCACGAGGCCGTCGGCGAGGAGCGGTTCGAGCGGGCCCGTGCCCACCAGCTCGCTGCGCAACTCCTCCGCCGCGCCCAGTACTTCCGCGTCCCCCAGCAGGCGGCCCTGGGCGCGCAGGGCCGCCGCCACACGCGCGGGTGTCGGCTCGGCGCCGCTCTGCGCGAGGCGCCTGCGCACGGCGTCGAGCATGCCCGCACCGCCCTGCCCGGCGGTCCCCATCACCGTCGCGCTCACGACCGCACGCTCCCGCCCGCACCGAGCGCGCGCTCCCAGAAGGCCCCGCAGAACGAGGCCAAAGGGCCTTTGGCGCGGGCGCCCGGTGGCGCGCCCCGATCGAGCGCGTCGGACAGGCCGGGCTCCGGGGGCAGTTCGCCCGCGAGGGGCAGGCCGAGCGCCTCGGCCACCCATGCGTCGTCGAGGCCGGCCGCGTACGGCGCGCGCACCACGGCGCGCAGGTCCCGCAGCACCATGCGGACCATCGAGGCGACCCTCTCGGCCGCCGCGACCGCTCGCAGCTCCGCGGGCACCACGAGCAGCCCGACGTCGAGCTGGGCCAGCGCCTCGGCAGCCGGCTCGTCGATCCGGCGCGGCAGGTCGACGACCACCACGCCGCCACGCCTTCGCGCAGCGGCGAGCACCGATCGCATGGCATCGGGGCCCACGGCCACCGCATCGCCGCGGTCCCAGCTCAGGACGCGCAGATCGTGCAGGCGGGGCAGTGATTCCTCGAGCGCCGTCCCCGCGACGCGGCCCTTCGACGCGGCGAAGTCCGGCCAGCGCCTGCCGTCCGCCTGCTCGGCTCCGAGCAGGACATCGAGCCCGCCGCCGAGTGGGTCCGCGTCGACCAGCATCGTCCGCCGTCCCGCCCGGGCCGCCGTGACCGCGAGCGCGCAGGCCAGCGTGGAGGCTCCGGCGCCGCCACGCCCGCCGATGACCCCGACCGTGACCGCGTGTTCGGCGGCGCCCTCCGCAGCGTCCGCGAGGCGATCGACGAGCCATCCCTCCGCGTCGGGCAGGCACACCACGCACTCAGCGCCGATCTCCACCGCCCGCTGCCACACCGCCGGATCGTCCTCGTCCCGCCCGACGAGCACGACGCCGGGTCTGCGAACGGCGCCACGGCACCTGGCCGCCGCGTCGTCCCCGACGAGTACGAGCGGCGCCGCCTCCCAACTGCCCCGTTCCTCGGGGAGCTTGTGGTGCACCGCCGGGTCGGCGCCGGCGGCGGCGCAGAGCCGCAGCAGATCGTCGAGCAGCTCCACGTCCTCTGTGAGGATCAGCGGCCGCGCCCCGCGGGCGCCCGCCTCCCCCGACTTCCCCGATGCCATGGGCACGGCCATGTCATCGCCCCCTGTCCCGTATCCGTGTACGTGCGGGATCGCGGGATCCGCGGGAGTCTCCTTGAACACTCCCGGAAGATCCGGTTTCAGCGATTCCGGCTACTGCGGACTTCGCAGCCGAAATCAGGCTGCACCGCTCCGGGAAATCATGGGGATCTTGCTCGAAAACTGTGGACAACTCGGCGAATGTGAATAACTCGGTAGCTCAAACCGGTGACTTCTGCCGAACACCGCCCTGGTTACGCATCGTGACGCCCATGGTTGGGCAGGAACCCCTCGGACAGGGGCGGACGAGCGGAGGCGAGGGCGTGGCGTACGAGCGCGGGAATGAGCGGAAACGCATCCGGACATGCGACGACCCCCGCCGGGGGGGAGAGCGGGGGTCGTCCCCACGGCCGACTCGGGGGGGGAGGAGCCGGACCGGGTTAGACACGGTCGCGAACGATCCGTGACTTCCATGGTGTACCCGAGAGCCTTCTCGAGCAAACCCACACGCCGCACCTTACGCCGAATGGTGGGCGCATATGCTCGGGGCGTGGAAAAAGACTACTTGCCACGTACAGCAGCCTTCTTCGACCTGGACAAGACGGTCATTGCCAAGTCGTCCACGTTGACCTTCAGCAGGTCCTTCTACCATGGCGGTCTGATCAACCGCCGCGCCGTACTGCGGACCGCGTACGCGCAGTTCGTCTTCCTGGCCGGGGGCGCCGACCACGACCAGATGGAGCGCATGCGGCAGTACCTGTCCTCGTTGTGCAAGGGGTGGAACGTCCGGCAGGTGAAGGAGATCGTCGCCGAGACCCTGCACGATCTGATCGACCCCATCATCTACGACGAGGCCGCCTCGCTCATCGAGGATCACCACGCCGCCGGCCGCGACGTGGTGATCGTCTCCACTTCCGGCGCCGAAGTGGTGGAGCCCATCGGCCAGTTGCTGGGCGCCGACCGGGTCGTGGCGACGCGGATGGTGGTGGGTGCCGACGGTTGCTTCACGGGCGAGGTGGAGTACTACGCCTACGGCCCGACGAAGGCGGAGGCCGTGCGGGCACTCGCCGCCTCGGAGGGGTACGACCTCGCCCGCTGCTACGCGTACAGCGACTCGGCGACGGACGTGCCGATGCTGGAGTCGGTCGGCCACCCCTTCGCGGTCAATCCGGACCGGGCGCTGCGCCGCGAGGCCGCCGCACGCGAGTGGCCGGTGCTCGTCTTCGACCGGCCGGTGCGGCTCAAGCAGAGGCTGCCCGACTTCTCCATGCCCCCGCGACCCGCGCTCGTGGCAGCCGTCGCGGTCGGCGCGGCCGTCGCCACCGCGGGTCTGGTCTGGTACACGGCGAACCGCAGGAACGCGACCGCTTGACGCCTCACACCAGTGGTGGTCTTGCCCCCTTTTGACGCCAATAGTAAAGAAGCGGGGCCACGGGTTCCGCCCCGCCGCCGACAGGAGTACAAAGGAATCAAGGCCCGCGGGACCAAGGACATCCGAGAGGATCACCTCACACACGCACAGGCCACACGGACCGAGCACGGAAACCGAGCACCCACGCGACGTCGACCCGTCGATTACGGGCCAGCCGCACCAGGTCACGGGCGAAGTACCCGACCTGATGGGCAAACATTCGAGGACGCTTGGTAACCCGGCGACCGTGCCAGCGGCGGCACCCACGGTGCCGCCGCATTTCTGTCGCCCGGCGGCCGGCCGTCAGGCGGCCCCGCGCTGGAGCGCCTCGCAGACCGCGGTCGACTCCCTGACGCCGAGTTCGACCGCCTGCCCGCAGTGCGCGATCCAGGCGGCCATGCCACCCGGCGTGCCGGACAAGTAGCCCTCGAAGGCGGCCGCGTACGCCGCACGCCCCAGCTCCGCGTGGCCCACCTCGGCAGGGCAGATCGACTTCGGGTCGAGTCCGGAATCGATCAGCACGATCCGCTCGGCCGCACGCGCCACCACACCGTTGTACGAGCCGAAGGGCCGCAGGGCCAGCAGCTCGCCGTGCACGACCGCCGCGGTCACCAGCGCCGGCGCGTCGGTCCCCGCCAGCACCAGCTCCGTCAGCCCGTCGAGTCGTCCCGCCACCTCGTCGGGGCCGGGCAGCGGCGCCTCCGCCACCGGCCCCGGGGCGTCTGCGCCCGGCGCCTCCACGACCGGCTCGCCCGCCAGGCGGGGGCGCCCGACCCGCTCGTCCTCGACGCTCGCCCTGCCGGCGGCGACCAGGTGCAGCCTGGCCAGCACGCGCACCGGCGACTGGCGCCACACCGAAAGCAGCTGCCCAGCCTCCGCCGTCACGCGCAATGCCGCGCCCACCGCGCGCGCCTCGGCCTCCGCACCGAAGTCGCTGCGCCTGCGTACCTCTTCGAGTCGCCAGTCCGCGCCCGACAGCGCGGCCGAGCCTCGCGCGGCGCGCAGCGCGGCCTCCGAGGTGACCTCCGTACCGCGGCGCCGCATCACCCGGTGGCCGTAGACGCGGTCGACGGCCTTGCGCACGGACTCCACCGCTTCGGGCACGCCCGGCAGGGAAGCCAGGGCGGCGAGCGGATCCTCCCGCCGCGGCCCCGCCGGACGCGGGGTGCCGGCCGGACGCGGGGTGCCGGCCTGGCGTGAACCGGAAGAGGGAACCGAACCGGAAGAGGAAGCCGGACCGGAACCGGAACCGGAACCGGAAGGGGAAGCCGAGCCGGAGGAGGAGGCGTCAGAGGCGGACGTACTCATAAGCAGGGAGGCTACGCGCCCGTACAGCACCACCCACCCGGGAGTGGGCATCTTCACGGAACTCGGCGACTCACCGCAGCGTATCGACTACGGTACGTGAACATGAAGATCGCTTTCGTGGGCAAGGGCGGCAGCGGCAAGACCACGCTGTCCTCGCTCTTCATCCGCGGCCTGGCCGCCGACGGCACACCCGTCATGGCGGTGGACGCCGACATCAACCAGCATCTCGGCGCCGCGCTCGGCCTGACCGACGAGCAGGCCGCCGCGCTCCCCGCGATGGGCGCGCACCTCCCGTTGATCAAGGAGTACCTGCGCGGCGGCAACGCCCGCATCGCCTCGGCCGAGACGATGATCAAGACCACGCCGCCGGGCGCGGGCTCGCGCCTGCTGCGCGTCGTGGAGGACAACCCCGTGTACGACGCCTGCGCGCGCGATGTGCGGCTCGACGACGGCACGATCCGGCTGATGGCCACGGGCCCGTTCACCGAGGCCGACCTCGGCGTCGCCTGCTATCACTCCAAGGTGGGCGCGGTCGAACTGTGCCTGAACCACCTCGTGGACGGTCCCGGCGAGTACGTCGTGGTCGACATGACGGCCGGCTCCGACTCCTTCGCCTCCGGGATGTTCACGCGGTTCGACATGACGTTCCTGGTGGCGGAGCCGACCCGCAAGGGCGTCTCCGTGTACCGGCAGTACAAGGAGTACGCCCGCGACTTCGGCGTCGCGCTGCGCGTCGTCGGCAACAAGGTGCAGGACGAGGCGGACCTGAGGTTCCTGCGCGACGAGGTCGGCGACGACCTGCTCGTCACGCTCTCCCACTCCGACTGGGTCCGTGCCATGGAGAAGGGCCGGCCCGCGCCGTTCGCCACGCTGGAATCGGCGAACCGGGCGGCGCTCGACACGCTCAAGGCCGCCGCGCTGCGGTCGTACGAGCAGCGGGACTGGGCCCGCTACACCCGCCAGATGGTGCACTTCCACCTGAAGAACGCGGAGAGCTGGGGCAACGCGAAGACGGGCGCGGATCTGGCGTCGCAGGTCGACCCCGCCTTCGTCCTGGGCGAGACGGTGCCGGTGCCGTAGGGACACGGCACCGCCCGGGCCGCCCCTGCTCCCGCCCTCGCGGCGGCGCGCGTCCGGGGCTCCCTCCGGGTCCATCCGTGAGAGGGTGTTGGCCCCTCCCCGCCTCGGCGGCGAGGGGCCGTTCGCGGCCCTTGACGGGCCGTCCGCCACGGAACGGCGCGCTCGCACAGAGGTCTAAACCAATTGCCCGTTTGCTCTTGTCACGTGGGCGTCCGGCTGATGAGCTAGCGGGGGAAACGTAGGACGCCCTGGGAATGGGAGATGTCGTGAGCAAAGAGAGCCTGGCCAATCTGCTCAAGGAAGAGCGGCGGTTCGCCCCGCCTGCCGATCTGGCCGCGCACGCCAACGTGAAGGCGGACGCGTACGCCCGGGCCACGACGGACCGGCTGGGGTTCTGGGCCGACCAGGCGAAACGGCTGACCTGGGCCACCGAGCCGACGGAGACCCTCGACTGGTCGAATCCGCCGTTCGCCAAGTGGTTCGCCGACGGCAAGCTGAACGTGGCGTACAACTGCGTGGACCGCCATGTGGAGGCCGGCAACGGCGACCGGGTCGCCATCCACTTCGAGGGCGAGCCGGGCGACGGCCGGAGCCTGACCTACGCGCAGCTCAAGGACGAGGTCTCCAAGGCCGCCAACGCGCTCCTCGAACTCGGCGTGCGCACGGGCGACCGCGTCGCCGTCTACATGCCGATGATCCCCGAGGCCGTCGTCGCGATGCTGGCCTGCGCCAGGATCGGCGCCCCTCACTCGGTCGTCTTCGGCGGCTTCTCCGCGGACGCCGTGGCCTCCCGCATCCAGGACGCCGACGCCAAGCTCGTCATCACGGCCGACGGCGGCTACCGGCGCGGCAAGCCGAGCGCGCTGAAGCCGGCGATCGACGACGCCGTCGCCAAGTGCCCGCAGGTCGAGCACGTCCTGGTGGTCCGCAGGACCGGCCAGGAGACGGCGTTCGACACGAGCCGCGACGTGTGGTGGCACGACATCGTGGACCGCCAGTCCACGGAGCACACGCCCGAGGCGTTCGACGCCGAGCACCCGCTGTACATCCTCTACACCTCGGGCACGACGGGTAAGCCGAAGGGCATCCTGCACACGTCGGGCGGCTACCTCACGCAGACGGCGTACACACACAACGCGGTCTTCGACCTCAAGCCGGAGAGCGACGTGTACTGGTGCACCGCCGACATCGGCTGGGTCACCGGGCACTCGTACATCGTCTACGGGCCGCTCGCCAACGGCGTCACGCAGGTGATGTACGAGGGCACGCCCGACACCCCGCACCAGGGCCGCTTCTGGGAGATCGTGCAGAAGTACGGCGTCACGCTGCTCTACGCGGCGCCGACCGCGATCCGTACGTTCATGAAGTGGGGCGACGACATCCCCGCCCGCTTCGACCTGTCCAGCCTGCGCGTGCTCGGCTCCGTGGGCGAGCCGATCAACCCCGAGGCGTGGATCTGGTACCGGGAGAAGATCGGCGCCGGGAAGACCCCGGTCGTCGACACCTGGTGGCAGACGGAGACGGGCGCGATCATGATCTCGCCGCTGCCCGGCGTGACCGAGACCAAGCCGGGCTCCGCGCAGTGCCCGCTGCCCGGTATCTCGGCCACCGTCGTGGACGACGAGGGCAACGAGGTGCCCGACGGGGGCGGCGGCTACCTGGTGCTGACCGAGCCGTGGCCGTCGATGCTGCGCACGGTCTGGGGCGACGACCAGCGCTACATCGACACGTACTGGTCGCGCTTCGAGGGCAAGTACTTCGCGGGCGACGGCGCGAAGAAGGACGACGACGGCGACATCTGGCTGCTCGGCCGGGTCGACGACGTCATGCTGATCTCCGGGCACAACATCTCGACGACCGAGGTCGAGTCGGCGCTCGTCTCCCACCCGAAGGTCGCCGAGGCGGCCGTCGTCGGGGCGGCGGACGAGACGACGGGCCAGGCGATCGTCGCCTTCGTGATCCTGCGCGGCACGGCGTCGGTGGACGACGGCCTCGTCGCCGAGTTGCGCGACCACGTGGGCGCCACCCTCGGCCCGATCGCCAAGCCGAAGCGGATCCTGCCGGTGGCGGAGCTGCCGAAGACGCGCTCCGGCAAGATCATGCGGCGGCTGCTGCGGGACGTGGCGGAGAACCGCCAGCTCGGCGACGTCACCACGCTCACCGACGCGTCCGTCATGGAGCTCATCCAGAGCCAGCTGCCGACGGCCGCCAGCGACGACTGAGCACGCTGAAGCGGGGGTGTCCGGCACGCGGAGTGCCGGGCACCCCCGCTTCCGTGCGTACGACCTTTCGTACGTACGACGGGTGATCCGGGGTACCCATGACCAACGCCGCCGCGTACTGGCGGCCCGATCCGACAGCCCTATCCGGGGGCAACGCGCGGGGGCAACGCGCGGGGACGGCGGCGGTCCGGCATGATCTGACAACAGATACGAAGCACGCGGACACGTAGTACCCGAGTACGCGGACACGAAGTACAAGAGAACGGTTACGGCCGAGGAGAGGGAGTCACCGATGAGCGACCCCGACAAGCAGGTTGCCGATGCGCTGAAGGCGGGCACCGTCGTCGAAGCCGTACCCGCCGACCGCAGTCTCGGCCAGCTGGTCGCCGCCGCAACCGCCGAGATGTCGGAGCTGATGCACGACGAGATCGCGCTCGCCAAGGCTGAGCTGCGGCAGGACGTGAAGAAGGGCGCGATCGGCGGCGCCGCGGGCAGCGTGGCCGGGATCATGGCGCTGTTCTCGCTGCCCATGTTCAGCTTCGCGGCCGCGTACGGCATCCACAACCTCGGCCTCGGCCTCGCCTGGTCGTTCCTGATCGTCGCCGGTGCCTTCGTGGTCATCGCGGGTCTCGCGGGCGGCATCGCGGCGCTCGTCCTGAAGAAGATCAAGCCGCCGAAGAAGTCGATCGCGGCGGCCAAGGACACCGCGTCCGTCCTGCAGAAGGCCAAGCCGCACCCGCGGGAGCTGGCGACCGGCACATCGGAGTCCAAGTCTGTGGCACGCTCGTCTGCATGACGGCCCCTGAATCAGCCGTACGCGTCGACGGCCCCTGGATCCACCGCGACGTGGCCGCCAACGGTGCGCGCTTCCACATCGCCGAGCTGGGCGAGGGGCCGCTCGTGCTGCTCCTGCACGGGTTCCCGCAGTTCTGGTGGACGTGGCGCCACCAGATGGTGGCGCTCGCCGACGCCGGGTACCGTGCCGTCGCCATGGACCTGCGCGGCGTGGGCGGCAGCGACCGCACGCCGCGCGGCTACGACCCGGCCAACCTCGCCCTCGACATCACGGGCGTCATACGCTCCCTCGGCGAGCCGGACGCCGCGCTCGTCGGGCACGACCTCGGCGGCTACCTCGCGTGGACGGCGGCGGTGATGCGCCCGAAACTGGTCAGACGGCTGGTCGTGAGCTCGATGCCGCACCCACGGCGCTGGCGCTCCGCGATGCTCTCCGACTTCGCGCAGACGCGCGCCGGCTCGTACGTGTGGGGCTTCCAGCGGCCCTGGATCCCCGAGCGCAAGCTGGTGGCGGACGACGCCGAGCTGGTGGGCGAGCTGATCAGGGACTGGTCGGGACCGGAGAAGCCGGACGACAAGGCGATCGCGACGTACCGGCGCGCGATGCTCGTCCCGTCGACGGCGCACTGCGCGATCGAGCCGTACCGCTGGATGGTGCGCTCGCTCGCCCGCCCCGACGGCATCCAGTTCTACCGGCGCATGAAGCGCCCGGTCCGGGTGCCCACGCTGCAGCTGCACGGGTCGGCCGACCCGGCGATGCGGACGCGTTCCACGGCGGGGTCCGTCGAGTACGTGGAGGGCGCGTACCGGTGGCGGCTCTTCGACGGTCTGGGCCACTTCCCGCACGAGGAGGACCCGCTCGCGTTCTCCACGGAGCTGCTCACCTGGCTGGCGGACAGCACGCAGGACCGATGAGCCGTCGCTCGGCCGCCCGAACGGGTGGACTTCGTACGCCTATCCTATGAGCTGCCAAATGCCGGGCGCATAGGCCGATTGGCTCTCACTCAGGCGGTTACGGACCATGGGGCGGGGGCACACGTCGGGTATGGGCTGGACGCACGATCACGGTGACGCAGCACGCAAGAGGCACACATCGGCCGCCACGCCGATCACGCACCCGAGGGGTGACATCAGCCGGGCAGAGGCCGACGCGAGGCTCGAGCTCGGAATCCCCCGCATCATCCGCCGCAGGGCCCGCTGGGTCTCGGCGCGGCTGCGCCACCCGCGCGGCGCCACGGCGACCTGACACCTGACGCGTCGGCAGATGACGCACCGGCAGAGACGGCATACGGCCGTACGCGCGTGACGCCGGCCACGGCCGACGTCCCCGCCACGTCCGGCGTCCCCGCCGCGGCTACAGCGCGCACCCCTGCGTACTGACCTGCTGGTCGGCCGTCCTGCCCGCCTTGACGTCGGGCTTGATCTCGTCCGCCGTCAGTGCGTAGCCGGTGCTGTTGTCGTCCAGGGACCGCGCGAAGATCACGCCGTACACCTTGCCGTCGGGGGTCAGCAGCGGTCCGCCGGAGTTGCCCTGACGCACCGTCGCGTACAGCGAGTACACGTCGCGGGTGACGTTGCCACGGTGGTAGATGTCGGGGCCGCTGGCGTCGATCCTGCCGCGCACGCGCGCCGAGCGGACGTCGTACGCGCCGTTCTCGGGGAAGCCCGCGACGATGGCGCTGTCGCCGCTGCTCGCGTCGGTGGCGCTGAACTTGAGCGGTGTCGCGTGCAGGCCCGGCACGTCGAGGACGGCGATGTCGCGCTGCCAGTCGTAGAGGACGACCTTCGCGTCGTACAGCCGGCCCTTGCCGCCGATCTGCACGGTCGGATCGCTCACTCCGCCCACGACGTGCGCGTTGGTGATCACCCTGTCCTTGGTGAAGGCGAAGCCGGAGCCCTCCAGCACCTTGCCGCAGCCGGACGCCGTGCCGACGACCTTCATGATCGACTTCTGCGCCCTGGCCGCCACCGGGCTGCCCGCGAGCGCCGGGTCCGGCGCCTTGACCTGGGTGATCGGCTCATTGGCGAACGGGCTGAAGACCTGCGGGAACCCGTTCTGGGAAACGACGGAGGAGAAGTCGGTGAACCACGTGGTGGCCTTGTTCGGCATCACGTTGGAGACACCGAGCAGCACCTTCGAGCCGCGCACCTCCCTGCCGATCGTGGGCAGGGACGTCACGGCGAGCGCCGACCCGAGCAGCCACGCGACCAGCAGCATCGCGACGACGTTGACCACCGCGCCGCCCGTCGCGTCCAGGGCGCGCGCGGGCGACCAGGTGATGAACTTGCGGAGCCGGTTGCCGAGGTGCGTGGTGAACGCCTGCCCGACCGAGGCGCAGACGATGACGATGACGACCGCGATGATGGCCGCGGTCGTGGACACGTTGGCGTCCTGGGTCAGCTGCTTCCACGCCAGCGGCAGCAGGTAGACGGCCACGAGACCGCCGCCGAGGAACCCCACCACCGACAGGATGCCGACGACGAACCCTTGTCTGTACCCGATGACCGCGAACCACACCGCGGCGACCAGCAGCAGGATGTCGAGCACGTTCACCGTCAGTTGCCTCGCAATGTCGTCCCAGGGCCTCACGCGACGAGCGCGGGGCCCCGCGGGGTCCCGGGCCCCGCCGGGCCGGCGCCCGGCGGCCGCGTGTGGGTCTCAGCCTGTCATGCCCGCCAGTCGAGGGGGACCCGCTTGTCGTGGTCCCACGGCCGCTCCCACCCCGCGTGGTGCAGGATGCGGTCGATCACACCGGCCGTGAACCCCCACACGAGCGCCGAACCGCAGCGGAACGCGGGACCGTGGTGGCCCCTGGGGTGGACGGCCACGCAGCGGTTCGCGGGGTCCGTGAGATCGGCCACGGGCACCGTGAAGACCCGCGCGGTCTCCGCCGGGTCGACCGCGCCGACCGGGCTCGGGGTGTGCCACCAGCCGAGCACGGGCGTCACGACGAAGCCGCTGACCGGGATGTAGAGCCTCGGCAGTACGCCGAAGATCCGCACACCGGACGGGTCGAGGCCGGTCTCCTCACGGGCCTCGCGCAGCGCGGCGCGCAGCGGCCCCGTCGTCGCCGGGTCGCCGTCCTCCGGATCCAGGGCGCCGCCCGGGAACGACGGCTGGCCCGCGTGCGAGCGGAGGCTGCTCGCGCGCTCCATCAGCAGCAGCTCCGGGCCCTGCTCGCCCTCGCCGAACAGGATCAGGACGGCGGACTGCCTGCCGCCGCCGTCCTCGGGCGGCAGGAAGCGGCTGAGCTGCTCCGGCCGTACGATGCCGGCGGCGCGCGCGACGGGCTGGAGCCAGCCGGGCAGGCCGTCCGCGCTGACGGTCACATCCACGTCCCCGCCCGCCCGGGATCCGCGGCCCGGCGGATCGGTCTGAGTTTCCGTGTGCGTCATCGGCACCCCCGCGGTTCAACGCGCACCTGGCACGCGATCGTTCCGCGGAGCACGGAGCGCGCCCTCCGGCAGCGCGCCGGGCCGCCGCGGCCCGTCACGCGCGGCTCTCCGGGTTGCCGAGCGGCGGCGCGGGGCGGCCCGGGTAGCCCGCGGGAGGGCTGAGCCGCTGGCCCGGCTTGCCGCCCATCTCGTACTTGAGGAGTTTCCTGGCCTTTTCCGGGTCGGTCTCCCCCTCGCCGTACGCCGGGCACAGCTCGGCGATCGGGCAGGCCCCGCAGGCGGGTTTGCGGGAGTGGCAGACGCGACGGCCGTGGAAGATGATCCGGTGCGAGAGCATCGTCCACTCGCTCTTGGGGAAGATCGCGGCGATCTCCGCCTCGACCTTCTCGGGATCCTCCTGCTCGGTCCACTTCCAGCGGCGGACCAGCCGGCCGAAGTGCGTGTCCACGGTCAGGCCCGGCACGCCGAACGCGTTGCCGAGGACCACGTTCGCCGTCTTGCGGCCGACGCCCGGCAGCGTCACGAGATCCTCGATCCTGGGCGGCACCTCGCCGCCGAAGCGGTCACGCAGCGCCACGGAGAGGCCGATCAGGGACTTCGTCTTGGCGCGGAAGAAACCCGTCGGCCTGATGGCCTCCTCCAGCTCCTCGGGCACGGCCGCCGCCATGTCCTCCGGCGTCGGGTACCTGGCGAACAGGGCGGGCGTGGTCTGGTTCACCCTGAGGTCGGTGGTCTGGGCGGACAGGACCGTCGCCACCAGGAGCTCGAACGCGTTCCGGAAGTCGAGCTCGGGGTGTGCGTACGGATACACCTCCGCGAGCTCGCGGTTGATCCGGCGGGCCCTGCGGACCATCGCCAGATGCGATTCCGGTTTTGCGGCTTTCTTCTGTTTCTTCGCTTTCGCCGAGGGCTGTTCGCCCACAGCGGAACTGGGTTCCGCGGACACTCTTCAAGCCCCCTTGGCCTGCGCTCTCGCCGGTCTCCCACTGGTCAGTCGGACACTCGGCCAGCCTAAAGCCCGGCACTGACATCCGGGCGGATACGGACCCGACGTCACCCGATTCCGCCCCAGCGCACGGCAGAACACCCTTTGTACGTCAAACTTTCCGTACGGAGAGGATGCTGCGCGTACGGCACCAGCAGCACCTACGGCATCATGGGGACCACGGCTGTCCGCAAGGACCGCCACTGATTCCCCGAGCAGGTCGACAAGGAGAGAACTCGTGGACGACGTTCTGCGGCGCGCCCCGCTCTTCGCGGCGCTCGACGACGACCAGGCCGCCGAGCTCCGCGCCTCGATGAGTGAGACCACGCTCGCGCGTGGCGAAGCGCTCTTCCACGAGGGGGACCCCGGAGACCGCCTGTACGTGGTCACGGAAGGCAAGGTCAAGCTGCACAGGACCTCGCCCGACGGCCGCGAGAACATGCTCGCGGTGCTGGGCCCCGGCGAGCTGATCGGTGAGCTCTCGCTCTTCGACCCCGGCCCGCGCACGGCGACGGCCACGGCCCTGACGGAGGTCAAGCTCCTCGGCCTCGGCCACGGCGACCTCGTCCCCTGGCTGAACGTGCGCCCCGAGGTCGCGTCCGCGCTGCTGCGCGCCGTCGCGCGCCGGCTGCGCAAGACGAACGACCAGATGTCCGACCTGGTCTTCTCCGACGTGCCCGGCCGCGTGGCGCGCGCCCTGCTCGACCTGTCGCGCCGCTTCGGCGTGCAGTCGGAGGAGGGCATTCACGTCGTCCACGACCTCACGCAGGAGGAGCTGGCCCAGCTCGTCGGCGCGTCGCGCGAGACGGTCAACAAGGCCCTCGCGGACTTCGCGCAGCGCGGCTGGCTGCGCCTCGAGGCGCGCGCGGTGATCCTGCTGGACGTGGAGCGCCTCGCGAAGCGCTCGCGCTGACACGCGCCGGTGCCCGTACCCGTGGATCCGGACGTGGACGCGGGCGTGGGCCCGAGCGTGGACGCGGGCCTGGACGTGGACGCCGGAGGCAAGGGCCTGGACGCGGACGGCCGCATCGCCAGGGAGGGCTCGCTCGACCGCGTGCAGCCCCCGTTCGCACCCCTCGTCGACGACGTACGGCGGCGGGTGGCCGAGGCATACGGCGCGCGGCTGCACAGCGCGTACCTCTACGGCTCGATCCCGCGGGGCACGGCACGGCCAGGCCGCTCGGACCTCGACCTCCTGATCGCCCTGCACGCGCGTCCCACAAAAGCCGACGAGGAGACCGCACGCGCGCTGGAGAGCGCCCTCGACGCCTCTCACGAGGTGATCGACGGCGGCGGCATCCTGCTGCACGGCACGGAGACGCTGCTGTCCGACGCCGAGCGGTACGACATGGGGTGGTTCGTCGCATGCCTGTGCACGCCCCTGATCGGTGAGGACCTGGCCGCCCGCCTGCCCCGGTACCGCCCGGACTCGCGGCTCGCGCGCGAGACCAACGGCAGCCTCGACCTGCGGCTGCCCCGCTGGCGCCGGCAGAACGCCGCTGCGGCCGGCGATCCCGCCGAGCGGGCCCGGCTGAGCCGCGCCTACGCACGCCACCTCGTCCGCACGGCGTTCACGCTGGTGATGCCGCGCTGGGGCGGCTGGACGAGCGACCTCACACGGTCGGCGGAGATCTTCGCGCACTACTACCCGGACCACCCGGAACGCGGCGACCAGATGCGCGCGGCGGCCGCCGTCGCCCTCGAGCCGGTCACGGACCCGGCGGTGCTCGCGGAATACGCGGACGATCTGGGCCCGTGGCTGGCCGCCGAGTACGCGCGCGTGCACGGGCACAGGACGCCGCGCCCGTAGGACCCGTTGCCGCGGGAAGGGTTCCTCAGCGGGTGAGGCCGTGCTCCCGCAGGTACTCGAGTTGCGCGCGCACGGAGAGCTCGGCCGCCGGCCAGAGCGTCCTGTCCACGTTCGCGTACACCTCCGCCACGACCTCCGAGGCCGTCACGAGACCGTTCTCGACGGCCGTCTCGACCTGCGCCAGGCGGTTGGCGCGGTGCGCGAGGTAGTACTCGACGGCGCCCTGGGCGTCCTCGAGCACAGGCCCGTGCCCCGGCAGGACCGTGGTGACGCCGTCGTCCACCGTCAGGGACCGCAGCCTGCGCAGCGAGTCGAGGTAGTCACCGAGCCTCCCGTCCGGGTGGGCGACGACGGTGGTGCCGCGGCCGAGGACCGTGTCGCCCGTGAGCACCGCTCGGTCGGCCGGGAGGTGGAAGCACAGGGAGTCGGCGGTGTGGCCAGGGGTCGGCACCACCCGCAGTTCAAGGCCGCCCGTCGCGACGACGTCACCGGCGGCGAGCCCCTCGTCGCCCAGGCGCAGCGCCGGGTCGAGGGCGCGGACAGGGGTTCGGGTGAGCTCGGCGAAGCGCGCGGCGCCCTCGGCGTGGTCGGGGTGGCCGTGGGTGAGGAGGGTCAGCGCGACCCGCTTGCCCGCCTGCTCGGCCGTCGCGATGACGGCCCTCAGGTGCGCCTCGTCCAAAGGCCCGGGATCGATCACGACGGCCAGGTCCGACGAGGGCTCGGCGACGATCCAGGTGTTGGTGCCGTCCAGCGTCATCGGCGACGGGTTGGGCGCGAGTACGTTCACGGCGCGCGCGGTGGCCGCGCCGGAGGCGACGGACGCCCGTGGGCGGCCGGGCAGTGCTCCGGCGTCGGCCGCGTCGCCGGATGACGCGCCGGTCATGCCGGACCGCCCCCGGCCGCGTCGGGCGCGGTGGCGCTGACCCTCTTGGTGAACTCGTCGTGCCCCGGCCAGCTGAGCACGAGCTCCCCCGCCTCCATCCGGGCCGTGGCGAGCACGGGCGCCAGGTCGCGTCCGTCGGCGGCGGCGAGGGCCTCGGCGGCCGAGCCGTACGGCAGCAGCGCGCGCAGCGTCGAGACCGTGGGCGGCATCATCAGCAGCTCGCCCCTGTCGTACGCGGCCGTCGCCTCCTCGGGCCTGATCCACACGGTGTGGTCGGCCTCCGTCGACGCGTTCCTCGTGCGCTGCCCTTCGGGGAGCGCGGCGACGAAGAACCACGTGTCGTACCTGCGGGGCTCGAACTCCGGCGTGATCCACCGAGCCCACGCGCCGAGCAGGTCGCTGCGCAGCGTCAGCCGGCGCTTGCCGAGGAACTCCGCGAACGAGAGCTCGTGCCCCGCGAGGGCGGCACGGTCGGCCTCCCAGTCGTCACCCGTGGTGTCGCCGACGACCGTGTCGCCGGTCTCCCCCGCGAGCAGGACGCCGGCCTCCTCGTACGTCTCGCGCACGGCCGCGCAGACGATGGCCTGGGCCTCGGCGGGCCCGACGCCGAGCCTGCGCGCCCAGGTCTCGCGGTCGGGCCCGGCCCAGCGCACGAGCCGGTCGTCGTCCCGCGGGTCGACGCCGCCGCCCGGGTAGACGTACGCGCCCGCCGCGAAGGCCATGGACGCACGCCGCCGCAGCATGTGAACGTCCGGGCCGGGCGACCCGTCCCGCAGCAGCACGACCGTGGCGGCGCGGCGGGGCGCGGCCACGGCGAGTTCACCGGCGGCGAGCGCCCTGATCCGCTCCGGCCACTCGGGCGGATACCACTGACCTGTAGGCATGGGGCGGATGCTATGCGCTGGGAGGCAGATGTTCGACGGGCGGCCCCACGGGAGACGCCCGGGCCGTCAGCCCTCCGCCAGCTCCACCTGGATCTCGACCTCCACCGGCGCGTCGAGCGGCAGCACGGCGACGCCCACGGCGCTGCGCGCGTGCACGCCCTTGTCGCCCAGGATCTCGCCGAGCAGTTCGCTCGCGCCGTTGATCACACCGGACTGCCCGGTGAAGTCCGCGGCGGACGCCACGTACCCGACGACCTTCACCACACGCGCGACGCGGTCCAGGTCGCCGGTGACGGACTTCACGGCGGCCAGGGCGTTCAGCGCGCAGGTGGCCGCCAGTTCCTTGGCCTCCTCCGCGGTCACTTCCGCGCCCACCTTGCCGGTGAGCGGAAGCTTGCCGTCCACCATCGGAAGCTGGCCCGCGGTGAAGACGTACGCCCCGCTGCGCACGGCGGGCTGGTAGGCGGCGATCGGCGCCACGACCTCGGGCAGGGTCAGCCCGCGCGCGGCGATCGCGGCCTCCACCGTGCCGCTCACGCGTCCTTCTCCCGCTTCAGGTAGGCCACGAGCTGCTCGGGGTTGTTCGGACCCGGCACGACCTGGACGAGCTCCCAGCCGTCCTCGCCCCAGTTGTCCAGGATCTGCTTGGTCGCGTGCACGAGAAGCGGCACCGTCGCGTATTCCCACTTGGTCATGGAGGCGACTGTAGCCGCACCCTGATGACCGACCCTGATGGCCGACCCCGATGACCGACCCCGAGAAACCCTGGGGGCGGCCTGGTGCGTAGGGCGCGACCCGACTGGTTAGGCTCGAATACGTGAGCAGGCTCCATGTCGTCAGCGGCAAGGGCGGTACCGGTAAGACGACGGTGGCCGCCGCTCTCGCGCTGTCCCTCGCCACCGAGGGCAAGCGCACGCTCCTCGTCGAGGTCGAGGGCAGGCAGGGCATCGCGCAGCTCTTCGAGACGGAGCCGCTGCCGTACGAGGAGCGGAAGATCGCGGTGGCGTCCGGCGGGGGCGACGTGTACGCGCTGGCCATCGACGCCGAGCGCGCCCTCCTCGACTACCTGCAGATGTTCTACAAGCTCGGCAGCGCGGGCCGCGCCCTCAAGAAGCTCGGCGCGATCGATTTCGCGACGACCATAGCGCCCGGCGTGCGTGACGTCCTGCTGACGGGCAAGGCGTGCGAGGCCGTGCGGCGCCGCGACCGCGCCGGCAGGTTCGTCTACGACCACGTGGTGATGGACGCGCCGCCGACGGGCCGCATCACGCGCTTCCTCAACGTGAACTACGAGGTGGCAGGGCTGGCCAAGATCGGCCCCATACACAATCAGGCGCAGGCGGTGATGCGCGTCCTCAGGTCGCGCGAGACGGCGGTGCACCTGGTGACGCAGCTGGAGGAGATGCCCGTCCAGGAGACGGCGGACGGCATCGCGGAGCTGCGGGCGGCCGAGCTGCCCGTGGGCAACGTGATCGTCAACATGGTCCGGCCGCATGTGCTGGACGAGGCGGCCGTGCGGGCCGCGTCCGGCGATCGCCGCAAGGAGATCACCAAGGTGCTCACGTCGGCCGGGCTCGCCGCGCCCACGAAGCTGGTGGGTCCGCTGCTCGGCCAGGCGGCGGAGCACGCCCAGCGCGTGGAGCTCGAGCGCGAGCAGCGTGCCGTGCTGGAGAGGATCGGCGTGCCCACGTACGAACTGCCCCTGCTCGGCGAGGGGATGGACCTCGCGGGGCTGTACGGGCTGGCCAGAGAGCTTCGACAGCTCGGGAAGGCTTTCGCATGAGCAAGGCCGAGGACCCCGCGGGCGCGGGGGCCGACGAGCCCGAGGCCGACGAGCCCGGGGCCGACGAGTTCGGGGCCGATGAATACGGGGCCGGCGAGTTCGACGACCCCGCGGCCGTCGACGACACGGGCGAAGCCTGGGAGGCGGCGGACGAGGCGCTCGCGTCGGGAGCTCTCGCGCCTGCCGCGCCCGCGCTCGACGTGGACGAGCTGCTGGACGACCGGGACACGCGCATCATCGTCTGCTGCGGCTCCGGCGGCGTCGGCAAGACGACGACCGCCGCCGCGCTCGGCGTACGGGCGGCGGAGCGCGGGCGCAAGGTGGTCGTCCTGACCATCGACCCCGCGCGGCGCCTCGCGCAGTCCATGGGGATCGACTCGCTGGACAACACCCCGCGCCAGGTCAAGGGCGTCGAGGGCCCGGGCCAGCTGCACGCGATGATGCTGGACATGAAGCGGACGTTCGACGAGATCGTCGAGGCCCACGCGGACAAGGCGCGGGCGCGCGCGATCCTGGAGAACCCCTTCTACCAGTCCCTGTCGGCCGGCTTCGCCGGAACGCAGGAATACATGGCGATGGAGAAGCTGGGGCAGCTTCGGGCGCGCGACGAGTGGGATCTGATCGTCGTGGACACACCGCCGTCCCGTTCCGCGCTGGACTTCCTGGACGCGCCCAAACGCCTCGGGTCGTTCCTGGACGGGAAGTTCATCCGCCTCCTGATGGCTCCTGCGAAGGTCGGCGGGCGCGCGGGGATGAAGTTCCTCAACGTCGGCATGTCGATGATGACGGGCACGCTCGGCAAGCTGCTGGGCGGGCAGTTCCTGAGCGACGTGCAGACGTTCGTCGCGGCCATGGACACGATGTTCGGCGGTTTCCGCACGCGCGCGGACGCCACGTACCGGCTCCTGCAGGCTCCCGGCACGGCGTTCCTCGTGGTCGCGGCGCCCGAGCGGGACGCGTTGCGTGAAGCCGCCTACTTCGTACGGCGGTTGGCGGCCGAGCGGATGCCGCTTGCCGGCCTCGTGCTGAACCGTGTGCATGACAGCGGTGCTCGGGGGCTGTCCGCGGACCGCGCCGGGGCGGCCGCGGAAAATCTTGAAGAGGCCGGCATTGTGGATCAGGCGGGCGGGCATGGTGTCCGTGGCGCCACTCCCCGTAGCGCGGCCGGCAGGCCCTCCGGGAACCCCGAATCCCCGGAGACCGACCCGTCCGGTTCGCCCGATGCGACCGATACAACCGATTCTTCCGATCTACCACTGTCCGGTTCTGTCACAAGTGTGGAACAGCTGACGGCCGGTCTGCTGCGCCTGCACGCCGAGCGCATGCAGGTCATCGCGCGCGAGCAGCGCACCCGGGACCGCTTCACCGTGCTGCACCCCGAGGTGGCCGTCGTCGTCGTGCCCGCCCTGCCCGGCGATGTGCACGATCTGGCGGGGCTGAGGTCCGTGGGCGATCGCCTGTCGACGGGCGGCGCCTCCGCGTGACGATCGGGGCGGGCCATCGCGACCGGGCGTAGACCAGGCCTAGGTGACCGGCGCGGGCGTCCGGCATGCCGTTTCCGACGTGCCGCGCCCTGTGCGGGGCCTGACGAGGCGAGTTCGGCCAGGTGAGGCCTATCGCGCCGGATGGAACGCACCGGCGTTTTCACCGGGTCACGTCGTCGTACACGTACGGACGTCCGAGGCGTGGAGCGGCCATGGCGCGCCGGGTGGGGCGCGTACTCGGCAAACGGCCGAAGCCGTCCGCGATTGGCCGAAGGCCGTCCGCGGTCACCCGCTGAACCGTCCGCGGTCGCCCGCTGAACCATCCGCAGTATCGCTGAGCTGGACCGTTCGCGATCGTCCGCACAGCCTCGCGCGGTAGTCCGCCGAACCGCCCCGGTCAGCCGACCGCCGCGTACGTCTCGAAGCTCGTGTCGTCGCCCTCTAGTCCCGCGGGGAGCAGGCCCGCGTCGCGCTCGTACTCCGTGCGCGCGGTCTCCAGCAGGCGCCGCCACGACGTGACCGTCGGACGCCGTCGCAGCAGCGCGCGGCGCTCCCGCTCCGTCATTCCGCCCCACACGCCGAATTCCACGCGGTGGTCGAGCGCGTCGGCCAGGCATTCCGTACGCACCGGACACCCGGTGCACACCGCCTTGGCCCTGTTCTGCGCTGCACCTTGAACGAACAGTTCATCCGGATCGGTAGTGCGGCAGGCTGCCTGCGCACTCCAGTCGGTTACCCAGCCCATGCCGGCGCCGTCCTCTCCCGAATCGAGGCTCCCCCACGGCGGCAAGCGGCATATTCACCGCTGCCAGTTGAGGACGTTACGGGCGGCGGGCACAGCGCAACACCCCCTGCGTGCCCAATCTTGAATGGTCCGAACGGACTATGCGTGCGCGAAAGATCACCCAGGGGAGTGAATGCGCAAGGGGCTGAACAATCCCGTGGGCAACGGGAGTTCGCCCTCGTCACAGGGGTATCCGTCCCCGCGCGGGGCAGATCCGCGACCGCCCTCCCGGCGTTCGGGGCGCCGGAAACGCGAGCGGGGAAGCCCACCCGTGAGACCACCCATAAGTTCACACGAAAGTGTGACCTTCAGATCGCGGACCGTAGGTGCCCTGCCCGAGTGGGTAGGCGCGACCTGCGGCGTGCGGAATCGTGACAGACGAGTGCAGCTTAGGCCAGAGCCTCGGCCCCTGTCCGGCGAACGAGAACGTAGGCTGCACTCATGCCAAACAAGCGCTCGGGCGGAGGTCTGTCCAAGACCCAGCAGGCCGCCAAGTTCCTGGGAGTCAGCGTGCTCGCCGGCGCCGTGCTCGCCGGCATCGCGCTGCCTGCCTTCGGGTCACTCGGTCTCGCGGCCAAGGGGACGGTGAAGGGGTTCGACGAGCTCCCGGCCAATCTGAAGACCCCACCGCTGAGCCAGCGCACCACCATCCTCGACGCGAACGGCGGCAAGATCGCCGACGTCTACTCGCGCGACCGCACGGTGGTACCGCTCAAGGACATCTCCCCGTACATGCAGAAGGCCCTCGTCGCCATCGAGGACTCGCGCTTCTACGAGCACGGGGCGATCGACCTCAAGGGTGTGGCCCGCGCGCTGAACAAGAACGCGCAGTCCGGCGGCGTGGCCCAGGGCGCTTCGACGCTGACCCAGCAGTACGTGAAGAACGTCTTCATCGAGGAGGCGGGCAACGACCCGACCAAGGTCGCGCAGGCAACGCAGCAGACCCTGGGCCGCAAGATCCAGGAGCTGAAGTACGCGATCCAGCTCGAGAAGGAACTCGGCAAGAAGAAGATCCTGGAGAACTACCTCAACATCACGTTCTTCGGTGAGCAGGCGTACGGCGTCGAGGCGGCCTCCGAGCGCTACTTCTCCAAGCACGCCAAGGACCTGACCCTGGACGAGGCGGCGCTGCTGGCCGGCATCGTCCAGTCGCCCACCAAGTACGACCCGATCAACGACGCGCCGACCGCCAAGAAGCGGCGCGACACCGTGCTGATGCGGATGGCCCAGGTCGGCGACATCTCGAAGTCCGAAGCGGCCGCGGCCGAGGCCAAGCCGATCAAGCTGCACGTGAAGCGGCCGAAGAGCGGCTGCACCACGGCGGTCAAGGGCGCGGGCTTCTTCTGCGACTACGTGCGCAACGAGCTCCTCAACGACCCGGCGTTCGGCAAGACGGCCAAGAAGCGCGCCGCCCGCTGGAACACCGGCGGCCTGACGATCAAGACGACGCTCGAACCGAAGGCGCAGGAATCGGTCGAGGCGTCCATCAAGCAGCACGTGTACCAGTCGGACAAGGTCGCCACGGCCGTGACGCTCGTCCAGCCGGGCACCGGCAAGATCCTCGCGATGGGCCAGTCGCGCCCGTACGGCGTCGGGAAGAACGAGACGCAGCTGAACCTCAGCGTCAACCACAACATGGGCGGCGGCAACGGGTTCCAGTCCGGCTCGACGTTCAAGCCGATCACGGCGGCCGCGGCGATCGACAGCGGCACAGACCCGAACCTGGTGGAGCCGGCGCCGTACAAGATGAACTACCCGTCGCCGGTCCAGACCTGCAAGGGCACGTGGCAGAACAGCACCACGTCCCCCGCGACGGTGGAGAACGAGTCGAAGTCCGAGGTCGGCCCGATGAACATGAAGGAGGCGATGGCCAAGTCGGTCAACACCTACTTCGTGCAGCTCATCAGCAAGCTCGGCGTCTGCCCGGTGACACAGATGGCGACGAAGATGGGCGTGCACCGCGCCGACGGCAAGAAGCTCGACCAGGTGCCGTCGATCACCCTCGGCACGCAGCTCGTCTCGCCTCTGACGATGGCCAACGCGTACGCGACCTTCGCCAACAAGGGCGTCTACTGCTCGCCCATCGCGATCCAGTCGATCACCACGACGACCGGCAAGTCGCTGCCCGTGCCGAAGTCGCAGTGCCGGCAGGCCATGTCCGAGCAGACCGCGACGGTCATAAACTCGCTGCTCAAGGGCGTGGTCGAGGACGGTACCGGTACGCTGGCCGGCCTGAAGGACCGCGACAACGCGGGCAAGACGGGTACGACGGACTCGCTCTACGCGGCCTGGTTCGTCGGCTACACCGCGGACATGGCCGGCGCGGTCTGGGTCGGCGGCCCGTCGCACAACGTCTCGATGCGCAACATCACCATCGGCGGCCAGTACCACACGCAGGTACAGGGCGCGGACACGCCGGGCCCGATCTGGCGGGACGCGATGAGCGGGGCGCTGGCGGGCACGACGTCGCCGTCGCTGCCGACGATCAACCTTCCCGACATGAAGAAGGACAAGGGCAAGGACCCGCAGAAGAACGACACGCAGCCCGGCAACACCGACCAGAACGCGGGTGACCAGAACGGCGGAGGGGGCGGGAACACCGACAACGGCAACCCGTTCTCCGGGTTCTTCGGCGGCGGGAACCACGGTCACGGCGGCCATGGCCACGGCCACTGACACGGTCAGGGCCACGGCCCCGGCCCCGGCCCCGGCCACCGACACGGTCAGGGCCACCGACCGGTCGGCCACCGCGAGGTAGGCGAGACGAGGAGGGGGCGCCTGTCCCGGCTGACGCCGGGGCGGGCGCCCCCTCCTCGTGCCACGTCAAAAGGCTGGGCGTGGCCCCGGCCTCACTGGCCGAGCAGCCGCCTGACGACGCCCGCGACGCGTCCGCCCTCCGCGCGGCCGTCGACGCGCGGCGTGACGATCTTCATGACGGCTCCCATGGCGCCACGCCCCTCCGCGCCCCCGGCCTTCGCCTGGGCGACGGCGTCGGCGACGATCGCCTCCAGCTCCTCGTCCGTCAGCGGCTTCGGCAGGTAGGCGGCGAGGATCTCGCCCTCGGCGCGCTCGCGCTCGGCCTGCTCGGCGCGGCCGCCCTTGGCGAAGGCGTCGGCCGCCTCGCGGCGCTTCTTCGCCTCCCTGGCGATCACCTTCTGCACCTCGTCGTCGTCGAGCTCGCGGGCGGACGAGCCGGAGACCTCCTCCTTCGTGACGGCGGAGAGGGTGAGCCGGAGCGTGGCGGAGCGCAGCTCGTCGCGGGCCTTGATGGCGCCGGTGAGGTCTTCCTGCAGCTTGGACTTGAGGCTGGTCATGGGCCAATTGTGGCAGGAGTGCCGAAACGGCGGCCCCGAATTACGGCCGCGGATCACGGCCCCGGCCTATGGCCGCGGATCACGGCCGCGGCCGCGGGATGCCCGTAGCGCCGGCACGCGCCCGGGCGAGTGATCGGCCTCACGCGAGGTCTGCGACGATGGGGGTATGCGCGCACGCTACGGAGTCCCCCTGTCCATCGCGGCGGCCGGCGCGGCAGGCGTCGCCTACGCCGCGGGGTTCGAAGTCCGCTCGTTCAGGTTGCGCCGGGTGACCGTGCCCGTGCTGCCGCAGGGCATGCGTGACCTGCGGGTCCTCCAGGTCTCCGACATCCACATGGTGCGCGGCCAGCGCAAGAAGCGGCGCTGGCTCCAGTCGCTGGCGGGCCTGCGGCCGGACTTCGTGGTGAACACGGGCGACAACCTCTCGGACCCGGAGGCCGTCCCCGAGGTGGTGGACGCGCTCGGCCCCCTGATGGAGTTCCCCGGCGTCTACGTCTTCGGCTCGAACGACTACTACGGACCGAAGTTGCGCAATCCCGCCCGGTACCTGTTCGAAAAGGCTCAGGGCAAGCACGGGCTGAACGGCAACGCCCCGGCGGTGCACGCACTGCACAACCCGTGGGAGCCGATGCGGGACGCCTTCGACGCGGCGGGCTGGACGAACCTGACCAACACGCGCGGCCGGCTCAAGCTCGACAGCTGTGAACTGGCCTTCACCGGCCTCGACGACCCGCACATCAAGCGCGACAGGTACGCGCAGGTGGAGGGCGGCCCCGAGGCGGACGCCGACATCTCGATCGGCGTCGTGCACGCGCCGTACCTGCGCGTACTGGACTCGTTCACGGCGGACGGCTACCCGCTGATCCTGGCGGGGCACACGCACGGCGGGCAGCTGTGCGTGCCGTTCTACGGGGCGCTGGTCACCAACTGCGACCTGGACACGGACCGTGTGAAGGGCCTGTCGACGCACCGCTCGGCCGGGCACACCTCGTACCTGCACGTCTCGGCGGGATGCGGCACGAACCGGTACACGCCGGTCCGCTTCGCCTGCCCACCCGAGGCGACGCTGCTGACGCTGACGGCGAGGGCTTCGTAGCGCGAGGTCGCGCTCCCCCTACCGTGATGGGGGATGAAGGCACGGATTCGAGTCCCCGGAGTCCCCGTGGAGGGCCTGAGCCCACCGGTACGGCGACCGCGCTGGTGTCGCTGTCGGCCGTCTTCTACGCCCTGGCGCTGCTCCTCGTCCTCGCGGACCGCGCCGCCCGGAGCTGCGGCCCCACCAGAATCGGATTTCGCTTGAGGCCGTGGGTGGGCTAGAGTAAACGACGTTGCCGGAGCACGACACGGCATCGGGGTGTAGCGCAGCTTGGCAGCGCGCTTCGTTCGGGACGAAGAGGCCGTGGGTTCAAATCCCGCCACCCCGACAGTGAAGTACCAGATCAGGGGCCTGATCCGCTTTCGCGGGTCAGGCCTCTGACTGCTTCCTGGAGATCGCTCGGAAGACGGCGGGTTCTCCCGGTGGATGACTGGTGAGACAGCCTGATGTGGAGCAGCTCAAACCGCTCGGACCCGCGCATGCGCGAATCCGATGTCGAGGTTGACGTGCAGCGGCACTAGGAGTGGGCGGGTCGTACCGCAAGTTCGTCTGGGATGCAGGCGTGCCATGCTGTCGTCGACGAGCTTGGCCTGTCTCCATACGAATGTCAGGGGGAGCTGTGGCAGGGCGGGACCTTCGGACGTTGTTCAGCTCGAATGATCAAAGCATCGCCGCCATAGAGGCGTTCACGAACCGGCAGGCACAGTGGCAGGCCGTAACGGCCGGCCTTGCCGAGCACTCACGGCACGTGACCAGTGCGGAATTCGACGTGGAGGACTTGGAAGCTCCCCGCCGCAACATCCTCGTGTTCCACGGTGTGGGCGGGATCGGCAAGTCCACGCTCTCCCGCAAGATCGAGGCATCGCTGGCCCGCAGCGAGCACCGCCCGGCGCAATGGGCATCGCCGTCCCACCCCGAGAAGCGGACTCTGCCGGTCCGCATCGATCTCGCGCGCGCCGCGGGGATGGACTTCGAACGCGTCATCCTCACCATCCGTACTGCCTTTGCCGCCCTCGGCCGGCCGATGCCCGCCTTCGACCTTGCCCTGCGCCGCTACTGGGAGCACAACCATCCCGGCGAAACGATCGAGGACCACCTGCGCCAGGGCGGGTTGCTGAGCCGCTTCAGCGCCGCTGCCGCGCTCCCCCAGCAGATGCAGTCCGCCCTCAGCGATGTCGCCCAGGCCCTGCTCCTGCCGGGCACAGTAGGCAGCGCGCTCGGGCACGGGGCCGGAGCGCTCATCAAGGCCTTACGCGAACGGCACCAGTCCGTACGCGCCCTCGCCGGTTGCTCCCGCCTGGCCGACCTCCTGGAGGCCGAGCCCGATCTGGAGGCTCTCAGCTTCTACCCGCACCTCCTCGCGTGGGACCTGGCCCAAATCGCGGCCGCCAAGAGCGCGCTACCCGTCTTCCTGCTGGACAGCTTCGAGGAGACCGGCGACCGCACGCACCGCGACTTCGAACGTCTGCTCCAACGCATCGTGTGGTTGATGCCCAACGCGTTCTTCGTCGTCACCGGACGCAACCGCCTCCAGTGGGCGGAGAGGAGCCTGGAGGGACAGCTCGACTGGACCGGGCCCCACGCGTGGCCCGGTCTCGCAGCCAACACAGAACATGGGGAGCGTTTTGTTTCGGGCCGTCAGGTCCTGATCGGCGACTTCTCTCCCGAAGACTGCGAGGACTACCTGGTCCGCAGGCTGAGCCGCGACGGGCAGCCGCTGATCGCCGAACCGGTCCGCCGGGTCATCACCGGGCGCTCCCATGGGTTGCCGCTGTACCTGGACCTGTCCGTCATGCGCTACCTGGAACTCCGACGTGGCGGCAGACAACCACAGGTCGCCGACTTCGACCACGATTTCCCCGCCCTGATCGCCCGTACACTCAGCGATCTGACCGCCGAGGAACGCCATGTGCTCCGCTCGGTCAGCCTGCTCAGCGCGTTCTCTGTAGCCCTGGCCACCCGGGCCGCCGGCATGGACCGCGACGCGCCGGCCCTACGACTGACCGAGCGCCCCTTCATCCAGGAGTCCTCTTCCGGTGTGTGGCCCTTCCATGTCCACGACCTGATCCGTTCCGCCATTCGCAACGCGGACGACGGTAGCGACGACCGATGGTCGGAACAGGACTGGCGGCGCGCGGCCCAACGGGCCTTCCACGCACTGGAATCCCAGTGGCGCCAGGAGCTTGGACACGACCGAGCCGTCCTCGTCGGCTGTCTTCAGCAAGGGCTGCTTCTCGCACGGGACTTCGGTCTCGGTCTCGACTGGCTCGCTGATGCGGCATTCCAGTACGTAGGTGACTCCATCTGGGAACCACTGGCGCTTCCCGCCGCCGACGCCACGTCGCCAGACGGCCCGCTGACTCCTGCGGACGCCCTGGTGGAAACGCTGAGCGCCATCGCCCGGCGCCAGCACGAGCACCGCGAACACACGATCGGCCGGCTCTCGACCGTACTCGCCTCGGAGCTGCTCCCCGACGATCTGACCGAACTGGCCACGTATTACCTGGCGAAGGCCCAGCGAGACCTCGGTCTGACCGACGATTCACGTCGCGGGATGCAGCGCGTCGCCTCCGCCGACGGTCGGCTCGCTTCCGCGGCTCGGCGCGGCCTGGCACACCTGAGCCGACTGTCCGGAGACTTCCCGACCGCGGTCGAAGTCGCGGAGAGGCTGGGCTGGGAGGGGCGGCAGCATCGGGTGCTGGGAGACGTGTGGTGGGTTCAGGGCGACATGGAGCGGGCGGTAGCCGCCTACCTGGCAGGCCGGAACGAAGCTGAGGAACACGGTGTGATCGGCGAGGCGGCCATGGTGCAGGCGCATCTCGCGTTCGCCGTCTCCTTCTCCGATCCGCTTCGGGCCGATGACGAACTCGATCTGGCGGAACGCCTTTTGTCCGACCTCAGCCTGCGCTCCAGCGAGATGACCGCTCGCATCGCCGTGCTCGTGCGCGACGCGGGGTTCGCCGCCGACCTACCCGGCCGGGCGGCCGCGCTGCTCGCTGACATCGGTGTCTCCGGCATTTCCTACGCGGCGGCGAAACTGGGACTGGCCTTGTGCTTCCACCACGCCGTCCTTGACGCGCAGGACGACCTTGCCACCGCGATTACACGCCTGCGCCAACTCACGCAGAGCGGCGACTACGCCTACTACGTCGACATCGCCCACTTCATGGCGGGCCTTCCGCTTCCCGAACACACCGCGCGAGCACGGTGGATCGACGGGGAACAACAGACCCGCGAACGGTGGCGCCGCTTGGTTACGACACGTCGCGGTCACCTCGTCACGAATCGCTAGCCTGGCCACGCCATGGCTCCCGATCGCCTGATCGCCGCGCGCGGCGCGGGGAGAGGTCTTCACCTCAGACGTCGACGATCTGGAGCAGCTGGTCCCGGACACGATCGTCGCCAAGAAGGTGTGATCCGGCCGCACTCCCGAGGGCCCGCAGCTGGAATGGCAAACCGCCCAGGAGTGGGGCATCTCGCACGGCTTCGAACGCCGGATTTTGGCCGGCCAGGACAGACGCGTCATTCGCCCTGGGCCGCGCGGCTCGGCTGTTCTGCGGCAGCCGACGTCCAGCGGGTTACTCCGACGGGTAGATGTCGCCGCTTCGCATGCCGCTCTCCTGTTCGGAGCGGGAGCGCAGCCTGCGGGACTTCTCCATCAGTCGCTGCCGCTCCTTCGGGTCCGTGGTCTTCTCTGCCTCGTTCGCCAGTTCGCCGGCCTTCTCGCGCATCTGCCGCAGTCGTGCCGACGTCTCTTCTGAGCTCATGGTCGGTGTCCTCGCCTCGAAATCGGGCACTACATGACAAAGCCAAGCAAATATGCATGGTCGGCGCATCTCGACGACGGGAACAACCTGTCCGGTCGGAAGGGTTGTGTTGACGGGGGGCCCGACGCCACCACGGGCGGGGGACACGGGGGCCGGCGGTCGTTCACCGCGCGCCCGGGCCACGACGTATTTCTGCAGAAGGACTGTTGCATGACTGACCGACCCTTGACGCTCATGGCAGTGCACGCCCATCCCGACGACGAGGCCACCGGGACCGGGGGGATTCTGGCGCGGTACGCGGCGGAAGGCGTCCGCACCGTGCTCGTGACCTGTACCGACGGTGGTTGCGGTGATGGGCTGGGCGGTGTCAAGCCGGGCGATCCCGGGCATGACCCGGTCGCCGTCGCCGCGATGCGCCGCAAGGAACTCAGAGCGAGCTGTGACGCGCTGAAGATCAGCGATCTTGAGATGCTGGACTATGCCGACTCGGGGATGATGGGCTGGTCGAGCAACGACGCCCCCGGGTCCTTCTGGCAGACGCCCGTGAAGGAGGGCGCCGCCCGGCTCGCGGAGCTCATGGAGCACTACCGGCCCGATGTGGTCGTCACCTATGACGAGAACGGCTTCTACGGCCACCCCGACCACATCCAGGCCAACCGCATCACGATGGCGGCGCTGGAGATGACCGCGCTGACACCGAAGGTGTACTGGACGACGATGCCCCGCTCGTTGATGCAGCGGTTCGGCGAGACCATGCGCGAGTTCAGTGAGGACATGCCGGAGCCGGATCCTGCCGAGGCCGCCGCGATCGCCGAGATCGGTCTTCCCGACGAGGAAGTCACCACCTGGGTGGACGTCACGGCTTTCAGCGGTCAGAAGTTCGACGCGCTGGCCGCGCACGCCAGTCAGGGCGAGAACATCTTCTTCCTCAAGATGGGCAAGGAGCGGTTCGGCGAGTTCATGGGCCTGGAGACCTTCGTACGCGTCAGGGACACCACTGGCGCGCCGGTACCCGAGACCGACCTCTTCGCCGGGCTGCGCTGACCCGTCCTGTCCCGTCTTGGACAGGGGCCTGATCCGCTCGGCGGGTCGGGCCCCTGAGGGCTGTCGTCCCGGTGTGTTGTCAGCGCGTCAGCTGATGCCCGGCCAGCCGTCGGGCTTCGCACCGGGCTCTTCGCCGTTCGACGGCTTCTGGGACGCCGTCCCGTCCGTGGCATCCGTGCCCGTGTCCGTCTCCATGTCCCTGTCCGTGACGGCGGGCTCCTCGGATCCTTCCGCGGGTTCCGTGTCGTTGGTTTCACTCATGGTCGACCGCCCCTCCCTCGTCCCCGGCCGTGATCGGTCGAGCGCGCGGCGCGATGCCCCGCGTTCACCCTTGTCTACTCTCCGCGGCATCGCGCGTCGAGGGCAGCGCGCCTTCTGCGCGTCTCGCAGGACGACGGAGGATGTCCCTCGTGGACGTGAACGAGACCCGGGACGAGTACGTCGAGCGCTTCCGCGCCCTCGCGCGTGAAGGGCTCGACGCACTCTTCGCCGCGGGCCGGCTGCCGGGGTTGGTGGGCGGGCGCCTGGAGCGCTTCACCGTCGTGGCCGAGGAGGCCTCCGTCCACGCGGAGACCCGCTTCTCGTACCGCGGCCGCCGCTTCCGCTACGAGCGGCAGATCTGGCCGCCCGACTTCCCGCTGGAGATCAAAACCGCCCTCTACGTCGAGCATCTGAGGGAACGGGTCCTCACCGGCCGCTATGACGCGGGCGGTGAGGACCCCGGCGGCGAGATCGATCTCTGACCCCGGCCGCACTCAGGCGGCGGGCAGTCTGTCCTTGGCTCTGCGGAACTCCTCGTCCGTGATGACGCCGTGGTCGCGGAGCTCGGAGAGCTTCGCGAGATGCCCCGCGCCGGCGTCGCCCGCACCGCCCGCGCCCGCGTCGGCCGTGCCCGGTCGGCCGCCGGCCGCGTCGCGGATGTAGTCCCTCACCGCCGCCTCTTGCTGCCGCGCCTGCTCGACGTCGCGCCTGCCCATCGACTGGCCGCGCGCGATGACGTAGACGAGCACCCCGAGCAGCGGCAGCAGGATGACCAGGATGACCCATCCGGCCTTGGCCCAGCCGCCCATGTCGTGGCTGCGGAAGATGTCGTTGATGACCTTGAAGAGCAGGAAGAACCACAGGATGCAGAGGAAGAGTTCCGCCATGGTCCAGAAGACATTCAGCAGCGGGTAGTCGTGCATGGCCACTCCTGTTCAGCCGGCGGGCTCGTCTGTACAGCGTGGGCCCGTCCCCCGCCGGGGGCCACGCCGGCGCCGCCGAACCAGTGAAACCCGCTACCGTGAAAAGGATTCGCGGGGGCGGGGCGGGCACGCGGGGGCGGGGCGGGCAGTCGAGAATGTGAAGGGCACTGACTGCTGTCCTTTGTCTGCTGTTGTCTGCTGTCGCTTCCTGTCTGCGGGGGTCGGAGTGATACCTGCGCGCCGCGCCATGGTGCTTTCGGGCATCGTCGGCTCCACCGCCTACGGGCTCGCCCGGCCCGGTTCCGACATCGACCGCCTGGGCGTCTTCGCCGTCCCCACCGAGGCTCTGCACGGTCTGCACCGGCCGCAGGAGAGCCATGTGACACACGAGCCCGACCGCGCCCTCCACGAGGCCGCCAAGTGGGCTCGGCTCGCGTTGCGCGCCAACCCCACGGTGCTCGAACTGGTCTGGCTGACCGACGAGTTGTACGACGTACGCACAGCGCTCGGTGACGAGCTGATCGGCATCAGGTCCGCGTTCCTGTCGGCGTCGCGCGTGCGCGCGGCCTACCTCGGATACGCCACGCAGCAGTTCAAGCGCCTCTACGACCGCCGCGGCAGCAGCTCATCCGCTGACGTCCACCGCCGCACGGCCAAGCACGCACGGCACCTGCGTCGCCTGTGCCACCAGGGTTACCACCTCTACGCCACGGGCAGGCTCGACATTCGCGTCGACGATCCTGACTCCTACTTCGCGTTCGGCGAGGAGGTGGCGCGGGACGCCATGGCCGCGCTGCCGATGCTCCAGGACTTCGAAGCGCGCTTCGACCGCACCGTCAGCCCGCTGCCCGACCGGCCCGACGAGGCCCCCGTCGAGGCGTGGCTGCTGCGGGTGCGGGCGCAGCACTGCACGCGGGAGAAGGCCGATGCGTGACCGGCTCCGCGAGGCCGTGCTCTTCGACATGGACGGCACGCTCTGCGACGTCCGCGGCATTCGGCACCTGCTCGACGGGCCGGGCCGGTTCGCGGCGTTCCACTCCGCCTCCGTGGACTGCCCGCCCCACCCCCACGTCGTCCAGGCGGCGCGCGAGGCGCACGCGGCCGGGCGCGCCGTGCTGATCGTCACCGCGCGTGAGACGCGTTGGCGGAACCACACCGCGATGTGGCTCGCGCTGCACGACGTGCCCTCCGACGCGATGTGGATGCGGGCACGCGGCGACTACCGGCCGGACTTCGAGGTGAAGCGCGACATCCTCGCCGGCATCCGCAAGCGGTACAGGCCGGTGGCCGCGTGGGACGACAACCCGGCCGTCATAGAGCTGTGGCGCGGGGAAGGTGTGCCGGTGCACGTGGTTCCCGGCTGGGACGACCACCGGGGATGAACGTGCTCTACCGGACGTTGGGGCGCATCGGATCTTTCCGGCGGCGCGCACGCCTCGGCCGGGCGGGAGCCGTGGAGGGCTCCCGCCCGGCCGAGGGCGGAGACTGGCGAAGGTGGAGACTGGTGGAGGCGGAGACTGGTCGAGGCGGGTCAGGAAGGCAGGTGCCAGACCTGGTTGGTGCCGCCTGTGCAGTCCCAGATCTGCAACTGGGTGCCCGCTGTCGTGGACCAGTTGGGATCGTCGAGGCACTTGTTCGCCTGCGGGTTGTACAGCGCGCCGTTCGACTGCGGTATCCACACCTGCGCGGCGGTGTTGTTGCAGTCGTACAGCTGCACCAGTGTGCCGTCGGCGGTGCCGCCGCCGTTGATGTCCAGGCACTTGCCCAGCACGTGCAGTGTGGTGCCCGCCTGGACGAACGTCCACTGCTGTGCGCCGGTGCCGTTGCAGGTGTAGATCTGGATCGGGTTGCCGTTGGCCGTGCTGGACGAGCGGTCGTCCAGGCACAGGCCGCCGTAGCCCGTGATCTGCTTGCCGCCCGACGGGGGCGGGGTCGAGCCGCCGCCGCCCGTCGTGTACGCGGCCACGTACCCCACGCTCATCGTCCCGCCCGAGCTGGTCGACGAGCTCGGTGTGGTGCAGCCGCAGGCGCCGTTCGGGAAGCCGCCGCCCATCGCCAGGTCGAAGATGATCGACAGGTTGTGGTCGTACGCCTGCTGCCACGTCGAGGCGCCGACCTGGCCCTCGCTCACACTGAAGTACTGCGTGCCGTCCAGGTAGAACGTGATCGACTCGTTGGACGTGTTCGTGCGGTCGAGGATCATCGAGTACGTGTGGTAGCCGGTCTGGCAGCCCGAGCAGCCGCGCAGGCCGCTGCCGATGCCGTTGCCCTCGTTGCAGGGCCCGCCCGGGTACGTACCGCAGTGGATGGTGCCGGCGACGTCGGAGAGCGCGTTGACGTCCTCCATGATGTCGATCTCACCGTTCTCCGGCCACTGTCCGTCGCCCAGCATCCAGAAGGCCGGCCAGTAGCCTGAGCCGCTGGCGGGGTTGGGCTGCTTGATGGAGGCGGTGACCTCCAGCTTGCCGCCGGCCGGGGCGCCGACGTTCGCGCTGGTGGTCTGGATGCGACCCGAGGTCCAACTGCTGCCGCTCTTGAGTGCGGTGATGTTCAGGTGCCCGCCGCCGTCCAGGTAGACGTTGCTGCGGGAGTTGGTCATCGTCTCGATCTCGCCGGTCCCGAAGCTCGATCCGGGTCCCGTGTCGTACTTCCAGCTTCCCGACGGGCCGCTGCCCGACCCGCCGGAGAAGTCGTCGCTGAAGATGGTGTTCCAGCCCGAGGGCGGCGGGGGAACGGTCACGGCGCTTGCCGTGCTGGGGAAGGCGAAGAGCAGGGCCAGCAGGCCCACTGCCACCAGCGCCGTCTCGCGGCGCAGGCGGGAGAGGAACGCGAACGCGTCTGCGAACGCGCCCCGTCTCCCCGGTCTCTTGGCGTGCTGGGATATCGATCTCATGAGCGGCTCCACTGATACGGGTGGGGTGCCGCCGCGGGGGACAGTGAGAACGACGCGTCCGACGGCGGGTGGTGCGCTGCGCACTGCACGATGGGGAGGTAAGTAGCCGTGCGCGCAGGCGAGTTGCGGTTGCCCGCCTGCGAGACGGCCGTCTGTTCGGTCGCAGTATGTTGGTCTGGGCCAATCGCGTCAAGGAGTCGCGAGTGAACTCATCGCGCCTACCGGCCCGGTTGCCGCCGTCAGCGTCGTCGCCGTCGCCGTCGTCGCAGTCGCCGTCAGCGTCGTCGCCGTCACCAGTTCAGGGCGTCGCCCATGGACTGCTGCCAGTACGTGGTCCTGAGCGAGTCGTCGATGTGGACGCCCTTCGCGGGCAGCGGCGGGTGCGCGCCCGTGCCGACGCTCTCGTTGCCGGAGCGGCCGTGGAAGTAGACGGTCAGGGACTTCTCGGTGCGGCCGTGCCCACCGCTGCCGTCGCCGGCGGACAGGATCGCGGCGGCGTAACCGGACTCGCCCGGGTCGAGCGTGACGACCGCCTGCGGAATCGAGTCCCTGATGGCGAGTGGCTCGGCCTGCGCCTCGCCGAAGCGCAGGGAGGGGTACGTGTAGAGGTAGCAGGGCCTGTCGCCGGTGTTGGTGACGGTGATGAGCAGGTGGTTCAGCGGCCTGCGCACCGGGGACGCGACGGTCCTGGTGTTGGAGCCCTGGCAGGTGACCGGGCTCCGGTGGGACGAGGGGGCCTTGGCGGCGGTCTCGACGGCCGGACGCGACGCGGCGGGCGCGGCCGGGTGCACCGCGGTCCGGTGCGACGCGGCCCCGGGCGACACGGGCCCGGGCGACTCGGCCTGGCGCCCCGCGGATGAGCCCGACGAGGCCTGGGCGGTGGAGGGCGTGGCCGCGGGAGTGTCCGTGGCGGGAGTCGCGCTCGCGGAGGTTTCCGTCGAGGCGCCCTCGTCCTTGACTCCCGTTCCGCTGCTGCACGCGGTCAGGGACAGTGCGGCGAGCACGACGGTCGCGGCGGCGCCGGCGAGGCGGGCGCCGCCGGCGAGGCGGGCGCCGGGACGAGTGCCGGGGCGGGCGCCCAGGAGGCCGGAGTTGCGAACGCGGGCGTTTCGGATTGCGGTCATGTGGTCGTGCCTCTTCCGCTGTTCAGGTCGGTGCGGTGCTTTGATGGCTCGAGCTTGTGGGGAGATTCGTCCCAGCCGCCACGCCCGGCGGGCAGTCGGGGACACTGGAACGGAAGAACGTGCTCTGAACTGGGGGAACACAGGGCCCCTGGAACGCGCGAACGGGACGCTGGGAGAGGGAGAAACCGGGTGTCAGGGGCGGCAGAGGCTGGACGGCCGGAGGAGTTCGCGACGCTGCTGCGGGAACTCAAGGACCGATCCGGGCTGAGCTACGGGGCGCTGGCCAAGCGGCTCCACATGAGCACGTCGACGCTGCATCGCTACTGCAACGGCAGTGCGGTCCCGAACGAGTACGCGCCGGTGGAGCGCTTCGCCCGGGTGTGCCGGGCGACGCCGGAGCAGCTCGTCGAACTGCACCGGCACTGGATCCTCGCGGACGCGGCACGCGGGCAGCGCGGCGAGCGCGCCGCGCCGGCGGAGCGGGCGGCGCCCGCCTCGGGCACTGCCGCGCCCAGCACGGACATCGCCGCGGGCGGGGCGGCGGAGCCGGCTCCGGAGGCGGAGGCGGAGGCGGGAACGCAAGCGAAGGCAGGGCCGAGGGCGGGGAGCGCGCCGGGGGCGAGCACCGAGCCCTCGGCGGACGCCGGAGGGGCGAGAGACACCGGTGCGTCCACGCATGCCGGCCCCGCAGCGTCCGCGGGCCCCGGTGCGTCGGCAGAACCCGGCGCGGCCGCGAGGCCCACCACGGCTGCCGGTCCCGGCACGTCCGCAGGACCCGGCAAGTACGCGGGACCGGCCGCGGCCGCGAGGGCCGCCACGGATGCCAGTCCCGCTGCGTCCGCGGGTCCCGCCACGGATGCCGGTCCCGCTGCGTCCGCCGGTCCCGGCACGTCCGCCAGTCCGGGCGCGCCCCGACTGGCGGACGTGCCCGGACTGATCC